>NZ_JBSFXK010000008.1:0-181983 GCF_053595355.1 Streptomyces sp. NPDC002513 | reverse complement strand
CAACTGCCGCGGAGGCGAACATGGTCCGGGTCACTCGCATCAGAGGTCGTCCTTTCGCCGCCGCCGCGAAGGCCGGCACCGCACCGGCACAGCGGGACCGCAGCAGCAACGTGATCACCCTCAACCCGACCCCCGCCCCGCACCCTGTACGACACGGCAAGGGAGCCAGACCGTACTCCCTCCGAGTGCCTCCAAACTGAAAAGTAACCCGGTTGGCCCCGCCCCGGTCACCACCCCGCCCCCGTGGCAGGCTGCACTCCCGCCTACACGTCACGACGCGGCGATTCCCCCGGCGGGGTACCCCAAGGTGCGTGCTCATGCGCGCCGCCGTGTGCATGAGTAATCAATCACTCACACTCTGGTGCGGTCGACAACGCCCCGGAGCCGCCCGGGCAGGGCCGAGGGCCTCGGGAGCGCCCGTCTACGCACGTCAGAGGGCTTCGGTCAAGGCGTTGAGGTAGACCGCCCGGTCGTCTTCGCTGAAGACGTTGAACACCACACGGTCGAGGCGCCCCGGATGAGCGTCCGTCCAGTCGGCGACGGTCCGCAGGGCCACGCGAGCGGCCGGGGCCTTGGGGAAGCCGAAGACTCCGGTGCTGATGCCGCAGAACGACACGGTGCGGATGGTCTCGATCTCGGAGGCGAGGTCGAGGCAGGAGCGGTATGCGGCGGCCAGGTCCTGTTCGTGCGATGGGCGCACGGGGCCGTCGACAATCGGGCCGACGGTGTGCAGGACATAGCGGGCCGGGAGGTGGTAGCCGCGGGTGAGCTTGGCCGTGCCGACCGGTTCCGACGCGTTCTGCAGGCTCATGATGGTGTGGCAGTCCTCGCGCAGACGTGGACCGGCGGCATTGTGAATGGCGTTGTCGACGCACGGATGCTGGGGGCGGAAGCAACCCAGCAGGGCGCTGTTGGCGGCGTTGACGATCGCGTCGGCGCCGAGTGTGGTGATGTCGCCCAGCCACAGCACGGTACGGTCGGCCGCCGAGTACGGCGTGCCGGGGAACTCCTGGCCGATGCTGGGGAGTCGGCGCGCGTCGACGGTGGTGTGGGTCAGACGCTCCCCGCCCAGCAGAGCGTCGAGTGCCTGCGCGGTCTGCTCGGGCAGGGGTTCCGCGGCGCGTACGGTCAGCAGCGCGCGCAGTAGCCGTCGGGCGTCGGCATCGCCGAAGCCGTTCACGTCCGTCAGGGACAGGCCCAGCCGGGCGATGGCCGCGTCATGGGCGAGGGCCCGCAGCGCGATGCGGGCCGCTTCACCCAGGTGGTCGGCCGCAGCGGGCGGGGCACTGGGCCGGAACGGTTCGTCCAGGGCGATGGCGGCGCGGTACGAGGCGAGTGGCAGGGCGGTGGAGGCAGAGGGCATGGGCATCAGGGGCTCCGGCGGAAGGAGTGTGCGGTTACGGGGACGGGCCTTGGCTTCGGGCGCAGCCGTACCCGCGGCCGCAGTCGTACCCGCACGCGCAGCCGTGAGACCGGTGGACCGCACGTCGTCGTCGGCGCTCATGTGGTCGAATCCCTTCGGCACGTGCTCCCTTCGCATCCGGATGCCGGATCGGGCGGGGCGGAGAAGCGGACGGTGGCGGGGGACAGGTGCGGGCTCAGGGCGGCGGCGTCCAGGGCATCGGTGTCGGGGACGTCGGCGTGCAGCCTGGCGCCCGTGGCGCGTCCACCGTAGGGCGTGGCTGCGCCCGGAGAGGGCTAGAATTTCGACTGCTCATGGTCAGAAATGGACATCCTATGACTCGGGACATTCCCGAGATCCCGTTCGCGGCACCGCCCGGCACGCCCACCGGTGTGGAGGTGATGCCGCTGGCCGATCTGCGCCGCAGGGTCCTGCCGGAGGCCCTGGCCAGGCCGCAGCGCCCCGACTTCCACCACCTGCTCACCCTCACCTCCGGTGACCTCAGGACGACCGTGGACTTCACGGGGTACACCCTGCGGCCCGGTTCCTGGCTGTGGGTGCGGCCGGGACAGGTGCACCAATGGGGCGACCCGACACGGGCCGAGGGCACCTTGATCCTGTTCCGACGGGACTTCCTGGACGCGGCCACCGCCGCCGCCGCGCATGTGGAGGACCCGCATGCGCCGGTGCTCAGCATGCCGGTGGGTGACGACGCCGAAGCCCTGCGCATGGCCGCGGACCACCTCACCCGCGAGTTCCACGCGCTCGGGCGGCTGCCCCTGGAGGTGCACACGACCGCCCTGCGCCACCTGCTGTCCGTCCTCGTGCTCCGCCTCGCCCACCTCACCACGCCGGTCGGCAGCCCCGTGCCCGAACCCGACGAGACATACCTGCGGTTTCGCGACGCGCTCGAGAAGGACTTCACCCGCACCCGACGGGTGGAGGACTACGCGTACCTGCTCGGCTACTCCGCGCGCACCCTGTCCCGGGCCACTCTCGCCGCGGCCGGCCTGGGCGCCAAGGAATTCATCGACCGCAGGGTCGTACTGGAGGCCAAGCGCCTGCTCGCGCACAGCGACCGGACCGCGGCCCAGATCGCCGACCAGTTGGGCTTCCCCAATCCCACGCAGTTCAACAAGTACTTCCACCAGCGCACCGGTCAGTCCCCGATCGGCTTCCGCAGGGCCGTAAGGGGACACGACCCGCAAGCGGAGCGCGAAAGCCGGTCGGAGCCGAGGTGACGGAAGGCCTCCAGGACCTTCTGTCACCTACCGGGAGGCGGTGGGCTGATCGCGTACGCCTTGCGGAGCGTCTCGTGCACCGTCCAGGTCGTGCGGTCACCCTCGCGCAGCACCGCCATGTCGCCCGGCCCGACGCGCAGTGTAGGGCCTCCCTGGACCTCTATCGTCGCGGAACCACTGATCACCACGAACAGTTCGTTCGCTTCGGTGTCGGTCACGACGCCGGGTGTGATCTGCCAGATGCCCCGCACCTGTCGGCCGTCCGCCGACTCCCAGATCACCTTGCCGGTCACCTCCGGCGTGCCGGAGACGACCTGCGCCGGGTCGAGCGGCTCTGGTTCGAGCTCGGCGTCGGGGATGTGGACTACGAAGCTGTGGGTCATGGCGCGACCCTAGCGGGATCGTCCACGGCTCATCCGCCGACACAGTGTCGGCTGTCGGCCCGGATCGGCGGACACATCGCCTGGCATCGCGCACCGGGGATCGGGTTCGGCTTGCGGCCGAACAGCGGGCCCGACGGCACGAGGAGGAAGGGGCCGCCACCGTCCATGGCGGCCCGGACGACACAGCAAATGATCCACAAAAGATCATTGGCGATCTCTTGTCCCTCTCCTTCCCGGTCGCGCCCCTTCCACCCCGTACGGTGGCCGAGGCGGGTGTCGGCTCCCGTCGATCGGCCTTCGACCAGGTGGGGGAGCGGATGACACCCAGGCGCCGGGCACTACTGGCTGCCATGGCGGGAGGCGTGCTCGCCGGCTGCTCGGGCCCGGGGAAGAGCGCATCGGGTGCAACGACACCCGCGCCCGGCTCGCCCACCGCCCCCACCGTCCCCGTGGCGCCCGCCAAGGGCACCCCCTCCGCCGGCCCGTCGGCGACGGCACCCACGGTCAGCCGCGCGGAGATCGTCGCCCGATACCGCCACGCCGTACCCCACACCTGGGGCTTCGACGCGCCCGGAGTGGTGCACGCGCTCCCGTCCGGCAGACGCGCCGTCGCGCTGACCTTCGACGCCTGTGGCGGACCCGGCGGCAGTGGCTACGACCGGGCACTGATCGACTTCCTCCGCGAGCGGAAGGTACCGGCGACCCTCTTCCTCAACTCCCGCTGGATCGACGCCAACCCGTCGGTGTTCCACCGGCTGGCCGCCGACCCGCTGTTCGAGATCGCCAACCACGGCACCCGGCACCGCCCGCTGTCGGTGACCGGTCGCTCCGCCTACGGCATCCCCGGCACCCGCAACCCCGCCGAGGTGTACGACGAGATCGCCGGCAACCAGGCCAAGCTCACCGGGCTGCTGGGCGCACCGCCGCGCTTCTTCCGGTCCGGCACCGCGTACTGCGACGACATCGCGGCACGGATCGTGACCGACCTCGGGGAGCGCTTCGTCAGCTTCTCCGTCAACGGCGACGGAGGCGCCACCTTCACCCCGGAACAGGTCCATACCGCCGTCGCGTCCGCCCACGACGGATCCATCGTGCTGTGCCACATGAACCATCCCGAAGGCGGCACCGCGCGGGGGATCGCCGCGGCCGTACCCCACCTGCTGACGACCGGCCACACCTTCGTCCGCCTCTCGGACGCGCTGTCCTGACGGGGCCCGGCCGTCCGCTCGGCGTCCCCCACGACCGTCCGCATCCGCCGCACACTCTGCATCGACACTGCGAGGACGCCACCGCCCGTCTCTGGCGCAAGGGGCACCGGGGTCGCTGCCTCTGGACAGACGGCTCAGTGCCGGCGGCGGCCGCTGGGGGACGCCGGGATCATTGGCCTCAGTCCTTCGTCGATGACAGGCGTACACGCTGAGAACTCGTGGACCCTCCCACACGGCACAGAAGGAGAGCAAGCTCGAAGCCGTACGCGGCGGTTGCTGACCTGCGGCGGGGACGAGCGTCCTCGGAGCGGAAACGGTTTGCCTGCGTGCCCCGTTGTGGGATAGCTCTATCGCTGGATCCTCGGCGCGCCACGGCCGCAGGACCATGACGACGAGAGGAGGAGTAAGCCGATGACCCCCATGATCACCGCGCTTGTCTCTTCCCGGGCCGCGCACCGCGCCTGACCCGGAACGGACGGGCGCCCTTCACCGGAGTGTGCCTCAACCGTGGAACCGAACACCCTGACCATGCGTCCGATCACCGGACGCGAGGAACTCGACCTCTTTTCTCAACTGCCTTATCTCCTCAACGAGGAACTGGCGGACGATCTCGCCCAGGGCCGCCGTCGGCCGGGATGGATGTGGATGGCCCTGCGCGGGGACCGGCTGCTGGCCAGGGCGGCCTGGTGGAGCCGGCCGGGAGACGATGCGCCGGCCCTCCTGGACATCCTGGATGTCGACGACGGCCTCCCGGCCCCCGACCGGGTGGAGATCGGTGTACGGCTCCTGCGCACCGCTGTGTCCGCCACCCTCCCGAGCGGATCTCCCCTACCCGAGTACAGCCGCATGACCCCGCCCGACTGGCGCGACAGGGATGACACCGGACGCGTAGTCCAGGACCGTATGACGATTCTGGAGCGCACCGGCGCCACGCTGTTCGTCGAGCGGCTCCGCCTGGAATGGCGTCCGGGAACTCCGATTCCCGAGCCGAGCGGACGCCTTGCCTTCCGGCCCCCTCACGACAGCGCCGAACTGCCGGCCCTCATGACGCGGGTCCTGGACGGCACGCTGGACGCACACAGCCGTCATGCCCTCACCGAGATGTCTCCCCTCGAAGCGGCGACCCGGCACTACGAGGAAGAACTCGCGCGCTACACCAGCCCCAGCGACTGGTGGCGCGTCGCGGTGCTGCCCACCACGGAGCCGGTGGGATTCGTCGTCCCGGCGCACAACGGCTACAACCCGGTCGTCGCCTACCTCGCGGTGCTTCCCGAGCACCGCGGCAACGGCTACATCGACGACATCCTCGCCGAAGGCACCCGCATCCTGGCCCAGCAGGGCGTCCCCCGTATCCGAGCGGCCACGGACCTCGGCAACGTCCCCATGGCGAACGCCTTCCAGCGGGCCGGCTACGTCAATTTCGGGCGGGAGATCAACATGACCTGGAGGTGACCGAGGAGTCCCCGGCGACTCCGCGCGAAGAGCGGCTATCGTGCTCAATGACGGCCGAGTGAAGGCCTGTTGGAGTACCTGGGGTTCGACGCTACGGGGGAGCCAATGTACGTATTGTCCCTGGCGGCTCTGCTCGAAGAAGCCGCAGCGGACGTCCGGAACCAGACCGGGAACATCCGGGCCCTGAACGAGCTGCTGCGGCCGGAGAACGTCCGACGGCTGCGGGAGTTCGCCCGGGCGTACTGCTTCCTCGCGTTCCACAGCCGCGACATCGAGGTCGCCGACTACGTGCGCGCGGGCACGCTGGCCGACGACAGCGGCCCCGATGTGCTGGTGCTGTTCACGCTCGACGAGCCCGCCCCCATCGCGGTGCCGGTGGGGGCCGACTCGCTGCGCTCCTGGGTGGACCTGGACGTCGGCGTCCACCCCTCCTACCGGATGGTCCGGGCGCTGTTCAACGGGCGGCCGACGCCACCGCTGCCGGGGCTGGTCGTCCTGGACGACCTGGCCGAGGAGTCCGAGGCGCTGTATCTGCCCCTCGGCGAGCTGGACAACGAACGTGCGGTACGGCAGCGCCTGCGCCGGGTGCTGGCGCTGATCGGCCACGTCAGCGCCACGGCCAAACCAGGCAAGTACCTGGACGACCTGGGGCTGGAGCTGTACCGGCTCGGGATCGAGCATGTGCGGACGGATCGGATCTCGGCACGGGAGTGGCTGCTTCGGGCGTTCGACACCACGCGTGCCAACCTCGGTGACATCGTCACCACCATCGGCCTGACGGGACTGACCTCTTGAGCGGGACCCCGCTGGTCACGGCCCCGACGCCGGGTGCCGGGCCGCTGCTGGAGATCATCGACACGCTGCTCGCGGAGGCGCGGCTCGCGGGGCAGCAGACAACGGCCCTGGACTTCCACCGGATGGCCCCGCCCTCGATCGGGTACCGGCGGCGACGGCACCGCGCACTGCTCGCGCTGACCTTGCTGGCAGAGGAGGGGATCGGGCTGCGCTTCGCGGCGGACCTCCCGTTCGTCGTCTCCGGGCCGGCCGCGCAGGCCGGAGCACCGTTCGCCGGATACACGGCGCGCTGGCCGCAGCACACGCCGAGCCAGTGGGTCAGCGAGCTGTTCGTCCGCTGGCAGGTCGCGGGCCCCGGCGAGGACGAGGTGGACACCCCGGAGCAGGCCGAGGGGCGGCGGGTCGTGCTGATCGACCGGCTTGTTCGTGCGGCGCTGTGGCACTGCGTCGCCACCGACGCACCGGACGCCGTCCCGGCCGCGGTGCGGTTCATCGTCGAGCTGGCCACCACCGGGCAGGTGGTGGACGTGTCCGCGGCCGGCGACGCCGTCGCGCTGCTGCTGCGGGCGGCGGGGGAGGAGACGGCGTCCGCCGACGCCCTGACCCGGGTCTTCACCGGCGGAGTACTGCCCGCTTCGCCCGACCAGTGGGTGAGCGGTCCCCTCGACTGGCCCGAGGAGCCCGTGCAGACGCTCAGCCGGCCGGCGCAGCGAGCGGTGAACTGGCTGCTGACGTATGCGTACGCGCGGCTCGACGAGGTCCGCGCCGCCACCGACTTCGACTCCTGGGCAGCGGCGCTGGCCGCGGTCACCTGCGTCGGCGTCGTCTGTCTGAGCGGACTACGGAACGCGGTGGTCCGGCTGCCGCTCGGGTTGAAGACGGTACGCGCGCAGTTCGAGGAGTTGCACGCGGACTTCCCGGCGCTGTGGACTTCCCTCGAAATCGGTGGCATGGGCGCAGCGGTGAGGTACACGCGCGAGCTGGAGGAGGGATTCCGCAGGCGCGGAGACACCACCGGCGCCCGGTTCGCCCGTGAACGGGCCCTGCTCCCGGAGGTGTTGAGGAACGCCTCACAGGTGCCGGCGGTGTGGCTGCGGCCGAGCTGGCGCACGGTGACCGCACTGGTCGACCCCTGGCCCACGCACCGCCGGGTGGACGACCCGGCCGCGTACCGGACGACGCCCGTCACCGACAAGGAGCTGTGGGCCCACCTCGCACAGGGCCCGCGCACACCGGATCTGCGGACCCTGGACGCGATACTCGGCCGCTACCCCTGGCTGGACTTCGCGCACGGACTGCGCGCGGAGAAGCTCGCCGCTGAGGGAGACGTCGACTCCGCGCTGTCCGCGCTGGTCCCGGCGCTGGTCCTGGCGCCGGAGCAGGCCGGGGGCTGGAATCTGCTGGGCCGCCTGCTCGACCGGCAGGGACACGCCGCCGCCGCGGGCACCGCTCTGCGGATCTGCCAGACGGTTGAGCGGATGCGGGACCGGCTGCACGAGGCGTGAGACCGAAGACGTCAACGCCTCCGGTCGCGCACGGCGGCAGCGACCGTCACCGCGGTGCCGACCACGAGCGGCAGGACCATCGCCGCGATGAACCACTCGGGCACATGGGGATCAGGCGTGGAACGCCACAGTGTCCCGCAGCCGGCGAGGACGGTGGCCTTGGCCTCGCCGATCAGCGCGATGGCGGCTCGCGGGTTTTGAGGGCGCTCTCCGGGGCAATGGCGAGCAGGTCGACCTTGTACTTGGTCCGGGCGGTTGGGTCGGCGATCTCCGCCGTGCTTGGGCGCTCGCCGACCGCCAGCATTCCAAGAACATCAGACTTTGCGATCGCCCTGGTTGGTGGCTGGGGTGTTGGGCGATTCCAAGCTGTGATCCGGCTTTCTGGGTGAGAGTATGGAGCGCGGGTGTCTTGGAGACGGCCGATGTGAGAGGGGCCGTGCTGAAGATTCTGATCGCCGAGGACATGGCGATGTTACGCAGAGCGTTGGCCGAACTCCTGGCGTTGGAGACCGATTTCGATGTGGTCGCCGAAGTCGGTCGCGGCGATGAGATCGTTCCGAAGGCGCGCGCACTGCGACCGGATGTGGCCGTACTCGACATCGGTCTACCCGGTATGGACGGCATCACCGCCGCCGCCGCGCTCGGTACCGCCGTACCCGACTGCCGGATCCTCATGCTCACAGGGCTCGGCAACCCCAGCACCTTGCGCCGGGCGTTGGCCACCCGCGCCTCCGGATTCCTGTGCAAGGACGCCAACCCCGCCCAACTCGTCGGCGCCATAAGGGCGGTGGCCGCCGGGAAGCGGGTCGTCGACCCTCAACTGGCCATCACGGCACTCGAAGACGTGACTCAGCCGTTGGCCCCGCGTGAACTGGAAGTCCTCCGGCTCGCCGCCGCGGGCGAGGGCACCGCGACCATCGCCGACCGTTTGTTCCTCTCAACGGGAACGGTGCGCAGTCTGGCGTGACATCGTCCGCGAGACTGTGAGGAATCACCATGTCATTGGCCGAGCGCAAGGCGCTGTGTCTGGAGATGGTCGCCGCCTGGAACCGATGGGACCTGAGCGGGATCATCAAGCACTGGTCGCCGGACATCGTGCACTACTCCGAGGACGCCGAGGTGAGTTCCGCCGACATGATCAAACTCATGGAGGCGGGGCTGAAGGCGTTCCCCGATCTCTAGCTCGAAGTGAAGAGCATCACAGCCGAGGATGACCGGGTCGTCCTGCGCATCACCGTGACCGCCACCCGTCAGAACGAGTTCATGGGCGTGAAACCGACCGGACAGCGCGTCAGCTGGCACCTGGTGGAGGAGCTGCGCTTCGCCGACGCCAAGGTCGTGGAGCACTGGGACGTCATCAACATGCGCCCCCTGCTCGTCCAGTTGGGCAAGCTGCCGGACGTTCCGAAGGCGGAGCTGGAAGCCAGCGCCTGACCTGCCCGGATGTCCAGCCGCCGGTTTGCCGGTCCACCGGCGGGAGCCCGGGGGTGCGGGCGTGCTCCGCGCCCCCGGGCCAGGGTGTCTCTTCTGGATCAGCCTGCGTCCGGGCGCCCTCCGCCGCGCCCCGGGCCGCTCACTATGCTGACGCGCAGGCGGGCGGCAGGCAGGCGGATCGCCGCACCAGAGAGAACGGGATGACGATGACGGCGACGAGGCTATTGGTCCTCGGGGTGGTACGCGGCTTCGGCAGGGCACATGGCTACCGGGTCCGGGCCGAGCTGCTGTCCTGGGGGATTGACGCCTGGGCCAACGTCAAACCCGGTTCGATCTATCACGCCCTGCGGCAGCTGGCGAAGGGCGGCCTGCTGGAGGCCACCGAGATCGCGGACTGGCCGGGGCGGGTGGACTACAGCTTGACCCCCGAGGGGGACAAGGAGTTCTTCCGGCTGCTCGTCGACGCCCTGGAACGGCCCGAGCACCGTGACGACATGCTCAGCGCAGGCCTCGCACTGATGCCTGCGCTCACCCGTGACCGTGCCGTCTCGGCGCTCTCCACGCGGCTGGCTGACCTGGAGGCACAGCGCGCGGTGCTGCGCAAGGAGCCTCAGGCGGCCGACGCTGGGGGGCTGCCACCGCATCTGGGCGAGCTGTGGACGATGCGGAGGCGGTATGTCGACCTGGGCGTGGAATGGACCCGTGACCTGCTGGAACGGGTGACGTCCGGGGAGTACGAGATGGCGGGCGAGCATGAGCGCGCCTTCGGGATGCCGGGAGCCTGGCGGTCTCCTGTCGAGCCGTAGGTGAACTGACGGACCTTCGCACACTTCACTAATCAAACTTGCATAGTCGGCCGTCCGTGCCCTAGCTTGAGGCGGTGGTCAAATTTGATTAATGACCCGGAGTGCCGTCCTTTTCCTCCCTCCCGTCCTCGGGGCTCTGCCGGTGCGCCAGTCGTGGCGCGCAGCCCCTCGCGGCGCATCAGGACCAAGGAGTCACAGATTGAGTTCGCAATCCACTCTTGCCATCGAGACGTCGGGCCTCGTCAAAGTCTTCGGTGAGAACCGTGCCGTCGACGGCGTCGACCTGGCCATCCCCCAGGGCGTCGTGTACGGCGTGCTGGGGCCCAACGGCGCGGGCAAGACGACGACGATCCGGATGCTGTCCACCCTGCTGACCCCCGACGGCGGAACCGCCCGGGTACTCGGGCACGACGTGGTCAAGGAGGCCGACGCGGTGCGTAGCCGGGTGAGCCTCACCGGCCAGTTCGCCTCGATCGACGAGGATCTCACCGCCACCGAGAACCTGACTCTGCTCGCCAGGCTGCTGGGCTTCTCCCGCGCACAGGCGGCGGACCGGGCCGAGGAACTGCTCGCGGCCTTCGACCTCACGGATGCCGCCGGACGGCAGTCCAAGACCTTCTCCGGGGGTATGCGCCGCCGGCTCGACATCGCCGCCAGCCTCGTCATCACCCCCGACCTGCTCTTCCTGGACGAGCCGACCACCGGACTCGACCCGCGCAGCCGCAACCAGGTGTGGGACAGCGTGCGGGCCATGGTGGCCCTGGGCACCACGATCCTGCTCACCACGCAGTATCTGGACGAGGCCGACCAACTGGCCGACCGGATCGCCGTCATCGACCACGGCCGGGTCATCGCCGAGGGCACCACGGGCGAGCTCAAGTCGTCGGTCGGCACCGGAGCCCTGCACGTACGGCTCGTCAATGCCGAAGAACGCCCCGAGGCCGCCCAACTACTCACCCGGGTCCTCGCCTCGCCGGTCTTCCAGGAGTCCGACCCGTTCTCGCTCTCCGTGCGGACCGACGACAACGACAGGGTGGTCCGAGCCCTGGCCGAGCTGGCCCGCTCAGAGATCGCCGTCTCGGACTTCGCCTTCGGCCGGCCCAGCCTCGACGAGGTCTTCCTCGCCCTGACCGGCCGCCGTGCGGAAGACGGCAACACCGACCAGGAGGACGCGGCATGACCCTCATTTCCGAGACGACGGCCACCCCGGGCGTGCCGGCCGACGCCCTGCGCAAGGCCCTCACCAGTCAGATCCGCCCCTCCCACCCCAACCCGCTGACCGCCGTACGGGTCTCGGCCTGGCGGACGATGCGGAAGATGAAACACTACGGCGTGGCCGTGCTGTTCGACGTCACGCTGATGCCCATCGTCTTCCTGCTGACCTTCACCTATCTCTTCGGCGGCGCGTTCGCCGGATCGGCCAGGGAATACCTCCAGTACTTCCTGCCGGGCGTCCTCGTGCAGACCGTCGTGATGCCGACGGTCTACACCGGTACCGCGCTCAACATGGACATCACCCGGGGCATCTACGACCGCTTCCGGACCCTGCCGTTCTGGCAGCCGGCCACCATCGTGGGCAGCCTCCTCGGCGACATCGTCCGCTATGTGCTGGCGCTGGCCACCACGATGGGTGTCGGCCTGGCGCTGGGCTTCCGTCCTGACGGCGGAGTGGGCGGCGTGCTGGCCGCGATGCTGCTGCTGCTGGTTTTCGCGGTGAGCGTCAGCTGGATCTTCGCTGCTCTGGGTGTGGTCGCCAAGGCGCCCGAGACGGTGTCCGGCTCCAGCATGCTGGTGATGTTCCCCCTGGTCTTCACGAGCAACATCTTCGTGAAGCCCGAGACGATGCCCGGCTGGATGGAGGCGATCGTCAAAGCCAACCCGGTCAGCAACGCGGCCACTGCCGTACGCGGACTGGTCCACGGCGATGCGAGCGGCTCCGACATCGGCCGGGTCCTGCTGGCCTGCGGAGTCATCACGCTGATCTTCGCCCCGCTGACCATGTACCTCTACCGCGCCAAGAGCCGCACCTGACGGCACCCCCCGAACGAGCCACGGCAGCCGGGGTCGGTTGTCCCCCCGTCGGCTGACCCCGAGCTGCCGTGGCTCCCCCCTCCCTCCCTTATGTAAGCGGCGTCCCTGAGGCGAAGAGCTCCTCGGAGACGCCGCTTCCGCACGCCGTCTCTCCCGCCCTGGGGGAGAGACGGCGCCGCGCACCGGCGGACGGCAGGGGCGGTCGCGGGTGGATGCCGCCCCCGACCGCGGGTGGGGGGTCTCAACGTGGGTGAGACCCTTGCCCTCGGGCCCGGTCGTGCCTCCGGTCAGCCGGACACCGTGGCGAAGGGGCCGTCGGCGCCGAAGACGAGCCGCGCGAAGTTCTCGCCGATGCGGCGGTGTCCTGCGGGGTCGGGGTGGACCCCGTCGGGCAGCGGCAGTTCGGCGTAGTCCACCTCGCCGTAGAGGTCGCGGCCGTCGAGGTAGTGCAGGTGCGGGTCGTCAGCCGCCCGCTGTTCGACGAGCCGGGCGAGTTCGTCGCGGATGACGTTGAGCGTCAGGCGTCCGGCAGCGCGTTCGGCCGCGTCGCCCATGGCCTTGAACCGCACGGTCCCGCCGTCGAAGTCGGGCGCGAGGGGGCCGGGGGTGTCCTCCTGGACCGGGCACAGGATGGCGGAGACGACCAGGAGCGGCGTGGCCGGATGTCCCTCGCGCAGAGTGTCGAGGAAGCCATGGACGGCCGGGGTGAAGGCGCGCAGACGCATCACGTCGGCATTGACGATATTGATGCCGATCTTGACGCTGATCAGGTCTGCGGGGGTGTCCCTCATCGCACGGGCGGTGAACGGGTCGAGGAGTGCGCCGCCGCCGAACCCCAGATTGACGAGCTCCACTCCGCCCTGCGCGGCGGCCAGGGCGGGCCAGATCGCCGTCGGGTGGGCGGCGTTCGAGCCGTGGCTGATGGAACTGCCGTGGTGCAGCCACACGGTGCGCCCGCTGTCCGGCGCCGGCTCGACGGGGGCGTCGGTGCGCAGGGCGATCAGCTCGGTGATCTCCGTATGCGGAAGCCAGATCTCGACGTGCTTGTCCCGCGCCGGCAGGCCGGTGAACCGGGCGGTGCCGGGAGGCCCTTCGCGCAGTTCGACGGACTGGGTGGCCATGTCGATCGTGTGCACCTTGCCACCGGGCACCGTCGCCTGGGCGGCGAGACGTCCGTCGACCAGGAGGTCGTAGACGCCGTCCGCCGGGGTCGGGAGACCGCGGTAGGCCCTCTTGGTGGGCAGTGTGCCCAGTTCGACGGCGGTGGCTCGGGTGCGGAAGACCAACCGCACGCCGGAGGGCTGGGCCTCGGCCATGGCCAGTTGGCCGTCGGGAATCTGCTGCCGGGCCCGAGCGGGCAGCCGGTGCGGCAGCAGACCGTGCGCGGTGCGTTCCACGTCGAGGGCGCCGCGCAGGATGTCGGGGGTGACGGGCGTCGTGATCCAGCCGTGCTCGGTGTTCATTGCCTCAGTGTGTTGTTCAAGATTTCCGGATGGTGCGGATGCTCTGGTGTGCGGTGTGCGGTGTGCGGTGTGCGGTGTGCGGTGTGCGGTGTGGCTGACCGTATGCGGTGGCGCGGCGCCGACGGTCAGGGTGTGGTCCGGTTCCGCAGCAGGGCGTCGAGCGAATCCACGATCCAGGACCAGGACTCCTGCGGGTCGACGGCGGTGTGGCTGAAACTTCCGCCCATCTCCAGGCTGACGTAGCCATGGAAGACGCTGCCCAGCATCCGGACCGCGTGTGTCTGGTCCGGCTCCGTCAGGTCGTAGCCGCGCAGGATCGCCCGCGTCATCTGTGCGTGTCTGACGCCGGCGCTGGCGGCCGCCGTCTCGGGATCGAGTCTGAACTGGGCGGCGGCGTAGCGACCCGGGTGTTCCCGGGCGTAGTCGCGGTAGGCATCGGCGAAGGCGGTCAGGGCGTCCTTGCCCGCGCGTCCGGCCAGGGCGTCGGCGACTCGGTCGGCGAGCTCCTCCAGGGCGAAGAGCGCGATCCTGGTCTTGAGGTCCTGGGAGTTCTTCAGGTGCGAGTACAGACTCGCGACCTTGACGTCGAACCGGCGGGCGAGCGCCGAGACGGTCACCTGGTCGAAGCCGACCTCGTCGGCCAGTTCCGCCCCCGCCCGAGTCAGACGTTCGGTGGTCAGCCCTACTCGAACCATAGCTCTCCTTCCGTTATACGATGCCTATTATGCGTTTGCCTAATAGTTTTAGGCAAACGGGGATCGGTTCTGTGCGGGCTTTCCGCGTACCAAGGCGGCGAGATGTCCCTCGACCTCGGCCTGGCGGTCGAAGAAGAGGTCTTCCTTGGTGGGGAAGTAGTTGAACACCGTGTTGGTGGACACGCCCGCATGCCGTGCGACCTCGGCGACCGTGACCTGATCGAAGCCGTGCGGGTCTGCTGCTTCTTGATCTCTCGAGGGTGCCGTGCTCCCAGGCCGCCTCCACCGTGGCAGCCGCCTTGCCGTCCGGGATGGCCCGGAACATGTTGCCCAGCGGGGCGGTGCCGAAGCCGAGTCGTCTGGGAAGGTGATGCGCAGAGGGGCACCTCTGTGGCGCCGACCGGCTGTCGCGGACGTACGTGATCAGCCGGCTGAACGCTCATCGCGCCGACCGGTCGGTGTCATAGGGCTGAAGACCCGCCCGCGAGTAGTCCGGCGCCCGGCTCCAGGGTGTGATCGTCCACGTCACGTAGGACTCTTCTGCTGTTTCACCTCTTGACATGCTTGGTTCAGACCTTTAGGTTCTCAGGTCACCAGCAGTTCATGGATGCACTCGTTGTTCAGCCTGTTGAACTCGACTCCGCAGCCTCCCCCCACCGTCATCGCGCGCGAAAGGCTGGAAATCGCCATGGCTGAGCCACCCTCCACCGTCTTCAGGCACCGTGCCGGCGCCCGTAGGGTGCTGCGGCTGTTCGTCCTGCTGGCCGCGCTGCTGGGCCTGGCGATGCCCCCCGCGCAGGCGACGACTCGCGCTGTGTCCCCGTTCAAGGTTCTGGCCCTCTACAACGGAACCTGGGACGCCGCGCACATCAGCTTCGTTCGCGAGGCGAACGACTGGTTCCCCCGGCAGGCGGCCGCGAACGGCTTCACCTACACCGCGAGCAACGACTGGAACCTCCTCGCCAACGGCGGAGTCAACGGCTACCAGGTGGTGCTCTTCCTCGACGACCTGCCGCAGACCGCCGCACAACGGGCCGGATTCGAGCAGTACATGCGCAACGGCGGGGCGTGGCTGGGCTTCCACGTCTCGGCGTTCACCACCGACGCCGCGAGTTGGCCCTGGTACCACAACCAGTTCCTCGGCAGCGGCAACTTCGTGTCCAACACCTGGGGGCCCACGACAGCCGTCCTCCGGGTCGAGGACCACAGCCACCCGGCAACCAGAAACCTGCCGTCGACCTTCACCTCGTCGGTCAGCGAGTGGTACAGCTGGTCCAACGACCTGCGCCAGAACCCGGACATCAAGATCCTGGCCTCGATCGATCCAAGCAGCTTCCCGCTCGGGACCGACCCCAACCAGAGCTGGTACAGCGGCTATTACCCGATCCTGTGGACGAACACCAAGTACAGGATGCTGTACGCCAACTTCGGCCACAACGCGATGGACTACGCCACCAACACCACCCTGTCGTCCACCTTCGCCAGCCCCACGCAGAACCGGTTCCTGCTCGACGGGCTCAAGTGGCTCGGCGGATCCGAGGACACCCAGCCGCCTTCCGGCCCGATCTCCGAGACGGCCTGGTACACGGCGCGGAACGCCGGAAACGGCACCTGCGTCGACGCACGGGCCGCGGCCACCGCGAACGGCACCGTCATCCAGCAGTACGCCTGCAACAACACCACGGCCCAGCAGTTCCAGTTCCGTACCACCGACAGCGGATATGTCCGTATAGCCGCCCGCGGCAACGCCCAGCAGGTCGTCGACGTGACCGATCGTTCCCAGGCGGACAACGCCCCGCTGCGGTTGTGGTCCTACTCCGGCGGTCAGAACCAGCAGTGGCAGCCGGTCCAGGAGACCAGCGGGGAATACCACTTCGTCGCTCGCCACAGCGGCAAGTGCCTCAGCGCCGCGGCCACCCCCGGCAACAGCATTCAGCTGACCCAACGAGGCTGCGACGGCTCCAGCGCGCAGAGTTTCCAGCTCACCGCGCAGTAAGTCCCGTTCTGCTCGTCACTCCATGGGAGGCCCCCCGCATGATGCGTTCCAGGCTCCTCACCCCCACGACCCTCGCGGCGCTCGTCGGCGCAGTGGCAGTGCTCGGCACTGGCAGTGCGAACGCCGCGGACCCGAATGTCGCGCCCGGCGGCAACTTCGACCTCTCGATCTGGCAGCTCCAGGAGCCGGTCGGCTCCCCGGGATCCCCGACCACCATCCCCTCGTCCCGGCTCCAGGGCGCCAACGGCTACCAGGACGCGTACTTCTACACCGACACCCGCGACGGTGCCATGACCTTCTGGGCACCCGAGAAGGGCGTCACCACCCCCAACTCCAACTACGCCCGATCCGAACTCCGGGAGATGAACCGCGACGGCAGCCCGGCGAACTGGTCGCTCAGTGGCACCCACCAGATGACCGCGACGCTGCGCGTGGTGTCCGTGACGTCCAACGTGTGCGTGGGGCAGATCCACCTCGGCACCGGGGGATCGTCCACCAAGCCGCTTCTGGAGCTGTACTACCGCGCCAGCGGTGACATCGTCCTCGGCACCGAGAACTCACCGGCCGGCGGTCAGACCCTCCACACGGTCGGGAACGTGTCGGTCGGGAAGACCTGGAACTACACCATCGGCGTCTCCGGTGGCAACACCATCGACCTGACCGTCAACGGCAGCACCACCCACTACCCCATCTCCTCGTCCTTCAATCCGTACAAGCAGTACTTCAAGGCCGGCTCCTACAACCAGTCCTCGTCCAGCAGCACCACCAAGGGAGCCCGGGTCGCCTTCTACAAACTGAACGTCTCCCACAACTGATCCACCGCACACACCGGCAGCAGGGTCCGCTCACCCGGCGGCGGACCCTGCTGCGCGCTGTGCCCGCCCGCGGCGCGGTCCTTGCGGTGAGGAGGCCGTAGGCTCGGGGAGGTGCAGCATGTGGAAATCGTTCAGTTGCTGGTCTCGCCCGTGCACCGTTTCGAGGGCCGCCCGGGTGGCGGTGTCCCCGAGCTACCGCCGGAGGAACTGGTGTCGACAGCGCGGGTGCGCGCGCAACTGGGCATCGTCGGCGACCGATACTTCAACCGTCCGGCCCACCGCAACGCGTCGGTGACGCTCATGGCCGCCGAGCGCCTCCCGCAGGGCGGTTCCGCGGAGGCGGACCTGCGCCGGACCCGGCGCAACGTCCTGCTCCGCGGTGTGGACATCGACTCGTACATCGGCGCGACCGTGTATCTGGACTGCGGCACCGGGCCGGTGGTGCTGGCGGTCCGCGGTGCGGCCAGGCCCTGTGCGTGGATGGACAGCACCCTGGGGCCGGGAGCGCAGCGGGCGCTGCGCGGCGGTGGCGGAGTCCGCTGCCGTCCGCTGACCGACGGGATCCTCACCGTGGGTCCGGCTGTGTTCGGAGTGCATCCGGACGTCGACGAGCGCTGACGCGGCGGCCGCGTCGGCGATCCTTCCCGGGCCCCTTCGTGTGACTCGGGAGCATCAGCCAAACGCGCTCGGAGGCTTCGTGTCAGGGTGCCGAGAACGGGGAGACGTACTCGTCGAAGAGGGCATGCCGACCTTCGCCCGTTGTTTTGCGCACGCCGCCACGGAGAGGGGTATGGGGCGCGGCAGATTTGGCCCAAGAGTCAATGGCATGTTCTTGTCAATTCTGCCAAGCTTCCCGTAGCCGTTGCCCCGACCCCACGGGGAGACGGCAGGAATCTCACCCAGCGATCGCGCAAGCGATACGCGCAGCCCCGGCTGCCCACCGGCGCACCCAGGCCGACGGGTGGCCACCCAGCATGCCGGAACCCCGGCCGGCGCAAAGGAGTTTCGTGTGAGACCCACCCCCCACAAGGCCCTCGCGGCGAGCGCACTCGCCGTCGCCGCGATGGCCGCTGTCCTGTTTCCCGTGACCCCGGCGGCCTCCGCGCCGCCCCTGGCCTCCGCGGCCGCCGCCTTCACCGGCACCGAGGACTCCAGCCTCCAGAGGAGTTTCATCGACGACGTCGCCCTCGACACCTCCGACGGCACGACGTCGGCCGCGGACTCCACGCGCACCCCGGCCGCACCCTCGTACACCGTCAGCCTCAGCAGCAACGCCTCCGGCACGGTCTGGACCGGTCATGAAAGCGCCACCTTCACCAACGCGTCCTCCACGCCGCTCAGCGAGGTGTACCTGAGGCTGTGGGACAGCTACCACGGCACCTGCTCCACCCCGCCGATCACCGTCAGCAATGTCACCGGCGGCACCGCGGGTTCCCTGTCCGTCAACTGCACCGCCCTCAAGATCGATCTGCCGACCCCCCTCGCGCAGGGCCAGACCGCCGCGATCGGCTTCGACCTGGGCATCACCGTTCCCAGCGGCGCCGACCGTTTCGGTCACGACGGGGCCTTCAGCTTCATCGGCAACGCCCTGCCGGTCCTCGCGGTCAAGGACGGGGCGGGCTGGCACCTGGATCCGTACACCAACAACGGCGAGTCCTTCTACTCACTGGCCGCCGACTTCAGGGTGACCCTGGACCACCCGAGCACCCTGCTCGTACCGGCCACCGGTTCCTCGTCCGACACTCCCGGCTCCAGCGGACGCACGATCACCACCGCCACCGCCTCCAAGGTCCGCGACTTCGCCTGGGCGGCCGGCCCCTTCAGCAAGATCTCCGGCACCTCGGCCGCCGGCACGCCCGTCAACGTCTACTCCGTCTCGGGCATCAGCTCGGCCAGCGCACAGTCGATGCTCGCCACCGCCAAGACCGCCGTGGACACCCACGGGTCACGGTTCGGCGCCTACCCGTACGGCGAGTTGGACGCGGTGATCGACAACAACTTCTGGTTCGGCGGCATGGAGTACCCCGGGTTCGTCCTCGACCTGGTCAGCACCACGGCGCTCACCCACGAGATCGGTCACCAGTGGTGGTACGGCATCGTCGGCGACGACGAGTACAACAGCCCGTGGCTCGATGAGGCGTTCACCGACTACGCCACCGACCTGGCACAGAACAAGACCGGAACCAACTGCTGGAACAGCGTCTCCTGGGCCTCGTCGGCGGAGAAGATCACCAACTCGATGGCCTACTGGGACGCCCACTCCTCCCGGTACTCCACCGTCATCTACGGCTACGGCAAGTGCGCTTTGCACGACCTGCGGCGTGTCCTCGGCGACAGCGCCATGGCGCAACTGCTGAAGAGCTACGCGGCGTCGCACTGGTACGGCGTCTCGACCACGGCCGAGTTCAAGGCAGCCGCCCAGGCGGCCACGACCACGGACCTGACCTCGTTCTGGACCCAGCACCGCATCGACGGCTGACCATGGCACCGGTTCGCCGCAGCGGGCCTCTTTCGGAGTCACCGGCGGCGAACCGATGCCAGACGCCGAGGGTCCCCCGACCTCGTGGGGGGACCCTCGGCGTCCCGCGAGAGCACTGACAACTGCCCACGTCACGGCTCGCGTTGACCGACACCCCGCGACCGGAGGAGGTCACGCGCACCTGCCCGTACGACCGGTCCGCTTTCGCGGACCACGACGGCACCGCTCCGCGATCACGGGAGCCCGCCTCGCCGACGGCTCCGCGGCCGAGCTCTCGGCCCTCGGCCGCGTGGGCCGGCCGGTGCAGCGATCCTACGGTCCCGGGGCGCGGTCGGTGTTGAAGACACCGAGCATGGTCCGGCCAACCTGGGCGCTCCCAGCGTCGGTGTGATCAGGCCATGGCGCGCCCCGCAGCGGCGACCAGGTCGTCGGTCGCTGTGATGGCGGCCTCGCGGCGGGTGGCCAGGACGGTGTGGTCGGCGACGTCACGTATGCCGAACGCGGCCAGGGCGGCCCGGCGGGCCGGTTCGGCGAGGGACGGTTCGAGGACGGAGACCGAGACCAAGGGAGCGGTGACGGCGGAGCGGGTGGCGTGCGACGTCGCACGGGCCGCCTCGAGGGCTTCCCGGCTCGCGCCCTTCAGGCGAAGGTCCTCGCGGTGCCACATCGCCCGCCGGTGGTCACCCAGGGCGGCCACCAATTCGCCCAGCGCCAGGCGCAGTGCTTCCGCCCTCCGGTCAGCGCGGGCGGCCCGCTCACCCCTGAACTGGAGCAGCCCGGTGAGCGCGCCGCCGAGCAGTGTGCCGGCCACGGCGATGATGCTGGACCACATCGGAAAGCCCTCCTCAGGGATCGGTGGTGATGCTGGGGGACTCGGCGCTCCTCCAGCATGGGGTCGGGTCTGCGCTGCCTGTCGACGACGATCAGGTGGCCGTCACGCCGACGGATGTCTCAGACCGTGGGAACCGCGCGTACCCATGTCCGGTCCTCCGTCAGGTACTTGTCCACCCTCAGGCCCGCCCCTGCCAGCACCTCCTCGAAATCCTCCTTTGACAGCGGCCGGGACAGGAACGTCTGCGTCCATGTGGTGTCCGGGAACTCGTACTCCGCACGCACGGAGCGCACTCCGTCACCGACCGGCTCCGACGACGTGATCCGCATGGTGAAGCCACGGGGGTCGACGCGCTCGCGAGGCACGTTCGTATGCCAGTCCTCGCCCTCGCGCTGAATCAGTACACAGCCGTCTGGAGCGACATGCCGCAGACAGGCGTGCAGGAGTGCCTGCCGGACCTCGACGCTTCCGGCGTGCACCAGGAACGACGCCAGCATCACGGCATCGAACGACTCGCCCAGGTCGAGGTCCTCGATGGGACCGCACACCGTGCGCGCCCCGCGGACACGCGCCAGCATCTCCGGGGACTCGTCCACCGCGGTCACTCTGAAGCCCCGCTCCAGGAGCGGGTGGGTCACCCGCCCCACACCACAGCCCAGTTCCAGGATGTGCGCACCCGCCGGCACCGCCGAGCCGATGACGTCCGGCTCAGGCCCGACCGGAAGCCGCGCATACATCTCGACGGCGCAGCCGTCGTGGGTGATCGCACCCGGTCCCGTCCCCCGATGCCCTGCTCGCATGTTCAGGCTCATGCCCGTCCAACGGGTCACGCCCTACGACCGTTCCTGCACCCGGCACACCCCTGTGCGGCGCGGTCGGGAATCGTGCACCCTCGGAACAACACGCTGCGTGCGCGGCACCCCCTGGCCTCGGCCCGTCCTTCTACCTTGGCGCGGACGTCGAACGGTTGCAGCCCGGGACCCGCTCGCTCACGGGAGTTCCCTACGGCATCGCCCCCCGGGCCGAGGCAGGGAGAAGCGATGACCCATATGGGCCAGAGGCCGGGCGCGACGGACCGGGACTACCCCGGCCGCAGCCACGGTCCGGATACGGGTGAGCATGGCCAACACACCACGCAGACCCGCCCTGTCGGCCACGGAGACCACCCCGGCCCCGCACACCACCACCTCCGGGAGCCCCACCACTCGAGCCATGAGCAGCACACCGGCCACGAGGAACACGCAGGCCACGACGCCCACGCCGGCCACGACGCCCACGCCGGCCACACCCCTGAAGTCTTCCGCCGGCGCTTCTGGTTCGCCCTCGTCCTGAGCGCACCGCTCGTGGTGTCGAGCCCGATGATCCAGACCTGGTTCGGCTACGAACTGTCCCTGCCCGGCGCCTCCTTGATCGCGCCGGTCCTCGGCACCGCGGTGTTCCTCTACGGCGGGCAGCCGTTCCTCTTCGGGGCGGTGGCGGAGATCCGCTCCAGGACCCCGGGCATGATGCTGCTGATCTCCATGGCCATCATCGTGGCCTACGCGGCGTCCGCGGCTACCACGCTGAAGCTCTTCGGCCTCGATTTCTGGTGGGAACTGGCCACCCTCGTCACGATCATGCTGCTGGGCCACTGGCAGGAGACGAAGGCGATCGGCCAGGCCCAGGGGGCACTCGCAGCGCTGGCCTCCCTCCTGCCCGACTCCGCCGAACTCGTCGGGCGCGACGGAACAGGTCCCGTTTCCGTACCTCTTTCGGCGCTGCGGCCGGGCGACGAGGTACTCGTGCGGCCGGGCGGCAGGGTTCCCGCCGACGGCACCGTCGTCGACGGACGAGCCGAGGTCGACGAGTCGATGATCACCGGCGAGTCCCGCACGGTGACCCGCTCGGCCGGGGACCGTGTCGTGGCGGGCGCCGTCGCGACGGACTCCGCACTGCGCGTCCGCGTCGAGGCGGTGGGGGAGGACACGGCGCTGGCCGGCATCTCCCGCCTGGTTGCGGAGGCGCAGCGATCCCGGGGACGGGCACAGGTGCTCGCCGACCGCTTCGCCGGTGCGCTGTTCTACGTGGCCGCGTTCGCGGCGCTGGCGACCTTCGTCGCCTGGACGCTGGCCGGCGATGTCAGGGAAGGCGTGGTGCGCACCGTGACCGTGCTCGTGATCGCCTGCCCGCACGCGCTGGGGCTCGCCATTCCCCTGGTCGTGGCGCTGTCCATGGCGGTTGCCGCCAAGGCGGGCATCCTGGTCAAGGACAGGCTGGCCCTGGAGCGGATGCGTACGGTCGATGCCGTCCTCTTCGACAAGACGGGGACCCTGACCAAGGGCAGGCCGGCGCTCAGGGACACGGTGGTCGCGGAGGGGGTCACGACGGAACGCGCTCTGCTTCTGGCGGCCGCCGTCGAGGCCGACAGTGAACACCCGCTGGCCAGGACACTGGTCGCCGCCGCACCGTCCGGGGCTCCCCGGGCCTCGGAGTTTCGTCCGTTGCCCGGTCAAGGAGTCGAGGCTCGTGTGGACGGGCGACTCCATGCCGTCGGCGGCCCCGCCCTGCTCCAGGCCACCGACGCGGTCCTCCCGGAGGAGGTACGAGCGGCTACGGACGCCTGGACACGAGACGGCGCTGCCGTGCTGTACCTGCTGGACCTGCAGGAGACCGGCCGGCCGCGGGCCGTTGCGGCCTTCGTACTCGAAGACGAGGTGCGCGACGAGGCGCCCTCGCTCCTCGCACGGCTGAGGGATGACGGCCTGAAGATCGTCATGATCACCGGCGACAGCAGGGCAGTTGCCGAGAGGGTGGCCGAAACCCTGGGTTTCAGGCCGGGCCTCGACGAGATCTTCGCGGACGTGCTGCCGGCCGACAAGGACCGGGCCGTGGCCGCGCTCCAGGAGCGTGGGCTCACCGTGGCCATGGTCGGTGACGGCGTGAACGACGCCCCCGCGCTCGCCCGTGCGGACGTCGGCCTCGCCATCGGCGCGGGCACGGACGTCGCCATCGAATCCGCCGGAGTGGTGCTGGCCTCCTCCGACCTGCGCGCCGTCCGCGCGGTGGTCACGCTGTCCCGGGCGTCCTACCGGAAGATGATCCAGAACCTGGCCTGGGCGGCGGGGTACAACCTGATCACAGTGCCGCTCGCGGCCGGAGTGCTCGCCTGGGCGGGTGTCGTCCTCAGTCCTGCGGTGGGCGCACTGCTCATGTCGGCCTCGACGGTCGTGGTGGCCCTCAACGCCCAACTGCTCAGGCGGTTGAGGCTCAGGCCTGACGGCGTGTGACGCCGCGTGACGTACGGGTGCCCGCCCGTATGCTCCGTCCGGCCGACCCGCAGGCTGTTCCTGCGACTGAGTCATGTGACGGGGCGACGGTCCCGGCCGGGAGGGCGTGGAGCTTTGGGCCATGCGGGTGCACGCATAGTCATCGCATGGTGCGCTGACGGGCGTACGGGATGGCGGAAGCCTTTCTACAGTGCGGGCACGACCACCACCTCCAGCAGGAGCTTCGCGTGCGCCTCGACGACTTATCGCCCCAGACGCCTGTACTGGAGCACACGGTTGCCGAGTTCGTTCAGCGGCATGTCTGCCCCTCGGTGCCATGGGGAGCGGACCCCGGGCCGGCCCGGGCCTGGGCGGCGTCCCTGCTGACAGGGGACGCTCTGCCTGAGGACGTGAGCGAGGAATGGCTCGCGCTGCCCAACTGCGGTGACGGACAGAGGATCAGGGTTCGCATTGTGCGGCCGGTCGGCCTGGACAGGCCGCTGCCCGTCGCTCTCTTCCTCCATGGGCTGGGCTGGATGCTGACCGATGCGACCGAGCACGGGCATCTGATCGCCGACATCGCACTGGGCGCGGAGGCCGCGGTCGTCGTACCGGAATACGACCGGGCACCGGAGGCGCGTTACCCGGTGGCGGTGGAGCAGGCGTACGCGGTCGCGCGCTGGATCACCGACCACGGGGAGGAGCGGGGGCTGGACGGGAACCGGATCGCCGTCGTAGGGGCCTCGGCAGGAGCCAACCTGGCTGCCGCGCTCACCCTGCTCGCCAAGGAACGCGGCGGAGTACGACTCGTTCAGCAGGTGCTGCTCTGTCCTGTGACCGACGCGGCGATGGACACCGAGAGCTACCGGGACTTCGCCGAGGGCTTCTTCCTCGGACGGGAGGCCATGCGGCATTTCTGGCACCAGTACGTCCCCGACCCCGCGGACCGGCTCAGGAACACGGCGTCTCCTCTGCGGGCCACGGACGCCGAGCTGACGGGCCTGCCCAAGGCCCTGATCGTCACCGCGGAAGCCGACGTGCTACGGGACGAAGGAGAGGGCTACGCGGCCAGACTGCGCCGGGCCGGCGTGTCCGTCGTATCCGTCCGCTACCACGGCACCGTGCATGGCTTCCTCCTCTTCGAGTCGCTGCGGGGCAGTGATGCCTCCCGGGCGGCGCGCATCCAGACCATGGACACCCTGCACGCGGCGCTGCACCCGTGGCCGATGTGAAAGCCGCGGTGAAAGCCGACGTGGCCGTCGACCACGGCCGGCGGGAGGTGGCCCAGACGGCACTCACCTTCGTCCCGCGCTTCACCCGCTGACGCCAAGGGGCGGCGCGGACAAGACGACCGAGGCGGCCGATCGGTCACGTCAGGTCGCGAAGCGGCGGTACCGGCCCCTGGGGTGCGGTACCGCCGCGCCGTGAGCCGGGTCAGGCCACGGCGGGGGGAAGGCCGAGGGAACGGGATTCCTCCAGGACCCGGTAACCGGCGCTCGTGTACAGGTTCATCGCCACCTCGTTGCCGCCCCATACGGTGAACATCAGCGCCGAGTCGCCGCCCGCGAGGGTGGCCTGCTCACCGACCGCCATCGCGGCCCGCCCATATCCCTTGCCGCGGTGCCGCTCCTCGACGTGCAGCGAGTAGCCGTAGGTGACACCCGGCAGGAAACCGTGCTTCAACCAGCCGGTGCCGATCCGCTCACCCGCCGCCTCGAGTACCAGGAACGTGTGGTCGGGCGTCGCCAGGCCCTCGTTGACCAGCTTCTCGAAGTCGCGGTCGGACTTCCGCACGGCCTCCTCGGGGCTCAGGGCTCCCGCCCGGACGATGCCCGCGACGTAGGAGGCCTTTTCGTGGGCGAGCCACTCGGGATATTCGGCCTCGGTCATGGGCCGTGCGGTGACGCCGTCGAGCGGCTCCGGCGGGGAGCTGAGGGGACGCATCCTTCTCTGCGCCTGGACGGGATAGTGGTCGAACAACTCGCCCGCGGGCTCGGTGAGCCGGACCTCCAGCCGGCGTGCGCCGCGCTCCGCGCACCACCGCTCGGCCCAGTCGCGGGCGGCCTGTTCGTGCCCTTGACCGGCGTGGGGCGTGTGGACGCGGAGGTCGCCGATACGGCCCGCGAGCGTGCCGTTGTTGTCGGCCACGACCACGGCGACGTATCCCACCCGGGTCCCGGCGTCCGTGATCTCGGCCACGGTCCAGTCGCCGACTTCGGTGCGTAGATCCTCAAGTACGCGCTCGGTCGCGGCGGCGCCGAGCCCGGCGGCGGTGTACGAGGCCCGAAGCCGCCGCTCGAAGTCCTGCTGCCATTCCGCGCTGTCACCCAGGATGCTGAATTCCGTCATTTGATCACACTTACCGTGTCGTCGAGGTGCTGAGCCAGTGGTTTTTCGGCGCCCGTGTGGCATGCGGCCCAAAGACCGCGAAGGTGGCTGCCGGGTCAGGCGGATCCGCCCAGGGCTCATGCGAGTTCGTCGGCCTTCAGGGCTCGGGCCGGCTCCGCTCGGCAGGTAATTCCGAACTTCGGGTAGATTCGGTACAGATGGTCCAAGACCGTGCGCGGGGACGGTCGCAGGCGCTGGAGGCGCCGGCTCCCTGCCGACGAGGGAACGCCGGCCGGGCCCGCTGTATCGGCCTGTGAGTGCAGGGTTGTGGTTTCTGCGTGCCGGATGCGGACGTCGGCCGCCTGAGCGGCCCGTTTCCCACCAGCGGGTGATTAGTCTCCGTCCGTGCCACCGTGGGAAGGACGATCATGACGACCACGACTTGGAGAACGGCGACCGTCCCCCTCGGGAACCGTGCCGAGGCGCTTCGCCAGATGATTCGGGAGCAGGTCGTACCGGTCGAACTCGTGCTGCCCCGCAAGCCGGAGCAGGTGCAGGCGGACGTGACGATCACGAACGTGGGATCGCTTCAGATGAGTTCGGTGCAGGCGAACCCCGCCACCGTGCATCGCACCGCCACACTGGCGAAGGCTGACGATGAGCCGGTGCTCTTCGTCAGCCTGCAGGTCTCCGGGGAAAGCACCGTCATCCAGGACGGGCGCAGTGCTGTCCTGCACCCGGGGAACATAGCCTTCTATGACACCCGGCGGCCCTACACGCTGCTGTTCGACCATGGCGTGGACATGCATTTCTTCCGTGTCCCGGTGCACGAGATCGCCCTGCCCGACAAGGTGCTGGGCCAGGTCGTCGCCCGCACCCTGGGTGCGGAGGACGCCGTGGCCGGACTGGCGGCGGGGTATCTGGCCCATCTGGCCGAAAGCCGCGAACTCCTCGATGGGACCGCCGACCGGTTGCTCGCCGCGCCGAGCATGGAGCTCATCCGCGCCGTGATCGCGGTGGAGTCCGACAAGCCCTCGCTCGCCGTGGGGCCCCTGCACGAGGCGCTCAGCGTGCGCATCCTCGCATACATGCGGACGCATCTGGCCGAGTCGGACCTCACTCCCGCCCGCGTTGCCGCCGCTCATCACATCTCGGTGCGCCACCTGTACGCCGTCCTGGCCCGGAGCGGCGTCGGATTCGGCGAGTGGGTGCGCACGCAACGGCTCGACGCCTGCCGCCGCGACCTCTCGCGCGTACCGCCGACGACGGAGACGATCGCCGATCTGGCCCACCGCTGGGGCTTCAAGTCCCCGTCCCACTTCAGCCGCGCCTTCAAGGCCGCCTACGGGCTGTCCCCGCAGGCGTGGCGTGAACTGCGCCACCCGGCATGATGAGTGGCGAGGGCCGCCCGTCGCATGTTCCCACCTGATTTTCCGGATGCCCTGAATCCATGGCTCCCTGGCCCGCCCGGGTGTGGGCCACCGGCCGCGACGGACTGCCCGGACGCCCTCACCGGCCATCCGGCCATCCCGTCCGTCCGAGGCCTGACACCTTCTGGACGGGACAGCTCCCGCCGCTGATCAGCCGACCGCCGGGCTGGGCGCCGGGGAGGCGGTGTTCACGTTCAGGTCCGGGCGGGGCGTGAGGACGACCATGGGTGCGCCCGGCTGCGGCGGGGGCGGGGTGAGCTGGTCCTTGGGCAGCTTGGGCGGGGTGCTCTGCTGGAAGAGGACCTGGTCGAAGTTGACCGTGCCGGTCTTCTCCAGCACCGTGATGTGGTCGAGGACCGTGTCGTTCGCCAGGTCGGCGAGCTGGCGCACCATGGTGTTCCTGGTGGTGGCGCGGACCTTCGCGATGACCGGGAAGATCTGGCCGTGGGTGACCCGCATGATGTTCGCGGCGGTGTTGTCGAACTCCTTGCCGTTCGCCGCCGCCGAGGTCGCCACGAACTGCTGCTGCTGCGGGGTCGCCTGATTCGGCAGGGTGATGCCCAGTTCCGGGGCGATCTTGCGGCACATCGCGTCGAGTCCGGCGTGGCCGACGATCAGGTGTTTGCCGGCCTCCCTCATCTCCGGTGTCGAGCCCTTCTTCAACGCGATCTCGCCCAGCGGGTACTCCCACAGCCCGGCGGAGCGCACCTTGACCACGAAGTCACGGTCCGCTTCGGTCAACGGGCCGTAACGGGTGTTGGCGATGACACGGTCCGGGGAACTGGACGTGGTCTGGACACCGAGCACGGCGGGGTACGCGAGGGCGGTGAGGGTCAGCCCCAGCGCACCCGCCAGGAAGACGGTTCCGGCCATGTTCCGGGAAATGGGCATGCTGCCTCCAGGCGTGAGCGGCTTGCTACGCCAGGAAGTACGTACGGACCCGGCGGATGGATCACCGCTGCGGGCAGAACGTGCAAGCGGCTGTGTACCGCGTCGAAGACACAGGGACCGAGCCGCGGCCGATCCCCGGGCAGCCAGGGGGCCGGCCGGCCCCCTGCACGTCGCGCGCGAGGTCACAACTCCGTCGTGGCCACGGCTTTGACGACTCTACGTGGGCAGGCCGGCCCGGCGCCGGGAGACGTCCGTGATGACCGCCCAGTCCTTGTCGGCGTCCCCGTGCGCGAGGGCGTCGAGAAAGGCGTCGCGCAGCACACTGCCGAAGGGCAGCGGGGCGTTCGCCCCGGCGCCCGCCGCGAGGGCGAGGTTGACGTCCTTGAGACCGAGGGGGAGGCGGAAGCCGGCGGGCTCGTAGCGGCGTTCGGCGACCATCGGACCGTAGCCGCCGTAGACCGGGCCGGGGAAGGCCGTGTCGGTGACCATCTCGATGAGGTCGGTCGTGCGTACGCCGTTGGCCTCGGCCAGCGTGCACGCCTCCGCCATCGCCTCGATCGCGCAGGCCAGCAGGAAGTTGACGCTGATCTTGGCGATGATGGCCTGCCGGGGACGCTCGCCGAAATTCCAGATGCGCCGGCCCATCGCCGTCAGCAGCGGTTCGGCCCTGCCGAGGAGCGCCGGGTCGCCTGCGGCCAGGATGTTCAGCTCACCGGCGGCGGCCACCGGGGGACGGCCGAGGACGGGCGTCGCCAGGTACCCGATGCCGTACTCGCTGTGCAGAACCTCCGCCCGGTCGGTGAGCTCCGGTGAGACCGTCGCCATGTTGACGTGCAGGGAGGCCTTCGCCCCCGCCAGCAGCGCCCGGTCGAGCAGCAGTTGGTCGACGATGTCGTCGTTGGCGAGCATGGAGAGGACCACGTCGGCGGCGAACGCTCCGGCGATGTCCCCGGCCGCCTCGGCACCCTGCTCCACCAGCGCGGCGACCGGCTGGGGCGAGCGGTTCCAGACCCGCACGCGGTGGCCCGCGCGTACCAGAGCCGCGGCCATGCCCTGTCCCATCGCGCCGAGACCGACGAATCCGACCGTCATTCCCGCCATCATGGCCTTCCTGTTGTCTCCGAGCGGCCGACCGTGCGGCCACGGCAGGGTGCGCCGCTCGAGGAGGGCGGACCCGTGCTCGCAGCGCTGGTGGACATCCCGAGGGTCTTCCACCCAGCCCGGGAGGGCGGTGCGGCAAGCGCCACCAGATTACACACCGGGGTCGGGTGCTCACTCATGGTGGACGCGGGCCGTGCTCAAGTCCGCGACCTCGCGCAGGGGCTCCCGCTGTCTGCCGGCACGCGCAGGCGGCCGGCCATGACACACCGGGCCGGAACCGCTCATCGTCCGACGGCACGGAGCATCCCGCCCATACGCCGCCGCGCCGACAGGAAGAGATGTGTCCCTGTCGGCGCGGCGGCGGTGCGGAGTGCGGCTCAGGCGGAGAGACCGGCCTTGAGCGCCGCGGCGATCTGGATGACGCGCTCGGCCTGGTGCCGGGCGGCGTTGCGGGTGGTGTCGCCGATCGGGTTGTTGCCCTGGGCGTCGACGTGGGAGGTGCCGTAGGGGTTGCCGTCGATGAACTTCACCGGGTCGGTGTAGCCGGGGGAGACGATGATGCCGCCGAAGTGGTGGATGGAGTTGTACAGCGCGAGGAGCGTGGACTCCTGGCCGCCGTGAGTGGTGGCGGTGGTGGCGAAGCCGCTGTAGACCTTGTTGGCGAGCTTGCCCTGGGCCCACAGGCCGCCGAGGGTGTCGATGAACTGCTTGAGCTGCGAGGCGATGTTGCCGAAGCGGGTCGGAGAACCGAAGATCACAGCGTCGGCCCACTCGACGTCGGCGGGGGTGGCCACCGGGATGCCGGCGCTGGCGGCCGCGTGGGCGGCCCACGCCTCGTTGGAGGCGATGGCCGCTTCGGGGGCCAGCTCCGCGGCCTTCAGCAGCCGGACCTCAGCCCCGGCCTTCTCTGCCGCCGCGCTGATCTCCTTCGCGATCTCGGCGCTGAAACCGGTCGAGGAGTAGTAGATGACCGCGAGCTTGACGGGGGAAGTCACGGGGGTGGTCTCCAATCCAGCGGTGCTGTCGGTGTTGCGACGGAAAAAGCCCATGGTGCTTAAGTAGCTTTCATTTGAGCTGTACATCCCAGAACTGACGAGATGTGCGCTTGCGGCGCGTGGTTGAACAGTAAACCGCCCGGACGGGTGGTGCAACAGATGTCCGGACTTGCTGCCGGGCGCGGGTTCCCGTGGTGGCGACTCCACGGGTCGAAGTGCGTTTCCCGGCCCTTGAGATGGCGCTGCGCCGCGCAGTGCGGTGCACGCGGAGCGTGTGTGAGGGCCGCCTGGGCGCGCGTTCCGGCCGACGCTGTCGTCGCCGAGGCCCAGCAGCGTGGGGAGGTCGCCGTGACCGACACCCGGGAAGCCGCGCGGTCGGTGGTTGTGCAGCCCCTGTGGCCCAACTGCCTGGCTCTCCTCGGCGGATGGCCGGCGCCGGAGGCCGTGGCAGGCGTCTGAGCACGGTCTTCGCCCGCGCGACTGCTCCCGGCGGCTGCGGTTGGCCGGCGGCGGCCCGGGCTGCTCAGGCCTTACCCTCGCCCTCGCTCTCGCCCTCGTCCGGCACGGGGACGGCGCACGCCGGTGCGGACTGCCCCGTCTGTCCGGCAGACCGTGCCTCAGGGGGCCGGCCTACGACCGGCATCGCGTGAGGGAAGCCGACGCGCAGCACGGCGGCGGCGCCCGCGGCGGCCAGGACCACCACCGAGGCCAGGATCAGGGCCTGGTGGTAGCCGTGGTGGAGCAAGGGGGTGACCGCCGACGGGCCGAGGATCTGGCCGACCGAGTAGCCGGCGGTCAGCAGGGCGACCGACCGCGGGAACCGCAGATGAGCGCCCGCGGCAAGGGCGAGGGTGCTGACGCCGATGAAGGTCGCGCCGAACAGGATCGCGGAGACCAGTGCCGCCGGCACTCCGCCGACCACGGCGGGCAGGGCGATGCCGACGGCCTGGACGACCAGCGCGGTGAGGAGCAGGCCGGGGCGGGACCAGCGATGCCCGAGCCATGCCCACAGCGCCGAGGACGGTACGGCGGCCAGTCCGGCCAGTACCCAGGCGCCGCTGCCGGCCCAGCCCGGCTTCTTCCGCATCACTCAGCTGGCGGTCGAGCAGATGCTCGCCCAGGGCGGCGGTCACGTCGTCAACATCACCACCAGCCTGGTGGACAGCCCTGACTCCAAGGTGCCCTCCGTGCTGGCCTCTCTGGCCAAGGGCGGCCTGCAGTCCGCGACCAAGTCCCTCGCCATCGAGTACGCCCGACGCGGCATCCGCACCAACGCGGTGTCGCCGGGCACCATCAAGACCCCCATGCATCCCGAGGAGACCCATGAGTTCCTCGCGGACCTGCACCCGATCGGCCGGATGGGCGAGTTGGGCGACATCGTCGACGCCGTGCTCTACCTGGAGCAGGCCCCGTTCGTGACCGGCGAGATCCTCCACGTCGACGGAGGCATGAGCGCGGGTCACTGAGCCGGGCACAGGCCCCGAACCGGCCGCGCGGCACCACAACCGCCCGGCCTCCCGCCCCCACCCCGACCCCGAACTCACCTGACCGGAGGAATCCGATGGACAACACGACGAACACGGGCCGCGAAGCCGTCCTGAGTCATGTCCTCGACCAGTGGAAGGACGCCATCGAGAGGCACGAACCCCAACGGGTGGCCTCCTTCTTCACCGAGGACGCGATCTTCCAGGGACTGCATCCCTACAGCGTCGGACGGCCGGGCATCGCGGAGTACTACGACTCCCAGCCCCTCGGAATGACACTCGACTACCGGATTCTCGAAACCAGGCGCCTCGGCGAAGACCTCGTACTCGGCTATCTGGCCGTCGACTTCATGTTCGTCGACCGTCCCACGAAAAGTCTCAACCTCGGCGTGCTGGTCACGCGCGTCCAGGGCCGGTGGTACATCAGCCACTACCAGGTGTCCGGCCCCCTGCCGGACAACGGCTGAGTACGTACCGCCGGGCCGAACCGGTGCTGAGGGGGTGGTTCCCCGCTGACCGTCAGCGGGGAACCACCCATGGTGTCGGGTCGGTGTCGCCGCGCACGCCGCTCACCGCGGGGCGACGGTGACCCGCATGGGCGCGAGGGGGCCGGCTCATGAGGCGTCGGCGCAGCGTTCGTGCGGCGGTGTGCCCGTGTCCGCTTTTCGGCCCCGGTCGATGAGTGCGGTGAAGGCGTCGAGGACGCGTTGCAGGCCGAAGACGTAGGCGTGATCGGGGTCGTAGGCGCTGCCGTGTGCGGTGCCTGCCGCTGTTCCGACGCGGGCCGCCGTGGGGTAGGCGTTCTCGTCGAGGACGCGGGCGAGGAGCGGGGCGTTCGCCTCCCACCACTGTCGGTCGTTCATGGCGCTGTCGTGCTGGGCGGCACGGGCGTCGGCGGCTGCGTGGGCGCATGCCTGTACGAAGGTGAGCAGAAAGGTCAGACAGTCGTCCATCTCGACGTCGCTGAGGCCCAGGCCGTCGAGCGCGGACAACTCGTGCTCGTACTTGGCCATCAGCCCCGGTCCGAGCGGAGGCCTGGCGGTGGAGATGGTCGCGGCCCAAGGGTGCCGCGCGAAGAGGGCCTTGTTCTCCTCGGCGATGGCGGTGACGCGTTGGTTCCACGGCTGTCCGGTGGTGACCGTACGGGGCATACGGGCATAGGCGGCGTCGAGCATCAGGTCGAGCAGTTCGGCCTTGCCGGGGACGTAGGTGTACAGCGTCATGGGCACCACACCGAGTTCTTGGGCCAGTCGCCGCATGGTCACCGAGTCCAGGCCCTCGGCATCGGCGATGGCGGTGGCCGCCTCGACCACCGCGTCGACGCTCAGCCCGCGTCGTGGGCCTCGGCGGCGGTCGGGGGTGGAGTGACGCCACAGTAGCTGCAGGGTACGGGCCGGGTCGCCCGCGCTGGTTCGTTCCGTCGGCACAGGGCAATCCTCTCGCACCGCATCCCTGTACGCTTTATTTTGTACGCTGTACAGAGTGAGTGGGAGTTCGTGTCGAGCATCAGAGATGCGTCACCTTGAAGGAGTCCCCATGAAGGTCACGTCCAGCGCCGTGTCGCTCAACGTCGACGACGTCCCCGGCTCCGCTGCCTTCCTCGTCGATCACTTCGGCTTCAGGGAGGAGATGAGCGCCGACGGATTCGCGTCCCTGACGCGTGACGACGTCGGCATGAATGTCATCTTTCTGCGGCGAGGGCTGGCGACGCTCCCCGCGGACCAGCGCGACGACCATGCCGCCGGTCTCATCCTCGCCTTCGTCGTCGACGACCTCGAAGGCGAGCTGGCACGCCTGCGCGCCGAGGGTGTCACGATCACGATGCCGCTGACCGAAGAGGAGTGGGGCGAACGCGCCTTCCAGGTCCGCGATCCCAGCGGCGTCATCGTGCAACTGGTCGCCTGGAACGCGAACGCCGACGCTGAGCCGACCGGTTCCGGCGCCGCGCACGGATGACCTCCCGGCGCGGGGAAAACGTAACTCTTGCGGCCGGCGACGGTGAGGAGGTCGCACCGGCGGGATCCCCATGGCGATGGGGATCCCGCCGGCGGCCGGGGCGGCGTCGCAGTGGAACAGCGCAGCGCCTACGCTCGGCTCAGCGGGGTCGCGCGCCCGCTGCGGGGCGCTGCCAGGTTGACGGACGGCCAGCCGGGACCGCTCGCCTGTCACCGGTCCGGCGCCGCACGAGTCCCACGGCTTCCCACACCATGGTGGCACCGGTCACCAGTGCCAGAAGCAGGTAGAAGACGAAGAGCTTGCGCAGGTCGTCCAGGAAGTACCAGATCGACGCGGTGGCGCTGAACCAGAAGGCGACCAGTGCGCCGGCGCCGCGCTCCCGGCTGCGGGCGGCGCCGACGAGGCAGCAGGCGGCGGTCAGTGCGAGCAGGGCCCCGATGCCGACGAACGAGCTGTCCCATCCGACGTCGGCGCGCCGCACCTCGGAGTTGACCGCCACGGCCTCGGCAACCGGTCCCCAGCTCACCGCGCACGACAGGCGCGCCGACCATGGCAGCGCCACCACGCCCAACAGAGCGGCCGCAACGGCGACCCGCCCGAAGTGGTCGGTGTCCACCAATTCACCCCGTGCGCACAGCCACGACAACAGACATCCGAGCAGGGCCAGGGCGCCCTGGACCGAGGGACGCAGCGATATCCGGAACCGGTCCCGCAGCGGGGTTCGACCGGCGGAGCGCGTAGCCGGAGCGGCAGGGCCGACGGCCTCGATCGTCGGCATGGCCGCTTGTGCGAGGGCTTCGGTGAGAGCCGCACGCATCTGGCCGGCGTCGGCGAACCGTTCCGCCGGGTCCTTGCGCAGGGCGCGTTGGATCACCGCGGCCACGGCCGGCGGTACCTGCGGCCGAAGCCGCGAGACCGGCTCGGGTTCGGCGAACAGGTGCTGATGCATGACGGCGAACGGTGAGGCGCCACGGAACGGCGGCTGCCCGGTGAGCAGTTCGTGCAGCAGGCATCCCATCGCGTACAGATCGGCCCGGTGGTCGATCTCCTCCCCGTTGATCTGCTCGGGCGAAAGATACGCGGGAGTGCCTATGGCCGCACCGCTGCCGGTGATGCGGGTGGCGGCCTCGGTGAATGCCTTCGCGATGCCGAAGTCGAGAACCTTCACGGTGTCGGGTCCGGCCAGCATGATGTTCGAGGGCTTGATGTCCCTGTGCACGATTCCACGTTCGTGGCTGTGCTCCAGCGCGTCCAGCACGGCGCACGCCGCGTTGACCGCCTCCGCGACGGGCAGTGGTCCGTCGCGGAGGGCTTCGGCGAGGGTGGTGCCCTGTACGTATTCCATGACCAGGTAGGGCCGTGGGCCGTCCGGGTCCGGCTCCTCGCCGACGTCGTGGATGGTGGCCACGGCCGGGTGGTTCAACGCGGCGGCCGCGTGTGCCTCACGCCGGAAGCGGGCTCGCGACTGAGGATCGTGGGCCAGTGCCGGAGAGAGCAGCTTCACCGCGACGGTACGCCGGAGCCGTTGGTCCACCCCACGATGGACCGTTCCCATGCCGCCCTGCCCGAGCCTCTCGATCAGCTCGTACCGGCCGCCGAGGACCATGTCCCGCCCCACCCGCGCCTCCCCGTGAATCGTGGATCCCGACGCAGCTTACGGTGTGTTCAGGCGATGGCCTGCGCTGACAGGACGGCATGGCCAGAGCGGCCGCTTCCGTGTGTCCTTCTGCCTCCTACGCCCCGGCACGAGTCAGGCAGTGAGTCTCTCCAGGCCACCGGCTGTGGGCGCGGCCTCAAGTCGCGTGTAGTACTCGGTGGAGAGGATCCGTCGCCTGGCTTCGGCAGGCAGAGTGGACAGGATGCCGGGCAGCGAGCGCTCTCGCTCCACTTCCCTGCGGTGCGCGACGATGGCAGACCACTTCTGCTCCAGCCAGGGACTCACGTCGACCGTTGCGGTCACCCGCTCGTCCGGCACGCTGAGCACGGACTTGCCGACCCCGGTCAGGAGGCCGCCCAGCTCCGCAACGCGCGAGTGCGGATGTGTGGCCAGGTAGAGCGCGCTGGGCTGCCACGGTTCTCCAGTGTCGAGGTACCGACGCTCAAGTCCGGCGGCCTGCACGGCGAGCAGGGTCACGCGATGGGTGTGCACATGGTCCGGGTGGCCGGACAGCCCGCCGTAGGCGTCGTGGGTGACGACGATGTCCGGGCGTACCTCACGCAGGTGTCGTACGAGCCGCTCGACGGCCTCCTCGAGCGGAGCGTCGCCCAACCGTGCCTCCCCGGGCGCCGACTCGGGTACGCGGGCGTCGGCGTACCCCAGCATGCGCGGCTCGCCGGCTCCCAGGACCCGCAGAGCGTCGGCGAGTTCCGCAGCACGATGACTGTCCGGCGCCCAGGTCGCAGTGACAACGGCGGTCCGTGCTCCCCCGGCGGCGTGCTGGGCGAGAACGCCGCCGGCCACCAGGGACTCGTCGTCCGGGTGGGCGAAGACCGCGAGCAGGTTCGGCTCGGACGAGGGAGATACGGTCACAGCAGTGGAGTCTCTCCCATGGCACCTGAGATGGCCATACGCCCTTTCCCCGGAGCAGCCCGCACGCGGCTCAGGGCGCTCCCGGGCAACGACGTTGCACTACGAGTCAAGACGGACTGTCCGGCGCGCAGTAGCTTCCGGGTGCGCCGGTCGCGGCGCCTCCAGCAGCGCGTCCGGAACAACGCCGAGGCGCCGACTCAGAAGGCAGACGTCATGACTACCCCCCATGTGACACCGAGTGTTGACCCGCGGGGCGAGCGGAACCTCTCGGACAGCGCGAACGGCAACGCCATGATGCGCGTTCTGGCGGCTTCGGGGTGGCAGATGCTGCTGGCGGCCGGAGTCGCCGCCTTCGCCCTCGGTGTCGTCGTCCTGGTGTGGCCCGGCGCCACCCTGACCGTGGCCGGTGCCCTGTTCGGCGTCGCGCTGCTGGCGAGCGGTGTGTTCCAGCTCGGCGGGGCGTTTGCGCACCATGTGCCGGGGCACCTGCGGGCGTTGGGCGTGATCAGCGGTGCGCTCAGCGTGTTCCTGGGGCTGTTGTGCTTCCGCGGTCCCGCGCAGTCGGTCCTGCTGCTCGCGTTGTGGATCGGCTTCGGCTGGCTGATGCGCGGCATCATGGCCGTGTCCGTGGCGATCTCGACCCATGACCTGCCGGCCCGGGGCTGGCACGCGTTCCTGGGCGTCGTCTCCGCGCTGGCCGGGATCCTGCTCATCGTCTGGCCCTTCGGCTCGATCGCCACCCTCACGCTGTGGACCGGAATCTGGCTGGTCGTCCTGGGCGCCGCCGAAGCGGTCCACGCCGTCGTCCTGCGGGTACGCACCCGATAGCAGTCCCGGGCCGCGCACGGCCCGGCCAGGCATGGTGCGCGGCGTACTCGGTCGCCGCATCCCACTCGCCCTCGGCGCCCTGATCGGCAACGCGGCGAACGCCGAGCCGGTCGCCCGGACCCCGAGCGCCACAAAATCCGGGCTTACTGGGGCCCGCCCAGGACTGCATCCCGGCCGGCTCGCGACCGGCATCCGGAGAACTGCGTGATCACCGGGCCTGGCGACTTCCCTGATCGTTCACGCGTGTCGCTCCGAAACCGGACTCGTGCGTCCAGATGTGGGTGCACGACGGGCACTGGAGGTGGAGCAGGCTGCCCGTGGTGGAGAGCAGGTAGCGCCAGTGCTTGCCGCAGGTACGCCGCTCCTCGCATGCAACACATCCGGCCCTGTCGTTGCAGTTCGGGCAGGCCACCCAGGCGCGGCGGCCGATCTCGGCCTGAGGGTCAAGAGGCAGCACTGCCGCCCCCTCTCCCGGGCAGCACGCCCGCCGCGACCAGGTCGTCGTACAGGCGCTGCTGCTCCTCGCTGAGATCGGAGTACAGCAGGTCGCGTGCCCTGTCCTCGTCGCGCAGCACCGCGAGGGGGTCCCAGTCGGGGCCGAGAGCGGCGAGGACATGGGTGCGGCGCAGGGCCTCGTGCGACGTCAGGTCGACACTGAAGTCGACCGGCGACGCGCTGTCCGGGCGGTCCGCCGCGGGCCGACGGCCTGCGGCGGTTTCATCCGGTTCGTGGGGGAGAGTGGGGTCATGGGGGGACATAGGGCAGAACTTAGGTAGACCTTGCTGGGTGGGGCAAGGGTGGGTGGGGGAAGTCACAGCAGGTCGGCGCGCATCCCTGTCCCTCAGCGCCCCCTCGCCCCCAGCCGTGCCAGCGCCGCCGTCGTGAGGGCGGCCGTTCCGGTTTCCAGGGTGAGGCGGACGCTGGGCAGGTAGCGGGGGGCGTGGTTGGCGGGCAGGGCCCGGAGTTTCTCGGCGGCGCTGGTGCCGGGGGCGGCCGCCCACTGGGCGGGACCGACCGCGCCGAGCATCCAGTAGCCTCCGCGGATGCCGGGCCGTCCGTGGAGGGAAGCGCCCGCGCCGGTGAGGAGCGGGAAGTCCTCGGTGGCCGAGGCGGCAGGCCAGCCGGTGACGCGAGCGGCGCCGAACAGTTCCCGGTGGACGGCGCGGACGGCGCTGGTGACGTCAGGGTCGGGCAGGGTGACGCCGGAGCGGGAGAGCGGGGTGACGGTCACCCGGGGCGGCAGGGCGGCGGCAGCGGCCTCGGCGCGGACCACGCGCTCCACGGCGGCGGCAGCGCGGTCCAGGGCCGCCTCGGAGAAGGCGCGGATGGTGAGGCGCAGGACGGCGCGCGAGGCGATCACGTTCCCGGTGTGCCCCGCGTCTCCGGTCCGGAGCGAGGAGGCGGTGAGGACCAGACGCTCGGCGGGGTCGGCTTCGCGGGCGGCGATGGTGGGGAGGCGCGTCACGACACCGGCGGCGGCGAACAGCGGGTCGGCGGTCAGATGCGGGGTGGCGGCGTGGCCGCCGTCGCCCTCGAAGAGCGCCTCCAAGGTGATGCTGCCGGCCATCACCGGTCCCTCGGCATGCGCCACCATCCCGGCCGGGAAGGGCGCGGTGTGCTGGGCGAGGACCTCGTCGGGCGGGGTGATCCGGTCGTACAGGCCGTCCTCCAGCATGGCCCGGGCGCCGCTGAGGGTCTCCTCGGCGGGCTGGCCGACGACGAGGAGGGTGCCTCGCCAGCGGTCCCGATGGGTGGCGAGCCAGCGGGCGGCGGCCGCCGCGCAGGCCAGGTGGGCGTCGTGGCCGCAGGCGTGCATCACGGGGACGGGCACCCCGTCGGGACCGGGGGCGGTGGCGGTGCTGGCATAGGGGACACCCGTGTCCTCGGCGACGGGCAGCGCGTCGAGTTCGGCACGCAGGAGAACGGCGGGACCGTCTCCGTTGCGCAGTTCTGCGGCCACGCCGTGGCCGCCCACGCCGCGCAGGACACGAAAGCCGTCGGCGTCCAGCCAGTCGGCGAACCGGGCGGCGGTGCGGCGTTCGGCGCCGGAGAGTTCGGGATGGCGGTGCAGGTCGAGGTACAGCTCGGTGGCGGGTGCCAGCAGGGTGTCCAGGCCGGGGAGGGCGGGGGAGGGCCGGCCGTGGTCGGTGGCGGCGCCCGGTACGGGTCGGTGGGTGCTCATGGGCGGGACTCCTGGGGTGGGTGCCAGCAGGGTGACAGCGGACGGCAAGTGCGGTGACGGCGGCACCGCATAGAAAGGGAGGTGCCGAAAGGCCCGGAGTTCTCCGGCAGGTTCAGCGCACCACCGGCCGGGACCGTCCCGTCCCGTCCGGCGTCCCGTCCCCGGACCCAGAAGGAGCCATCATGGCCGACAACACCCTCGCCTCCCTCGCCCAGGAGATCCTGGACCTCGAGTCGGAGACCTTCGAGATCACCGACTACTCGGACGCCAGCGAGGTCATGCTCGGCTCGTCCACGAGCTGCTCCTCCACCAGCACCTGCTCGAGCACCACCAGCACCACCTCCTGCACCGCCTGACGTCCGTCGTCGGTCGCGAGGGCCCCTGGCGCGCGGGCGCGAGCCGGGGGTCCTCGGCGTGCGGGGTCCCTGCGCGCGGTGTCCCGGGTCCGGACGGGCGCCCCGGGACCGGAGGGCAGGGCGTCCTCACCGGTCACGGGAAGGGATGCGGCACCCGCCGCACGTCCGCTTCCCCCAGCGGCGCCGGGACCAGGCCGGCGCGGTACGGCGCGGTCCGCAGGCGCGGCATGTGGAGCGCCCGCTGGCGCAGCCAGCCGAAGTCGATCGGCAGCAGCCCGGGGGCGATCGTGGCGACCGTGCGCAGTCCCATCCGGCGCTGCTCCGGTGTGGTCTGGTCGACGGCGATGACGTCGCAGCCGACGTCGGCGAGCAGGTCGCGCAGGAACAGCAGATCGTCGCGGAGGTCCCCGGTGCGGGGCCGGCGCTCCTCCCATCCGGTGAACAGCTCGGCCAGGGGCGCGACGTGGGGCGTGGCGAGGTAGCTGCGGGCGTGGCGGCGCATGGCGGGCAGCCCGAACAGCGCCGCGTGGTCCGGGAGCCGCTTGACCAGGTCGAAGTCCTCGGCCATGGCGGCGAGTTCGCCGGGCCGTTCGGCGACCTGGCGCGGCAGGTGCGGGATGTAGGTGAGGATCTCCGAGATCGCGGACTCCACAGCCGTCTCCGGGTCGAAGGACGCCCCGGCGGCGAACGCCAGACTCCCGGGCGCGTCATCGCGGCGGACGGCGAGGCCGGTGACGACGGGCAGGGGCAGGTCCACCCGGTTGTCGAAGACGTGGACGTCGTAGCCCTGGAGCGCGGCCCGCGCCACCATCGCCCGCACCTGCGGACCGCGCACCGACTCCAGGTCGATCTCCGGCAGCGGCAGACCGCCGTACCAGCCGAGCAGGAAGGCGTCCCGCTCGACGAGCTCCAGCAGGCCGAAGAGAACGGCCTCCTCCAGAGTGCCGCCGGTGGCACAGCCGTTGGAGCACTCGAAGACGAAGTTGTCCTCGCGGGTGCCCGCGCTGTAGTACGCGAGCCGGGCCGGGACGAGCACCGGCCGCTCGTCGCGCAGCGACCAGCCGGTGACCCAGGGCAGGGGCCGGGCCGGATCGAACGGCTCGACCATCGGGTCCTCGGCGTAGGTGCGCGGCCCGTACAGCCCGCAGGCGCGCGGGTCCAGGGCCCGGTCGCCCAGTTCGTCGAGGGAGGCCGTGACGACGGGGGCGCGGTGGCGGCGGTGCGTGCCCGCGTAGCGTTCCAGGCCCTCCAGGAAGGCCAGGGTGCGGCTGCGGGCGAAGGAGTTGGCCTGGCCGCTCCAGGTGACGTCGGTGAGACCGGCGTAACCCCGCATGAAGACACTGCCGGCGACCGGCGCGGTGGTGGGCGAGGTGACGTCGATCCAGGTGCCGCCGCCGAGGACCCCGCACACCGGATTGGCCAGGCCCTTGACCGGCAAGGGGTAGTCGGCGGGGCGGCGCAGCCGGTAGGCGTCCGGGCGGGGCTTGGGCCGGGCGGCCAGCGGCGCCACGGCTGCCTCCGCGGCGGCCCGTTCCTCCGCCTCCCTGGTGAACGGGCGGCAGTGCGGGCACATCGGTTCCGGCACCAGCGGGAAGGTGCGCACCCGCAGTGTCTCCAGGTCGAGTTCGGTGACCAGGGGGAGCGCCGCATCGGCACCGGCCGGGGTGTGGCGGGCGGCGCCGGAGACGATGAGACGGTGAAGCGACCACACGGCGTCCACCGTGTGGTCGGGCAGGACGGGCCAGTGGCCGGCGGCGGTGGTCTCGGTGCCGGTCTCCAGTGCCTCGCGTTCGGTACGGGTGCGCAGCCGTTGGCGGCGCATGGCCAGACAGGTGCCGCAGGCCGGCCCGGCGTCGGGGCTTCCACCCCAGGGGCCGAACAGCACGGCCTGGGCGGTGAGGTGGACGGCCGCCGTGTGCGGGGGCACGGCCTGCCGGGGCGTCTCCCCGAGGACGTTGGCGTCGCCGATGCGGGAGACGGCGGGTGCGGTCATTCCGGCGGCTGCGGCGCGGGCCGCCAGACGGGCGTGGAGATCCGCGCGGGCGGCCTCCAGAGGGGATACGGCCGGCGCGGGGGCGGTGACAGTGGTCATGTCCGGTTGCTCCAGCGGAAGATCCGGGTGGCGATCAGCCCGAAGAGCACGGCGAACAGGGCGAGTCCCGCGCAGTCCACGGCGATGTCGCCGAGGTCGCCGCGGCCGCCCATCGCGTCGGTGAGCCCGTCGTTGAGGTAGTGCAGCGGCAGCACCTTGGCAGCCGTGCGCAGCCAGCCGGGCATGAGGTCGTCGGGGAAGAACGAGCCGGAGAGGAAGGCCATCGGCACCATCACGATGTTGGCGATGGCCGCGACCGCCTCCGGGGTGTCGGCGACGCTGCCGACGACCAGCCCCATGGCGAGGAACGCGGTGACGCCCAGTATCAGGAGCGGTACCGCCGCCCACCAGGGCCCGTTCAGCCGCAGGCCGAAGAACGGCAGCAGCGCGACAGCGGTGAAGAGCACCGTCTGCACGCAGGCGACGCCCAGTGCCACGGTCCAGCGGGAGGCGAGGAGGGTGCGCAGCGGGGTCGGGGTGCGCCAGATCAGGCGGAGCAGATCGTCCCGGCGCCACTGCATGAGAGCGAAGCCGACGGAGAACACGGCGGCGTTGCCGACCCCCCAGGAGAGCACACCCGGGGCGATGTAGTTGATGGACGACAGGCCGCCGTTGACGTGCTGGCCCCGGAAGATGAGGCCGAACAGGACCAGGAAGGCGAGGGGGAAGGCGAAGGTGAAGAAGAGGGTCGTCTTGTCGCGTACGCTCGCGACGTAAGTGGCCCTGGTCAGTGCGGCGTACGCGCTCAACGGCGGTGCTCCGTTCCGGTTCCGGTCAGCGTCAGGTAGGCGTCCTCGAGGGTGGCGGTGCGCACGGTGACCGTCTCGATGTCCACCAGGTCGCCGAGAGCGGTGAGGACATGGTTGGCGGCGGTCGTCTCGATGACGAGTTCGTCGCCCTCGACGGTGGCCCGGTCCACCCCGTCCAGGGCGCGGGCGGCCTCCGGTGAGAGTTCCGCCGCGGGCAGCAGCAGCCGGGCGGGGGCAGCGAGGGAACGGATGAGGTTGCGGGGCGTGTCGAGCGCGACGACCCGGCCGCGGGCGATGATCGCCACCCGGTCGCAGAGGGCCTCGGCCTCGTCGAGGTAGTGGGTGGTGCAGATGATGGTGCGGCCCTCGGAGCGCAGTGAGCGCAGCAGGTCCCACAGTTCGCGCCGAGCTTCGGGGTCGAGGGCGGCGGTCGGCTCGTCGAGGAAGATCAGCTCGGGTTCGTGGAGCAGCGTCGTCGCGACGGCGAGGCGCTGCCGCTGACCGCCGGAGAGGTGGTCGACCCGGGCGTTCTCCTTTTCGGTGAGCCCGACGCGTTCCAGCGCCGTGCGCGCCGCGGCCGGGTCCATCCCGTAGAGCGCGGCGACGGTGCGCAGATGCTCGCCGGCGGTGAGGCGGGCGAAGAACGCCGATGCCTGAGTCTGTACGCCGATCCGGGCGAGCAACGCGGTGTCGCGCGGCCAGGGGCTCGCGCCGAGGACGGTGACGGTGCCGGAGTCGGCCTCGCGCAGCCCCTCGACGATCTCCACCAGGGTGGTCTTGCCGGCGCCGTTGGGGCCGAGGATGCCGAAGAACTCGCCGCTCCGGACGGTCAGGGAGACGCCGTCGAGGGCCGTCACCTCCCCGTACCGCTTGGTGACGCCGTCCACGACGACGACCGTCTCGGTCGCGGTGCCGCCGTGGGCGGCCGCGGTCTCGCTGTCGGGTCCGCTCATCTTGCCTTTCCTTGCGTGGTCCGACGGATCCGGAGCGCGCGGGGCGCGTCCGGTTCCTGCCTCCGCCGGGGCGGAAGGCCCCGACGGGTGAATGGGGGGTACGGTCGGCCGGCGCCCCGGCCCGTCGGGACGCTCGGCGGATTCGGGTCCGACGGCCGCGGAGGGCGGTGTGCGACGGGCGCGCAGGGTACGGCCCAGCGCGCCGAGCGCCCAGAGCAGCAGGACGGCGCCGAGCAGGGCGGGCGGCAGCCACCAGGCGAGCGCCGCCAGGCCGTCCGGCAGCACGGCGTGCAGCGCTGCCCCGGACAGGGCGAGGAGCGCGGCGCTCTGCACCGCGGTGAGCAGCGCGAAGCCGCCGTAGAGCAGCCGCAGCCGGGGCGGGTACGCGGCTGTGGCGCGGTCGCGACGGAGCAGTGCGCGGACGGCGAGCGCCAGGAACGTGCGGCTTCCCGCGGCGAGGCCGGTGACGCCGAGGGCGTGGCCGAGGGCCTTGTAGCCGTCGAGGGGCGGCAGCGGCAGGAGGTTGGCGACGGCGGAGACGGCGCCGAGGAGCAGCAGCGCGCCCAGCGCGGGGCGGGCCTGGGCGCCGGGCGGCAGCAGCGCCCACACCAGGGCGAAGGGCACCAGGAAGAGGAGGTTGGCGAACGCCCCGGCGCAGGCGGTGGCGACCTTGCGGGCGCGGCTGCCGAGGAACTGGACGTCCTCGACCTCGCAGTAGAGGTAGGTCGCGCCGAGGATCCAGCGCAGCCCGATCTCGGTGACACGGCCGCCCCAGGCGCGCGCGAACAGGCCGTGGGCCAGCTCGTGGAGGGCGAGACTGCACCACAGGACGCATCCGATGGCAAGCAGCAGCACGGGCTGCCGCGCGGTCTGCTCGGTCTGCCGCCACAGGGTGCCGGCCTGGACGGCGACCGCGGCGAGCAGCGCGACGGCCAGGGCGGTGAGCACGATCAGGACGGCGGGCCGCCGGGCGGGGGCGGTGGCGCGGTGCAGCCGGTCCATGAGTGCGGGCGCGTCCGCGACCAGCCGCGTCCGTCCGGCGAGAACGCCGTTGGGGCGGCGCCCGGACGGTGCCGCGGCAGGCGGCGCGGTGGGTACGGGAGCGCCGTCGAGGAGACCCCGGCCATGGAGCAGCCGGAGCATCTGTCCCCACTGGGCCTCGCCGAGCCGGGCACCGAACTCTCCCGCGTACTCCCGCCCGATCTCGGCGAGGGTACGGCTGCCGTCGAGACGGGTGATGAGGAAGTGTTCCCTGGGGCCCACCTCCAGGCGCTGCCCGGAGCGCGGGTCCTTCAGCAGATGGATACGGGCCGGTCCGCGCACCAGGCTGGGGCCGGCGACGACGTCGGGGCGCACGCGCGGCCGGGCGGAGAGAAAGGCGTCGGTGGTCACTCCTTGTCCTCCGGGACGCCGTCGCGCAGGGCGCGGGCGAGGACGTAGGACAGGAACGCCTCGTCGCGGACGGTCAGGCTCAGCCGGTTGTTGGTCATATGCAGGTACGGCGACAACAGCATCGGCAGGGCGTGCGCCGGGTCGCAGGGGCGGATGTCGCGGGTGCCGTCCCAGGCGCGGAAGGTCAGCTCGCCGCGCCGGGCCAGGCCGGCGGCGCGGTCGCGGAGTTCGGCGCAGTGGGCGGCCCAGCCGCGCAGGAACGCGGGAAGCCGTTCCGGTTCGCCCTGAGCCACCGCCTCCCGGATGTGCTGGAAACGCTCGGGGAGGCGGGCGCCCATGGTGCTGTAGGCGCGGTCATAGCCGCTGTCGGCGGTGTAACTGGTGCCGCTGAACGCCCTGTTCCAGAACATGTGGTAGCGGTCGAGGAAGGCCAGCAGGGCCTCGTCGTCCCCGAGGAAGGTGCCGGACATGACCATCATCAGCTGCGCGGAGAGCCCGAGGAGCACCGTACGCAGGTGGAGGTTCATGCTCCGGGCGGCCTCGATGACCAGGTCGCTGGAGTGCTGGAAGTGCCATTCGGCGAGCGCGACCCCCGCGGGCCCGCCGTACTTGGCGTACTCGGGCTCGTAGGGACGGTCCTCGAAGGTGTTGTTGGGCCGCAGCTTCATCCGCCCGTCGGGGCCGAGGAGTTCGGCACGCTGGTCCTCGCTGTACTCCAGGGTGAAGAGGGTCTCGTACAGGTCGGCGAGGAAGCCGGCCTTGACCTCGTACAGCGCGGGGCGTTCGCGCAGGAACGCGGCGAGCGCGGCGTGTGTCCGCTCCCGGACGGCGGCGGCGTGCGCGGCCCGGGCGGGCTTGAGGCGCAGCCGCAGATGGGGGCCCTCCAGCCAGTAGTTGATGAAGAAGTGTCCGGCGAGCAGGCCCTCCTCGGTGAGCGCGTCCACCAGCGGCTTGACGCACTGCAGGAGCAGCGGGCGGGGGCTGGCCGCGTAGAAGACGTGCACGGCCAGCCACGTGCCGGGGGCGTCGTCGGCGGCCGTTTCGGACGGGGAAGCGGTGGGTGCGGTCATCTGGTTCCGTCCTCTTCGGGCAGGCCGGCCGGGCGGGGCAGCATTTCTACGGCGAGTTCGGCGACGTGACGGCCGCGAGGAGAGGTCACGTGGAGTTCGTCCTCGCCGGGGAGCATCTCCTCGAAGACGGTGCGGGCGCGTTTGCCGGCGACCAGTCCTTCGAGGGCGGTGAGCGAGAGGGGGCTGTCGAAGTCGACGTACTGGGGCTTGGAGCCGCCGAACCAGCCGCCGCCCTCGCCGTCGGCGGCCTCCTCGTGGACGGTGGCGAAGACGCGGGCGGGCAGCCCGTGCCGGGTGCGCCAGCGGTGCCAGGCGAGGTACCAGTCGGCGTCGCCGGTGCCGGGGGCGCGCTGCGGGAGACCGCCGTCGGCGACCGTCCAGGAGCGCCGCTTCAGGACGAGGGCCTGGTGGCGGACCCGGGGCCGGCGGGTGACGCCCTCCTCCTCGGGCCCCAGGGGCACCCCGCGCCACACGTCCAGCACGGAGCGGGCGGTCGGGGAGAACAGCAGGAGAGTGCGCGGGATCTCGGGCAGCACCATGGGGACGAGATAGCCGAGGTAGAGCGGGACGACCTCTCGCTCGAGGCGGCGGGAGCGCAGGACCAGCCGGTCGGTGTCCGGGTCGTGCACGGCGTAGAGGTCGTCGAGGTGGAGGCGGGCCTCCTCGGGGGCGGTGCTGTGCTCGCCGGGGCAGACGATCTCGTAGTCGGTGAGGCGGCCGTGGAGGTTGAGGTTGGTGGTGGCGGCACCGGCGGTGATCTCGGCGAAGACCGCGCCGGGCGGGAGCAGCCGGCGCACCTCCTCGCGCAGGGCGGCGGTCAGGCCCGGGCCCGGCTCGCCGTCGAAGCAGTGGGTGAAGCGGGTGAACGGGAAGCAGAGGCCGCCGAAGGAGTCGTTGAGCACGACGAGGGGGTCGCCGTCGCGGCGCGCCAGCTGGAGGAAGTGACTCTGCGGCTGGAAGGCGGGCGCGGCGTCGGCGAGGGCGGCGGCCGCCTCGTCCACGGTGGCGTCGTCGAGGACGAACTCCTCGGCGTCCGAAGGAAGTTCGGACCAGCCCGCGCGCACCCGGGCGGTGAGCGTCGCGCGGGCGGTGTCGACGGCGGTGATCTCCGGCACGCCCAGCCAGTTCTCCTCGGGGGCGTGGCTGCCGTCCGGGAGGAAGTCGTCCTTGGTGGCGGTGAACTGGAGGTACTGCCGGAAGATGTCCTCGTGGAAGTCGTGCACCAGCCGCAGCAGGTCCTCGCAGCGCCCGCCGCGGCCGAAGCGGGCGAGGAAGAAGCCCTTGAGGGTGAGCCGCTGGGGCAGCGCCACGTCGAAGGCGGGCAGGATGCGCCCGAGTGAACGCAGCGGGGCGGCGGCGAGCGCGGCCCACTCGGCCAGGTCGGCGGTGGTGGTGCCGGCGGACACGTCCTCGTAGAGGAGGGTCTGCGGCAGGGCAGGGTGTTCGGCGCCGAGGTCGGCCTGGAGGGCGAGCAGATCGGCGCGGAGCGAGCCGAGCAGGGCGCGGCGGGTGGGCACGTCCGCTTCCGGATAGCGCGCGAGGGCGTCGGCCGGGCCGTCCAGGCGGGCGGCGAGCGCGTCGGACCAGGGCCGGTCCAGGGCGCGCAGTGACCGCTGGAAGGTGTTCAGCGGGTCGCCGCCGTGCACGCCCGTGGCGAGGCTGGGGAGCTGGAGCATCCCGAGGTCGCGCAGGGCGGTGAGGTAGTGCCCGGCCTCCTTCTCGCCGGCGCCGGTGGTGGTGGCCAGCCAGCGCGCCAGGGCACCGTGGCGGAGGGTGCCGTCGTGGTCCCTCAGCAGGGCCAGCATTCCGTCCAGGGCGCCGTGGCGGCGGAGGAAGAAGAGGCGGTCCTGGGCGGCGTCGAAGCTGACCGGGGCACTGTCGTCGCCGGCGGTGACGGCGCGTTGGACGTAGCGCACGCGGTCCTCGTCGAGCTTCCACCCGGAGGCGAGGGCCACCGGAAGGTCGGCACGGCGCTCCGGGTCGGCGGCGATGAGTTCGGCGAGACGGGTCAGGACGACGACGTTGAGCCGCGGGTGCCCCGTCCAGTCGTCGCCGACCTGGGTGGGAACCGGTGCGGGGCCCGCTCCGGCGGTTTCGAAGCCGCCGAGGGCGACGCCGGTCAGGGTGCTGAAAGGGCTGGTCTTGCAGGCGGTGCGGTAGAGGTAGGAGAGCAGCGAGCGCTCCATCTTGCGGGCCCGCTTGCCGGGTACCGGGGCCGGGTCGGCGGCGAAGGCGTCGAGCCGTTCCTCCAGGGTGGGCGAGGCGAGCAGCAGTCCCCGCCGGAGTCGGTCGTCCCGGGCCAGCTCGCGCAGGGCGGTGCGGGTGCGGGTGAATCCGGCCGCGAGGACGGAGTTCCCCTCGGCGCGCAGTTCCTCCCAGCGGACCCGGGCGTCCAGCCAGGCCGCGAGGTCGGCTCCGGTCGTGCCGCCGAGGCCGGCGGCGAGGGAGCGGGCCGCGTCGAGGTCGCCGGGCAGGCGGTTGTTGAAGACCTGTCGGCGCAGGGCGAGCAGGCGGCGGCGGAGCCCGGCGTCCTCGGTGGCGCCGACCGCCTCGGAGAGCGGGTCGCTCAGGCGGGCGCCGAGGGCGCCGAGCCGGTCCTCCTCGAGAGCGGTCCGGGCGGCCCAGTCGGCTGCTTCGGGGGCCCGCAGGGCGACGACGGCGCCGGCCGGGAGGCCCGCGACGCGCAGCATGAACCGGCTGTGCAGGGCCGCCGGTCCGCCGATGGCGGCGGGGGTGTCCTCGGCCGGGGTGGTGGCGGTCGGGTTCACGCCCTCCTCCTTTCGTGTGGGGTGTGCTGCCGTCCGGGTCCGGAGCGCCGGGTTCCCCGGCGGTCCGGGGCGGGTCGGGGGCCGCGGTTCACGGGGCGACGATGTCGTAGCGGTAGTCGGCGGGCCGGGGCCGCTCGTGGCCGATCATCATGATCAGCAACGGGATCTCGCCCCGTTCGGCCAGCCCGAGTTCCTCCTCGAAGGAGACGCTGTCGAAGCCGAGGGCGACGCCGCAGGCGGTGCCGGCGGCGCAGGCGGCGGTGTAGACGGCCTGGGCGGTGGCGCCGACGACGGCGTTGACGAGGCGGTAGCCGCGGTCGCCGACCGCGTCGAGCACGGCGTGGGTACGGGCGACGGGCACGAGCACGGCGGCGGCCTGCTCCAGGTTGTAGTTGGCGAGGAAGTAGTTGTCCTGGAGGAAGGCGCCGAAGTCACCGGCCTTCATCCGCACCAGCTCGCCGGTGTCCCGGTCGTACTCGTAGAGGCCGGCCGGCACCCCGCGCACATGGTTGACGAAGACGCAGAGCCGGGTGAGGGGCGCGCCGCCGGGGCTCTCGGCGTCGCTGTCCAGGGTGCCCGCGGCGACGGCGGCGGCCAGTGCGGCGGAGAGCCGGGCGGCGTCGAGCGGCGTGACGGCGGAGAACCGGCCGAAGCTGCTGCGGCGTTCCCGCAGCGCCCGGCGCACGGGGGTGTCCAGCGGCACGGGCGCGGGCAGCGGGACGCGGTCGCCGGGCGCGGCGGGGGCGGCGAGGGCGGCATCGAGGGCGCCGGGGGCGGGCCGGTCGGCGGCGCCCTCCAGGGTGGCGGCGTGGATGCGGCGCACGGTCGGGAAGGACAGCACGCGCCGGGACTTCTCGTCGGGCACGCGGGTGACGCGGGCGCCGGGCGTCCGCCGGGCGGGCGCTGCCGGGGCGCCGCCGGCCCAGGGCAGCGGGACGACGGCGAACACCCCGTCCTCCTCGGGGTCCAGACCGAGCAGCCGGCCGAGGCGGGGCTCCTCGAACCAGAGGGCGCTGCCGAGGTGCAGGCCGTGGGCGCGGGCCCACATACGCCAGGTCTGCACCAGGGCGCCGACGTCCATCGTGACGGCGTGGTAGCAGAAGCTGTTGTACTTGAACGCGTTCTGCCAGAACGTCACCCCCAGGACCAGGAACTGGTCGGTTCCGGCGGCCTCCGCCAGGTCGCCGAGGGCCGCCCGGACCTCGCCGGTGACGTCGCCCGACAGGAGCCGGGTGACGCGGTGGTGGGGGGTGTCGTAGTAGTAGACGCCCGGAGTGAGGGGACCGCTCGCGCCGCTGACCCAGTGGACGCCGATGGGGTAGAGGCCGCCACCGGAAGCGGTGCCGCGGGACCAGTTGGCGTGGGAGTGGAACGGCAGCGAGCCCAGATCGGTGTTGGCCTGGACGGCGAGGCGGCGGCCGGTGAGACCGTAGGAATCGCGGAGCATCGCGCCGAGCAGCGGCAGGGTGAACGCCCCGGTGCCGGGCTGCCCGAACAGGCCCCGTCCGAGAGTGGCCTCGTCCGCACTGCCGCCGTCGGGCAGCGGGAAGGACGGGGCGCCGGGGAAGAACTTGCCCTTGCGGGGGCGGTCGGACCAGTCGGGGACGAAGTCGGCCGGCTCCATGGGGATCCTGCCCCGCCGCATCACCGCGGTCGCGTACTCATGGGCGTATCCCATGGTCACTCCCTCTTCTGCTCGTCTGGGGTGGGCTCCGGCGGCCCGGGCGCCGGAGGTGGGTGGAGTGGGTGGTCAGGGGAAGGGGTGCGGCGCCGGGTTGAGGTCGTCCGGCGTCAGATCGTCGTCGCGGAGGCCGCCCTCGCGCAGCGCGGTGCGGACGCGGGGCATCAGGGGGCCGCGCTGACGGCTCCAGCCGAAGTCGATCGGGATCAGACCGGGCACCAGGACCTTGACCGTGGACAAGCCGAGAGCCCGCTGCTCGGGGGCGGTCTGGTCGACCACCACCACGTCGAAACCCCGCGCGGTCACCGCCGCGACGCAGCGCTCCACGTCCTCCCGCAGGTCGGGGGAGGGGCGCAGTGCGCCGGGGCCACCGGAGAGCGAGGCGAGCGGCACCCGGTCGGCGTCGTCCCGGCCGCGCAGCAGGAAGTCGGTGTACCTGCCCATCTCGGGCAGCCCGTAGAGAAGAGGGTGGTCGTGCAGGACGCGCACCTCGTCGAAGTCGCGCGCCATACGGCGCAGCCGGCGTTCCTCGCGCGCGGTGCGGCGGCGGAGGTTGACGGAGTCGGTGGCGATCTCGCAGAGTCCGGCGGCGAGCGCGGCCTCGGGGTCGAGGGAGGCGCCCGCGCCGAAGCAGAGCAACCCCGGTCCCCCGTCGACGCGTTCGGCGACGGCGGTCACCACCGGCACCGGGAAGGTGATGCGGGTGTCGAAGAACCGGGCCCGATAGCCGTACATCGCCAGCCGGTCGACCATGGCGCGGGTCGCGGGCCGGGCGCTGCTCGACGGGTCGATCTCGGGTAGCCGGGCGCGGCCGAACCAGGCCAGCAGGAAGGCGTCGCGCTCGATCGTCTCCATCAGCCCGTGGTGGACGGCCTCGGTGAGGCAGCCTCCGGAGGCGCAGCCGTTGGAGCTCTCCTGCACGAAGCGCCGCCGGATGCCGCCGGGCGCGTGGTAGTAGGCGACCACTTCCGGTACGAGGACGGGGCGGGCGTCGCGCAGCGACCAGCCCCACACCCACGGCACCGGGCGGTCCGGCGCGAAGCGCGGCGCGTCCGGCTCGGCGGTGTGGAAGGCGTCGGAGTACAGGCCGGTGGTGCGCGGGTCGACGGCCGTGTCGCCGAGTTCGTCGAGGGCGGCGGTCACCACGGTGCGCTTGGCGCGGGCCCGCATCCCGGCGAACCGCTCCAGGCCCTCCAGCAGGCCGACGCGGACGCTCGTGCCGTAGGCCCCGGTGTGACCGCCCCAGTAGCAGTCCCGGAGATAGGTGCCGGAGCGGGTGGTGAAGGCGCCGACCGCCGAGGAGGTCGAGGCGGATGTCAGGTCGGGCGCGACGGACGGGCCGAGCATCCCGGTGACGGGGTTGGCGAACGCCTCGAGCGACAGGTCGTAGGCGTCCAGCGGGCGCAACCGGAAGCTGTCGGGGGCGTGTTCGGGACTGGGTTCCAGGGTGATCCGGGCGGCATCGGCGGTGTCGTCCGGGCGCGTCCCGCAGGATGGGCACTCGCCGTCGGGCAGCAGCGGGAACCGGGAGACATGAAGGGTTTCCAGGTCCAGCAGCCAGACCCAGGGACGGCGGGCCGGGCGCGGCTGCCGGCCCGCCGCCGCGACGAGTCCGGCGAGCGCGTCCGCGGTGAAGGCGGCCCGCCACGGCGGGTTCCCGGTGGCGCGGGGTTCCCCGCCGCGCTCCAGCGCCTCCCGGAGGTACCCGGCCCGCACCGCCTGCCAGCGGCGGGCGAGGCACTGCGGACAGCCCGCGCCGCCGTCCGGGGTGACCGGGCCGACGACGGCGTGGTGCCCGTACAGGCCCACCGGGACGGTGCCGGGTGCGAACTCGCCTGGTGCAGCGGTCAGTTCGTCGCGCACGCCGAGCGGGGTCACCACGGCCCGCGGAGTGCCGGGGTGGCGTTCCGCACGGTCCGCGAGGGCCGCGGTGAGGGCGGCGCACACCGCCTCCCACGGCCCCGTGGAAGCGGCCCCGGTCCCGGCGCGCGGCGCGGCCACGGTGTCAGTGGGCACGGTGCTCCCCGTCGGTCAGCAGGACGCGCACCGCGTGGACCTCGCCGGCGGCGAGGTCGGGGGCGGTCACCGGCACCGCGAACGCGTCCCGGCCCGCGGCCGCGAGGCTGTCCAGTACGGCGGCCCAGGTCGTGGCGGACTCCGGCGCCGGTACGGGGTCCTCGGCGACGAGGGTGGCGGCGTCCAGGTCGGCCCACAGCGGGTCCCCGGTGTCGGGCTCGCCCGCGGCGCGGCGCATCTGCTCGGTGCCGAGGAGGTCGCGCAGCGCCTCGCGGACCGCCTCGCGGTGGCGCAGTCCGGAGCCGGCCGCCCAGCGCATCGCGCCCGTCTCAGGGTCGGTGAGGCGGGCCACGGCGATGGGCAGGGTGTGGCCGCCGGCCGCGGTGAGGTCGAGGATCTCGGCGGTGACGCCGAGGTTCTCCGCCGAGCGCAGGAGGAAGAGGAGTTCGGGGTCGCGGGTGAGGGGGGCCGGGTCCACGGTATGGACCGGGGCGGTGCGGCGGACCGCTGTGCGCAGCGCGTCGTGGGCGAGGGCCGTGCGCAGGGCGCGGGCGAGCGCGGCACGCGGGCTGCCGGCGGCGCCGGTGCCGGCCGACGTCCGCTCGAAGAGGCCCTGGTCGTTCCAGCCGCCGAGGGTGCGTACGGCGCCGGCGGGCACCAGCACGGTCCGTCCGTCGAGCAGCGAAGTGGCCTCGCTCCAGTGGGCGACGCGGTCGACGGGCACCTCGAGGCCGCTGGAGAGGGCGAGCCCGGCGGGGGCGACCCGGGTCCACTTGCCGAGGGCGGCCTCCAGGGCGACGCCGTCCAGCACCCGGGGCGGGACGACGTGTTCGGCGTAGACCTCGGCGGCGCGGAAGACAGCGGTGAGGCGGGCGCCGGCGACATGATGGACGTCGATCGCCGATATCCGGCGCACGCGGCCGGGCCTGGTGCCCAGGCGGACGGTGCTGACCTTGAGCGGGGTCTGCTCCCAGTCGTCGTCGACGTAGGCGCTGAAGACACCGGCCTTCTCCCGGACGAGGACGTCGCGTTCCTCCAGCACGGCGAGCGCGGCCCGGGCGGCGTCCTCGTCGGCGGCTCCGTCGGCGGGGAGGACGGCGGGTTCGTCGTCCGTGTGGGGTGCGCGCAGCATGTCCCCGGTGAGGGCGATGGCCTCGACCGCGCCGGTGTCCGCGGCGGCGCAGAACGGGCAGCGGGGGTGCGGCAGCAGCGGCTCGGTCAGCACGTCGAGGGAGTCGAGGTCCTGAACGACCACCTGGTTGCGGGTCTCGGCGGGCAGCGCCTCGGTGACGAGCCGGAACACCTCGAAGGCGAGGAGGTTGCCGAGCATCCCGGCGAGCGGACCGCCGAGGACCCGCGGGGGAGTGCCGAGCGGCGCGGCGGGACCGACGGAGGCCCAGAGTTCGGCGCTGTCGGCGGCATCGGCGCCCGCACCGAGCCGCAGCGCCGCACAGGACCAGCAGCCGGGGGTGCCGGCGGTCATCACCGGGCCGACGACTGCGTGGTTGCCGAACGTCCAGGCGCCGAGCAGCCGGCGGCCGGCGGGAACGCCCTCGGTCAGCAGCCGGAGCAGCTGGCGGGGCCCGGCCGGGCCGGTGACCAGGACGGTGTCCCAGCCGTCGAGGTCCGCCCAGCCGTACGTTTCGGCGGCGGAGGCGGGCAGGCGGGTGAGCCGGGGGGCGCAGCCCGCGTCGGCGAGGGCGGCGGCCTCGGCGTCGAGCTCGGCGGTGCCCTCCACGCCGTGGAGTTCGCGGCGCAGGACGCCGTGCGGGGCGTCCTGCTCGGTGACGGCCACGGCGGCGCTTCCGTTGCGGAGCAGGCCGAGCGCGGCCCACCGGGCAAGCGCGTCGTCACCGAGGACGGCGACGGAGGTGGAGCGGAAGCGCAGGAACCGCCCGGGTGCGTCGTCCGCGTAGTGGTCGAGATAGTCGAGCTGGTGCGCGAAACGCTCGGTGACCTGCGGCGAAATCACATCCGCCGAGGGCCCGGGCGCGGCGTCCCGGGCGAAGCCACGCGCGTAGAGAGCGCGCACGAGTTGAACCACCATGTCGCGCTGCTTGTCCCCCAGACCGGCACACAGCTCCTCGACCCGCCGCTCGCCGTTGAGGTGGGGCACGATCAGTGCGGCGAAGCGGTAGGCCGACTGGGTGGCGACGTTGAACCCGCCGTGGGCGTTGTGGAAGAGAACACCGGACGGGGTCCGGGTGAAGAGCACGTCCCTGCGGATGCGGGGCCGGGACTGCGCGATCTCCTCGTCGGACGCGGGGGTGTGGGCCATGGGTTCCGAAACCTCCGAAGGGCAGCGGGGCGGTCAGCCGGCGGCCGACGGCGGGAGATCCGTCGGATCGCGCGGGGCGGCGGCCGGGAGGGTGGTACCGGCCGCCTGGACGAAGAGGCGCAGCAGATCGTGGACGCGGTAGCGGCCGGGCGGTCCCTCCTCCAGCAGTCCGGCGTCGACGAGGGAGCGCAGGACGAGGGCGCCTGAGGCGGCGGGAGAGGCTCTGCCGAGGCCGGGGGGTGCCTCGGCCGGCGCTGCGGGCGGGGTACCGGCCGGGGGCAGCGTCTGGAGCCCGTCGGCTGGTTCGCCGCGCAGCACGGCGAGTTGGAGGCCACGCAGCGCCGCTCCGGGTTCCACACCCAGTTCTCCGGCGAGATGGGTGTGGATCCTGCGGTACTCGGCGAGCGCCTCGGCGCGCCGTCCGCAGCGGTACAGCGCCTCGATGAGCAGGGCGGCGAGCCCCTCGTGCCCGGGGTGGGCGTGGACGGCCTGGCGGGCCTCGGCGATCATCTCGCGGTGCCGTCCCAGGCGCAGTTCGCCGTCGAAGACCTGCTCGACGGCGAGCAGGCGTTCTTCGGCGAGGCGCGGGACCTGGTCGCGGTGCAGTTCGTCGGACTGGACGTTGCCGAGGAGGGGTTCCTTCCAGAGCCCCAGCGCGGTCCGGGCCAGGCGGAGCGCGGACTCCGGGTCGTCGCTGGCGTACGCCCGGGAGAGCAGGTCGCGGAAGTGGAGCAGGTCGAGTGAGTCGGCGTCGGCGTGGAGCCGGTAACCGCCGGGGACGGCCTCGATGGCGTGATCGGCGACGCCGTACTTCGTGAAGAGCCGGCGCAGCCGCAGTACGCAGGTGTGCAGCGCGGACTTGCCGCCGGCGGGTGGCCGGCTGCCCCAGACCACGCGCTGGAGGAAGCCGGAGGAGACCACGGAGCCAGGGTGGAGCAGGAGCGCGGCGAGGAGGGAGGCGGGGCGGGAGGGCTGCAGTACGACCGTGTCGCAGCCGTCGGTGATGGCCAGCAGGCCGAGGACCAGGAACCGGGGACGGCCGGGGGCCGGTGCGGCGGTCAGCCGCTCGGGGAGCGCGCCGTCGGGCGCGGGGACACCGGTCTTCTCCACAGCCCCTCACATCGCACGGTCGTTGATGCGTCAAAGCCCTTGCATGGAAGGGGCGTTGCCCATGCCCGGGTTGCAGGTCATGGGCGAATCCACTGCCGAGAGGGGAACTTAGAAGCGATCGACGTGTGAGTCCAGTGCCTGAAGTGAAAACGTCAGGTGACGAGGGAATTGATCAACACCCCTCGGTGTGTTCATCGTTGGCGGGCGGGACGCCAGGGGCATATCCTGTCGGGGCGTGCCGGGCCCTTCCCGGAACATCGCATCCAGGGGAGGATCCATGCCGTGGTGGGCGCTGATCCCGGTCGTCTCGATGATCACCGGGCCGCTCGCTCTGTTCGTGATGACCCGACGCAAGCGCAACTCGGACGCCGCCGACGAGCGGTACGAGGAACTCTCGCAGAAGTACACGGCGCTGCTGGAGGAGTCCACGTCCGGCGAACTGCCCAACGGCAAGGGGCGTTACCCCGAGGCACCCTGACCTCTGCCACCGCACGCGGGGGAACGCCCGCATGTGCGCGGCATCTTCTCCGTGGGGATGTTCTCCCTAGGGTTGCGCGAGCACACACGCAGCGCGGGCGCCGGTACGGGCCGGCGCTCAGTGGACGCCGGCGGTGATCCGCAGCAGGCGCGGCGGACGCGCGGCGGGCTCGGGCAGACGCAGCGGCGACAGACCGGGGGTGATGCTGCCCAGCAGCGCGGCGCGGCGGGCACCCGTACCCGAGGGAAGGGCGCCGGGCAGGCCGTTCACGGTGAGGAAGCCCAGCACGGCGAACGCCAGTGCCTCCTTCGCGTCCGACGGCAGGCCCAGCTCGTCGCTGGGGCGCAGCGCCACCCCGGGCAACTCCTCGGCGATCATGCGCATCAGCACCGGATTGCGCAGGCCACCACCGGACACCACCAGGCTCGTGACCGCCTGGGCGCGGCAGGCGTCCGCCACCGTGACGGCCGTCAGCCTGGTCAGGGTGGCCAGAACGTCGTCCGCGGCGGGCGTGGGCACCGCGGCCAGCGCCCGCAGCAGATACGGCAGATGGAAGTGTTCTTTCCCCGTGCTCTTCGGTGCGGGCCTGCGGTAGTACGGATCGTCGAGGAGCGCCGTGAGCAGCTCCGGGCTGACGCGGCCGGCGCCCGCCCGGCGACCGTCCTCGTCGTAGTCGGCGGCGCCGTCGGTGAAGTGGCGTACGGCGGCGTCGAGCAGCGCGTTGGCGGGGCCGGTGTCGAAAGCCAGGGGCTCCGCGCCCGGCGCGACGACCGTGACATTCGCGATGCCGCCCAGGTTCAGCGCCGCCGGGACACCCGGCAGCCCCCGCAGGAGCAGGGCGTCGGTCATCCCGACCAGCGGTGCTCCCTGCCCGCCCGCGGCCACATCCCGGCTGCGCAGGTCGGACACGACCGGGACCCCGGTGGCCTCCGCGATCCAGGCGGGCTGGCCCAGTTGCAGGGTGCCGCGGACGGTGCCGTCCTCCACCCAGTGGTACATGGTCTGGCCGTGGGACACCACCAGGTCCGCGGTGCCGTCGCACAACTCGCTCAGGGCGCGCCCGGCGGCGCCGGCGAAGGCCTGCCCGAGGCCGGTGTCCAGCGCGCACACGGCCTGGGCGGTAGTCGCCGTGGGCGGCAGCGTGGCGGCGATCAGGTCGCGCAGTTCGTCCTCGTAGCGGACGGTGAGGTGACCGAGCGGCCGCATGTGCAGGGTGTCGCCGTCCAGGGTGAGGTCGGTCGCGGCCGCCTCGATGGCGTCGTACGAGGTGCCCGACATCAGGCCGATCACGCGCATGGCTTCTCCCGGTGAGGATCGCGGGGTGGACAGGTGGGCCCGGGTGCGGGGCCGTCGGCGGTGGACGGCCCCGCACCCGGGGCGTTGTCACTCCTGGCCGGCACCCGCCGCCACGCGGCCCGTCCCGGAACCGGACTCCGGCTCACCGCCGGGCAGGGCGACCTCGTTCACCTCGGGCGCCTGCGGCGCGCGGTGGAACAGGCTCATCACACCGCCCACCACCAGGGTGATCACCACGCCGATCGGCACGAGCCACTGGGCCGCGATCGAGGTGGGCACCGTCGCCCCGGCCACCGTGACGTCGATCTTGACCTGGCGCACGATGTAGGTCATCACCACGACCGTCACGAGGAAGGCCACCACGGAGTCGGTCTGGTTGGCCCGCTTGACGAGCCGCCCGAGCAGGAACGCGCCGAGCAGCGCGCCGTAGGTGTAGCCCGCGATCGTCAGGCCGGTGAGGTAGACGTTGCCCGTGCTGGTGCTGAACGCACACGCGAAGACGGCCATGAGCACCGCCCACACCAGCGTCATCACCCGGGCCAGCTTGAGCAGGAACTCGTCGGAGGGCGTGTTGCGGAAGAAGCTGTGGATGATGTCGGCGACCGTCGAGTTCGACATGGAGTTCAGCGCCGAGGACAGCGAGCCCATCGCGGCGCCGAGGATGCCGGCCACGAGCAGACCGGAGATCACCACGGGCAGTCCGTGCAGGATGAAGTCCGGGTAGAGGTTGTCGGAGCTGGCGAGGCCGAGTTCCTTGAAGCTCTTACCCTTGTTGTAGGACCACAGCAGCGCGCCGACGAGGGAGAAGGCGGCGAACTGGACGGTGACGAAGACACCGGAGGCGATCATGGCCTTCTGGCCGTCGCGCAGCGAGCGGGTGGCCAGGATGCGCTGGACGATCAGCTGGTCGGAGCCGTGGCTGGCCATCGCGAAGATGGCGCCACCGATGATCGCGGTGGGCAGGGCGAACGGGCTGGTGAGGATGTGCGCCAGGTCGAAGTTGGTGTCGAAGAGCTTGAACTGGCCCGCGTCCAGGGCGCGCGAGAAGCCGCTGCCGCCGACGTGGCCGGACAGCACGGCGATGGACAGGATCGCGCCGCCCAGGTACAGCCCCATCTGGATGGCGTCGGTCCAGATGACCGCCTTGATGCCGCCGAGGTAGGTGTAGACGACGGTGATCACCGTGAGCACGATGATGATGGCCTGGTAGCTCGCGTGCACGCCGAACTCGTCGAGCAGGAGCTTGATCGGGATCGCGGAGGCGAACAGCCGGACGCCCTCGGCGAGGAGCCGGGTGAAGACGAAGGTCACCGAGGCGAGCCCCTGCAGTTTGAGCCCGAATCTACTGCCCAGGTACTGGTACGCGCTGACGAAGCCCCCGCGCTTGTACAGGGGGATGAGCACGGTGGCCACGATGACGCGGCCGATCACATAGCCGAAGGCCAGTTCGACGTTGCCGAAGCCCTGGCCGCTGTAGGCACCGCCGGGCACGCTGATGACAGTGAGCACGCTGGTCTCGGTGGCGACCACGGAGAACGAGACGGTCCACCAGGGCATTCGGCCTTCGCCGACGAAGTAGTCCTTCGCCGTTTTCTGGCGTCCGGCCAGGCGCAGTCCGATCACGGCGATGGCGACCAGATAGACCACGATGACCACGAGGTCGAGTTGGCGCACGCTCACTCCTAAGCGAGGGCCGGCGGTGTCACCGGCGAGGTGGGGACAGGGGGGAGGGGCGTCGTCCGTCGTACGCGGACGACGTGGGGTTCGTGCGGCGTCGATGCGTCCAGCGCCAGCAGGCGCGCGCCGTCCAGCGGGTCCCCGAGCGGGGGCCGCAGGTGAAGGGGGTGCGGGGAGCCGGTGAGTGCCGCCCGCAGCGGGCCGAGGAGCGGTTCGCCGAGGCCGGTGAGCCCGCCGGTGACGGTCACGGGGAGGGCGTCGCCGCCACCGATCCGGCGGGCGGCGGTGAGCACGGCCTCGCCGAGCGCGGTGGCGGCGTCCCGGACGATCGCGGAGGCGGCGGCGTCACCCGCGGCGGCGGCACGGGCCACGTCCGGGGCGAAGGACGCGGCGGTGCGGGCGGGGTTGCCGTCCCGTCCCAGGGCCGAGGGCAGCCGGTCGGGGTCGCCGAAGCGTGCGACGGCGACGGCCAGCAGCGTGGTGTCCGGTCCGCGTCCGTCGTGGGCGCGCAGTGCGGCCCGCAGTCCCGCCGCGCCGATCCAGGCGCCGCTGCCCTCGTCGCCGAGCCAGGGGCCCCAGCCGTCGACGCGCGCGTACGCTCCGCCGTCCCCGATGCCGATGGCGACGGAGCCGGTGCCGATGGCGAGCACCACGCCGGTGCGGCCGCCCAGGGCGCCCGCGTGGGCGGTGACGGCGTCGCTGGTGACGGCCACCTCGTCCGCGGGCAGGTCCTCGAGGAGCTGGACGGCGAGTTCGCGGGCCGCCTTCGGTGCGGAGGCCGCCCCCGCGGCGCCGACGCAGACCGCCGCCACCCGCTGTGCGGTCTCCTGCTCCAGGAGCGGGAGGACCGCCGCACGTACGGCGGCACGGGCCGCCGCCACCCCGTTGTCCGCGGCGAGGCCGGGGGCACCGGGCACCTCGTGGATGCCGCGGGCGGGGCGGCCGTCGCTCCACAGCACGGCACGGCAGCCGGTTTTGCCGAGGTCGACCGCCACTGCTGCTGTCATGGGCACGCCTTCGCGTCGTCGGGGATCCGGCGCGTCGGGCAGTCACAGGACGGCCACAAGGCCGGTAACCGGCGCGGATCGCGGTCCAGCGAGTATCCGAAGGCTGACCTCCGAATGTCAATAAGTAACTTCCTGAAGTTCGGTTCGTAAATTTTTGACGTGCCGCCGGGGTGTGGTTAATGTGTCGCCCACCCACCCACTCAGGAGGGAACGGCCCATGGCCCGCCAGGAACCATCCCGCACACCCGACCAGCCGACGGAGGACACCGCGCCCGCCGCGACCCTGGCGCGCATCCGTGCGGCGCTGCCGACCCTGGCCCCCTCGGAACGACGGGTGGCCGACGTCGTCCTGGCCGATCCGGCGCAGGCCGCGGAGCTGTCCATCAGCGCCCTCGGCCGGCGGGCCGACACCTCGGTGGCCACGGTGATGCGCTTCTGCCGGGCCATAGGCATAGCCAACTACCCCCAACTGCGCCTCGCGCTGGCTGCGGCCGCCGCCCGCGAGCACGCCCTCGGCGGCGAACGCCAGGTGCCGGGCACCGACATCAGCGCCACCGACACGCTGGGCGAGATCGTCAAGAAGATCATCTACAACGAGGTGCGCGCCCTGGAGGACTCCGGGGCCGGGCTGGACATCGAGGTGCTGGGCCGCGCGGTGGACGCGGTGGCAGGGGCCCGGCGGATCGACATCTTCGGCGTCGGCGCCAGCGCCTTCGTAGGCCAGGACCTGCACCAGAAACTGCACCGGATCGGCCACATGGCCTTCATCTGGACCGACCGGCATGCCGCCCTCACCGCCGCGGCCCTCCTCGGGCCCGGCGACGTCGCCCTGGCCATCTCCCACTCAGGGGAGACCGAGGACACCCTCGAGCCCCTCCAGGCCGCCGCCGAACGCGGCGCCACCACCATCGCCCTCACCAACGTCCCACGCTCCACCCTCGCGCAGAGCGCGGACCTCGTGCTGACGACATACGCCCGGGAGACTCCCTTCCGCTCCGGTGCGACCGTCAGCCGCATCGCACAACTCGCGCTCATCGACTGCCTGTTCGTCGGCGTGGCACGGCGTTCCTACGACGCCACGACCACGGCGCTCGAGAAGACCTACGGGGTCATCCAGCGCCGTAGGCGCCCGCAGCCGCTGCGCCGCACACCGTCCGGCGACTGACCGCCGGCCCTGTTTCTCCCTCCAGCACCACCTCAAGCACCACCTGTGAAAGGACGACCGCGCCGTGGACCTCAGCACACTGGGCACCGAGACCCGCAACGAGCGGACCGCCGAGCTGGACCGTATGCCGGTCTCCGAACTGCTCTCGGTCATGAACGCCGAGGACCAGACCGTCGCCCTCGCGGTACGCGACGCCCTGCCCGACATCGGGCCTGCCGTCGAGGCGATCACCGACTCGCTGCGGCGGGGCGGACGGCTGATCTACCTCGGAGCCGGCACCAGCGGCCGCATCGGCCTGCTCGACGCCGTCGAGTGCCCGCCCACCTTCGGCACCTCCCCCGAGCAGGTGGTGGGCCTGCTCTCCGGAGGCCCGGGCGCCTTCATCGTGGCGGTCGAAGGGGCCGAGGACCAACCCGAGAGGGCGGTCGCCGACCTCGACGAGATCGGCGTGAACGACAAGGACACGGTCGTCGGACTCGCCGCCAGCGGCCGTACCCCCTATGTCGTCGGCGGCCTGAAGCACGCCGCCGCCAAGGGTGCCGTCACCGTGTCGGTCGCCTGCAACCGCGACGCGGTCGTCAGCCGCTACGCCGACATCCCGATCGAGGTCCCCACCGGCCCCGAGGTCCTCACCGGGTCGACCCGGCTCAAGGGCGGCACCGCCGAGAAGATGGTCTGCAACATGCTCTCGACCGCCTCGATGGTGCGCCTGGGCAAGGTCTACGGAAACCTCATGGTCGATCTCCGGGCCAGCAACGACAAGCTCGTCGACCGCGCCCGCCGCATAGTCGTCCAGGCCACCGGCACCGACCCGGACACGGCCGCCGAGGCTCTCCGGGCGGCCGACGGCCACGCCAAGACCGCCATCGTCATGCTCCTCACCCACTCCACCGCTCAGGAGGCAGCCCAGGCCCTGGAGCGGGCCGCCGGCAACACCCGCGCCGCCGTCGCGGGTCTCTGACGCGGTACCCGCCGGTGAAGAGGCGGCGTCCGCAGGCATCGGGCGCTGCGATCCGACGCCGCTGAACGGGTGAACAGCCACCACGCGGCGCTGGGGCTCGCCGGCCCCTCGCCGTCCGCGTACCTCCTGCCCGCGAACCCTGCTCCCGCCCCGCCTCCGGCGTAGTAGCCGGGCGCGCGTCCGATTCTTCCCTCACTCTGTGAAGGAGGAGGGGGTGAGACGACGGAGGGAGTGGCGGGATGCAGATCGTTGTGGACCTCACGCTCTGCCAGGGCTATGCCCAGTGCGTGTTCCTGGCGCCAGAGGTGTTCCGCCTGCACGGGGAGGAGGCACTGCTGTACGCGCCCACGGTCCCCGACGATGAGCTGGAGCGCGTACGCCAGGCCGCCGCGGCGTGCCCCGTCCAGGCCATCCTCGTCGGTGAGGAGGTGAGCGCGGGTGACCGATGACCTGCGCACGGGCCGGATCGTCATCATCGGCGCGTCGCTCGCCGGCCTGAGGGCCGCCGAGACGCTGCGCGAGGAGGGCTTCACCGGGTCGCTGACCGTGGTGGGGGACGAGCCCCACCCGCCCTACGACAGACCGCCGCTGTCCAAGCAGGTGCTGCTCGGCCAGGTCGCCGCGCACACCACCGGCCTGCCGATGCGCCGCGATCCGGACGCCGAGTGGCGGCTGGGAGTGCGGGCCACCGGTCTGGAGCCCATGGGCAAGCGGGTGCTGCTGGCCGACGGGGACGTGGTGCCGTTCGACCGGATGCTGATCGCCACCGGGACCCGGGCGCGCCCCTGGCCCAACCCGGAGGAGGCCGCCCTGGAAGGGGTGTTCACGCTGCGCACCCGCGACGACGCCGCAGGGCTGGCCGGGATGCTGGCCGCCGGGCCACGGCGGGTGCTGGTGATCGGCGCGGGCTTCACCGGCTCGGAGATCGCCTCGGCCTGCCGCGAACGGGGACTGGCGGTGACGGTCGCCGAACGCGGCCCCGGCCCTCTGGTGGGGGCGCTCGGCGGGACGCTGTCCAAGCTCGCCGCCGCGATGCATCGGGGCCACGGAGTGGACCTGCGGTGCGGGGTGACGGTCACCACGCTGCGCGGCGACGGCAACGGCCGGTTCGTCGGCGCGGACCTGTCCGACGGCAGCCGCGTCGAGGCGGACGTGTGCGTCGTGGCGTTGGGGGCGGTGCGCAACGTCGAGTGGCTGGCGGACTCCGGCCTCGCGGCGGGCCCGCGCGGGGTCGCCTGCGACGCGGGGTGCCGGGCCTTCAACATGTACGGGATCGTCACCGACGACGTCTTCGTGGCCGGTGACGTCTCCCGCTTCCCGCACCCCCTGTTCGAGTACCAGCTGCTCTCCCTGGAGCACTGGGGCAACGCGGTCGAGCAGGCCGAGGTGGCGGCCCACAACATGGTGAACCCGGGACCGCTGCGGCGTCCCCACCTCGCGGTGCCGGCGTTCTGGTCAAGCCAGTTCGGGCTCAACATCAAGTCGGTGGGCGTCCCCTCCTTCTCCGACCACGTGGTCATCGCGCAGGGCTCGCTGGAGGCGCGCCGTCTGGCGATGGTGTACGGCTACCGGGGCAGGGTCACCGCCGCGGTCACCGTCGACATGGCCAAGTCGCTCCCGTACTACCAGCACTTGATCGAGACCGCCGCTCCGTTCCCGCCCGCCCCCGGCGCGGCGGACCGTGCGCTCGCGGCCGACATCCCGCTTCCCTCCGATGTGCCGGATCCGAAGGGGCTCTCCCACGGCCCCACCGTCGCGCTCACCGGATACCTGCCGGACCGCCGGCTGACCGTGGTGCAGCCCTGAGGCCGACCCGTCCACCCGTCCCCGAGGAGCCACACCATGACCGCGGACACCCTGCTGGAACGGATCACCGACTACGCCAACCGCCCCGACCCCTACCCGCTGTACGCGGAACTCCGCGAGGCCGGGCGCGTGGTGCCGCAGACAGACGGCAGCTACCTGATCGGCACGTACCACGAGATCGCCGCTCTGCTCCACGATCCGCGGATCAGCGCCGATCCCCGAAGCCGTCCGGCCTCACCCGGCACTCTGGACGCGGAAGGGAGGAAGCCGCCCTTCCTGCGGCTCGACGACCCCGAGCACCACAGACTGCGCACCCTGGCCATGCGGCCGTTCGGCCCACCGCACAGCCCCGGCCGGGTCGACGCCACGCGTGGCGAGATCGCCCACATCACCAAGGATCTGCTGGAGGCGCTCCGGGGCCGCAAACGGATCGACATCGTCGACGACTTCGCCTATCCGCTGCCCGTCACGGTCATCTGCCGACTGCTCGGTGTGCCACGCCAGGACGAACCGCTGTTCCGGGAATGGTCCGACGTGATCGTCGCGGCTGCCGACGTCAGGCCCGAAGAGGACACCACCGAACGGGACCGGGCGGGCCAACAGGCGCGGGTCGAGATGGGACAGTACCTGGTGGACCTGGCCGAACAGCGCCGCGGCCGGCCGAGCGACGACATGCTGTCCGCCTTCATCAACGAACCCGACCCGGCCATGCGGCTCACCCACGAGGAACTCGCCGAAACCGCCGTCCTGCTGCTCATCGCCGGACACGAGACCACGGTCAACCTGATCACCAACGGGGTCCTCACCCTCCTACGCCACCCCGACCAGCTCGACCGGCTGCGCCGCGACCCCGACCTGCTGCCCAGCGCGGTGGAGGAACTGCTGCGCTACGAGCCTCCGGTCCACATGCGGGAACGCACCCCCCTCGCCGACGTCGACATCGCCGGCACCACCCTTCCCGCAGGCAGTTCCGTCGTGCTCGCGCTGGCCTCGGGCAACCGCGACCCCAGGCGGTTCCACGACCCCGATCGGTTCGACCCCGCCCGCCCGGACAACCAGCACCTGGGCTTCGGCAGCGGTATCCACCTCTGCTTCGGCGCACCGCTCGCCCGTATCGAAGCCCAGACCGCACTCGGCGCGCTGATCCCTTACCTCGGCACCGCGACCCTGGTCCAAGACCCGCCCCCCTACCGGCAGAACGCCATGCTCCGCGGCCCCCGCCACCTCCTCCTCGAGCCCCGGCAACCCGCCTGACCCGTTCGCCCACCCGGGGCAGGCGTGCCGCACACTCCGTGATCTGGCAGTGGACGGGCCTCTGCGTGCCGGCGGCCGTCGCCACCCAGCGACCAGACCACTCTCCGCTCAGCGGCAACCTCGGCTCCAGGAATCGCTGCCGGATACGCTGAGCCCTTCCTCACGGCAGTGTGGGGCCCGCGGGAATCGCCACCCGTGCAACCGGGTTGAAAGAGGATCAGTGGGCACCGGTGACAGGGACCGTGTCGGACGGGAAGGCCCCGTCAAGAAGGGTCGAGCCTGGTGTGGTGACCTGTCGTGGTGAAGGCTTCCGTGGCATCGACTCCGCAGACCCGCAACAGGTTGACCACGATACGATCCAGATCTTCGCCGACCTTGGTGACCTCGGGAATGCCGAGGCTGGCGAACTCGTCGCTCGGCCGATGCATGGTGAACACCGCATTGCCGTCAGCGTCGCTGTAGACCAGCATCCGCAAAGGCGCATACAGCAGTGCTCTCGGGTCATGACGAAACATGGTCTCGGCGATGACATGGTTGCCCGTCAGGTATTCAAGCGACCTGGTGGCGTGCCCTGCGAGGCTGAGGAGCCGGGTGCCGTTGATGCGGGCGTAGCGGATCAGGCCGTTGGGCGCGTTCACGGCGATTGCGGTGCGAACGTCGTCCCAGCCTCCCCCGGTTTCCGCAATGCGCTCCAGGGGGCTCGGATCGAATGCGGGTGCCGCTTTCTCGAATGCCGTCACAAAATCGTCATAGGCGATTCCCGTGGGGATTTCGACCCGAGTTACGGTGTGGCTGTGCTGACTGGCCATACGACTGCTCCCTGCTCCTGGGATCCGGGCCCACTTGTCACCCGCTGTCCGAGTGCCCGCGCGGCCATGAGACCGGACCGCCGCCGCAGCTTGTATGGCACCGTACTGGTCGTCCTTCACCGGCACCCCTGAGAACCGCACGGCACGCCGTGATGACCGCACGCAGCGGACGGACCAGCCCTCGGTGCGGGAAACGCCGGCCGGTCTTCCGTCGCCGGTGGTGCACCGCTGTGAACCATGGCTGTCAGAGCAGCGGGGCGCGGCGGAGTCGCTGGGGGGCGCGGGTAGGAGCCGATTCCCGCTCATGTCGCGCAGCGGCACGCTGATTCGGTCGAGCAGTGACATCACGGCGAACGTCTGCTTGGCGCCGATGGCCAGGTCCATGGCTCCACCGACCGCGGGAATGGCGTCTGGCTCTCCGGTGCTCCAGTTCGCCAGGTCGCCGTGAGCCGACACCTGGAACGCACCCAGCACGCAGAGATCGAGATGGCCGCCGCGCATCATGGCGAGAGCTCCGTTGTACCGGCCGAATGGCGTGCGCACCCCTCCCTGGAGGTAGGCGGTGGTCATGGCTTCCTTCCTCCTTTCCTTCCGTGCCCGCGGCATCGGTGCGGCGGGTGGTCCTGCGTCCGTCCAAGGTGTTGTCAGGTGAGGGGTGGGATGGCCCTGACGGCTGCCTCCTGCGCCTGCTCCCAGGCCAGCAGCGCCATCAGACGTTCGTCGCGCCAGCGCACCCGGTCGTCCCACTGGTCGAGCGGGAGCAGGGTCCGGCGCTCGGCTGCCGCACGTGCGACGAGTTCGGGCGTCCAGGGATCGAGCTGGCCGCGTTCGGCACCCATTCGTGCGTAGGCAGGGCCCATCTTCTGCGCGTGTGCGTCGATCCCGCCCCGTGTGTTGAGGTCGACGGCCTCGAAGGGACCGACGATCCCCCACCGGCGGCCCAGACCGAGGCGCACCACGGTGTCGATGTCCTCGACTCCGGCAACGCCGTCGCGTAGCAGGCAGTACGCCTCCCGCAGGAGGGCGCCCTGGAGCCGGTTGAACACGAAGCCCTCCACCTCGCGGCGGAGCAGTACCGGATGCAGGCCCGCGTCGGCGTAGGTCGCGCGGGCCCGCTGCACAGTCTCCGGACTCGTGGCCGGTGACGGCACGACTTCGATCACCGGGAGGAGATACGGCGGGTTGCCGGGATGCCCGACCAGTATCCGGTCGGCGGCGTCCAGGCCTTCTGCGAGGAGGCTCGCGCGGATTGCGGAACTGGAGCTCGCCAGGACGACGTCCGGGCCGGTCAGGCGGTCGAGCCGGGCGTAGAGCTCCTGCTTGACGTCAAGCCGTTCCGGGGCGCACTCCTGGACGAGCGTGGCGTCCTGCACGGTGGTCTCCAGCGTGGTCTCGAACGAGACCCGCGCGGCGATCACCTCCGGGCTTTCCGTCAGCAGGCCGAAGGAGCGCAGTCGATCCAGACGATCCTCGAGATCGCGTTCCGCTCGTGCCCGGGAGTCAGGGACGGGGTCCCAGCAACGGACCTCGGTGCCGGCCCGGGCGAAGACCAGCGCGAAGGCGACACCGATGGACCCGGTGCCGACGATGGCGATGGTCATGCCGGCACCGCCCCCGCGTCGAACTCCCGGAAGGAGCGGTCGTCGGCGTACCCGCGGCGCAGGATCTCCACGATGCTCTCGTGTGTGAGCTCGCGGGGGTTGTTCGCGGTCAGGCGCGTGGCGAGCAGGGCCTGGTCGGCGACGTAGTCGAAGTGCTCGGGCGTGAGGCCGAGGTCCTTGAGGTTGAGCGGGCAGCCCAGTGTTTCGAGGAGCTGGTCGACGCGTCCGATTCCGGCCCGAGCCTGTGCCTCGAGGCTGCCGGAGGTGTCGGCGGCGCCGAGGATCCGCCCGATCTCGGCGAACTCCTCCACTCGTGCCGGCAGGTTGTAGCGCATCACATACGGCAGCAGGGCTCCGACGCCGAGGCCGTGCGCAGTGTGCGTCAGGGCGCCGACCGGAGACTGGATCGCGTGCGCGCCCGCCGTGCCGGCCGTGTTGATCGCCATGCCCGCGTCGAACGCGGCGCGCATGGTGTCGGTGCGGGCGGCGAGGTCGGACGGGTTCGCCACGACGCGTGCGAAGGACAGGTTGACCAAGGCGAGGCCCTCGCGGCAGTAGTGATCCGTCAGGAGGTTCTTGCCGACGTACAGGTGGGCCTCGATCTCTTCGGATGAGGGGTTCTTGGCCCGGCTGGTGAACGCCTCCACCAGGTGGGTCAGCGCGTCGGCGCCGGTCGCGGTGGTGAGCCCGGCCGGGCAGGTGAGGGTGAGCTCGGGGTCGATGACCGCGGCGGCCGCCTCCAGGTAGGGGCTGGCGACGCCGATCTTCATGCCCTTGTCGCGGTCGTAGACCACTGCGGCGCAGGTGACCTCTGCGCCGGTGCCGCCGGTGGTCGGCACGGTGATGAGCGGGAAGCCGGGGCCGTCGACGTTGTTCTCGCCGTACAGGTCGCGGACGTCGCCGCCGCGCGCCAGCAGGATGGAGGCGACCTTGGCGAAGTCCATCACGCTGCCGCCGCCGATGCCGACCATCACGTCGAACCGGCGGCCGGCGTACAGCTCGACGATGTCGAGGAGGTTCTCCCGGGGAAGGTCCGGCTCGACCTTGGAGTAGACGCTGACGCCGACTCCGCGGCCCTCCATCGCCGCGACGATCGCGGTGAACACCGGGTCCGCGGACATCCGTTCATCGGTGCAGACGAGGGCGGTGTCGCCGCGCGCCGCCACGAGGGCGGGCAGGTGTTGGCGCTGTCCTGGCCCGAAGAGCACGGTCGAGGGCTGGCGGAGCAGTCCGAGCTGCAGGGTGTTGGCGGTGCGGCTCATGCGGAGATCGCCTCGTTCTCGTCGACGGTGATGGCCAGGTACTTGGGCTCGAGGAACTCGTAGATGCCGTCGTGGCCGCCCTCACGGCCCAGGCCGGAGGCCTTCGTCCCGCCGAAGGCCGCGGCAGGGTCGGCCATGATGCCGCGGTTGACCCCTACCATTCCGAAGTCGAGTTTCTCGGCGATCGCGACGGCGCGGTTGAGATCGCGGGTGAAGAGGTAGGCCGCCAGCCCGTAGTCGGTGTCGTTGGCGAACTCCAGCGCCTCCTTGACCGACGTGACGGTGTACAGCGCGGCGAGCGGGGCGAACAGTTCCTCGGTGCACAGCGCGCTGTCGCGGAAGTCGAGGCGCATGACGGTTGGCTGGTAGAAGAAGCCGGGGCCCGCGATCTCGGCGCCGCCGACGAGGATGGCGGCACCCTGTGACCGGAAGGCGGCGACCAGTTCGGTCACCCGGTCGCGCTGGCGCTCGCTGATGATGGGGCCCACGTCGACGCCGTCGTCGAAGCCGTTGCCGACGGTGAGCCGGCGCGTGCGGGCGACGAACTTCTCGGTGAACTCCTCGGCGATGGCCTCGTGGAGGATGATCCGGTTCGCCGCGACGCACGCCTGACCGGCGTTGCGGAACTTGCAGATGACGGCCTGCTCGACGGCCAGGTCGATGTCCGCGTCCTCGAGCACGAGAAACGGGCCGTCGCCGCCGAGTTCCATCGAGGCGTTGACGATGTTGCCCGCGGCCTTTTGGAGCAGGTGGCTGCCGACACCCGTGGAGCCGGTGAAGCTGATCTTGCGCAGGCGTGTGTCGTTCATCATCGCGTCGGAGATCGCCGCGGAAGTGTTCGTGTGGAGCAGGTTCACCACGCCTGCGGGGAAGCCGGCGTCGTGCAGGGTCTTCACGAACAGCGCTCCGGTGAGGGGCGTCTCCTGCGCGCTCTTCATCACCACGGTGCAGCCGGCCGCGAGGGCGGCGCCGGCCTTCCGGGCCGACATCAGCAAAGGGAAGTTCCACGGCGTGATCAGCAGGCACGGGCCCACCGGCTGATGGGTCGTGATGACGCGGTAGCCGCCGGGGGAGCCGTGAGCGTAGGTGCCGTGCAGGTGTGCGATCTGCTCGGCGTACCAGAGGAAGAAGCCGGCGGAGAGCGCGAACTCCGCCCGTGACTCGGCGAGCGGCTTGCCGCTCTCGGCCGTCATGACGACGGCGAAGTCCTCGGCGCGGTCGACCAGGAGGCGGTGCGCGGCGTGGAACAGGTCCGCGCGGGCTCGCGGCGCCCAGGCGGCCCAGGCGTCCTGGGCACGGACCGCGCTCTCCAGCGCCTCACGTGCATCGTCGGCGGTCGCGCCCGCGACCTCGGCGAGGGCGTTGCCATCCGCCGGGTCGAGGACGGTGAACGTCGCGCCGGCGTCACGGTAGGCCCCGTCGATGTAGAGGCCGACGGGCACCTTCCGCCCGTGGACCTCGGCGTACGTGAGGGGTTCCATTGAGGTCATGGGAACGTTCCTTTCGGGGGAGAGGAGAGGAGGCAGAGCGCGGACGGCGGGACCGATGAGCGGCCACCGTCCCTTACCGGTGCGGAGTGCACGGGGTGCCGTGGCCGCGATCCGGCTCGGCTGAGGGCGGGGGTGCCTTACCTGTTCGACGCGCCGGGTGGAGCCGGGGACGAGTCTTCGTGCCGCTCCTGACCCGTGACGGCGCCAGGCTCAGAAAGCCGCCGGCCGGCGCACCAGGTCCGCGCGGAACGACCTGTAGCCGTTCGACTCGGCCTGGCGGCAGTACTCCTGGTAGACCTGACCGCCGCCCATGTACACCTGGAACGCCCGCGGCTTGCCGGGCACGTTGTGGCCCAGGAACCAGGCACCGGCCTTCTCGCCCTCGGAGCACATCACTGTCGCCTCGCCGGCGCGGTTGGTCTCCTGGGCCCACCACTCCTCGGACTCGCGGGTCGCCTCGATCTGCTCGACCTGGTTCGCGCGGGCCCACACGAGGAGCCGCTGCAGCCACTGAGCGCCGAGCTGGATCGGGACCGGCAGGTTCGAGTACGGCGTCTGCGGACCCAGCGACATGAAGAAGTTCGGGAAGCCGTGGACCGAGATGCCCAGGTTGCTGCGCAGCCCTGCGTCGGCCCACTTGTCGCGCAGGATCAGGCCGTCCCGGCCGACGATGTCGATGGTGGTCAACGTGCCGGTCATGGCGTCGAAGCCGGTAGCGAAGATCAGGACGTCGAGCTCGTACTCGGTGTCACCGACCTTCACGCCTCGGGCGTTGATCTCGGAGATCGGCGTCGACTTCACATCGACCAGGTGCACGTTCTCACGGTTGAAGGTCTCGTAGTAGTTGTGCCCGGTCGGGACGCGCTTGCCGTTGAAGGAGTAATCCTTCGGGCACAGCAGCTCCGCAGTCACCGGGTCCTTGACGATCTCGCGGATCTTGGACCGGATGAACTCCGAGGCCAGCTCGCTGGCCTGGTGGTTGGTGGCCAGGTCGTTGAAGCACTCGTTGGCGAAGTGGAATCCGCCCGCCTGCCACTTGCTCTCGAAGACCTCCCGTCGCGCCTTCGGGCCCACCTCGAGCGCGCTGTGCTCGGCGGGGTCCATCGCCACGCCGAACGGATGGTTCGCCGCCTGCTCGAAGATCTCGTCGTAATGATCACGGACGTACTGCATCCACTCCGCCGAGACCTTCTCGTTGTCGGTCTCGACGACATAGTTGGGCGTGCGCTGGAAGACGTGGAGTTCCTCGGCCTGCGGCGCGATGACCGGGATCGCCTGGATGCCGGAGGCGCCCACACCGATGATGCCCACCCGCTTGCCGGAGAGGTCGACGCCCTCCCGCGGCCACTTGGCGGTGTGGTAAAGCTCGCCGGCGAACGACTCGATGCCGGGGATCGGCGGGTAGACGGGTTGTGACAGCACGCCCATGCCGCTGACGAGGTACCTGGCGGTGAGCGTCCGGCCGCCTTCCAGGTGCACCGACCAGCGATTGCTGTCCTCGTTCCAGACCGCCGAGCTCACGCGGGAGTTGAGCTGGATGTCCTTGCGCAGGTCCAGGCGGTCCGCGACGAAGTTGAGGTAGGCGAGAACCTCCTTGCCGTGCGGGTACCGCTCGGTCCAGGTCCACTCCTCACGCACCTCCTTGGAGAAGGAGAACGAGTAGTAATGGAACTCGCTGTCGGTGCGCACGCCCGGATAGTTGTTCACCCACCACGTACCGCCGACGCCGTCGGTCGCTTCGACGACGCGGGTGTCGAAGCCGGCTTCTCGGAGGTGGTGGAGCATGGCGAGTCCGGAGAAGCCGGCGCCGATGACGACCGCGTCGAAGTCGGTGCGGTCGGGGTGCTGCAGGGTCATGGTCGTGTCCTTCCGGGGTGCGGGATGCGGTGGATGTGAGGGCCGAGACCGTCAGCCGTTCCGGTCGGCGGCGTACCAGGCGGCCATGGCCGCGATCTCCTCGTCGGCCCGCGGGTGCCGGCCGGCCAGGAAGGGATACACGTGCTGCTGACCCACACCGACGGAGAAGGTCACGTCGACGCCGCACTTCTCGGCCAGGGCGTGCAGCCGGACACTGTCGTCGAACAGGGACTCGATGTCGCCCGCGCAGATGTAGAGCCGGGGGAAGCCGGTCAGATCCGCGTACAGCGGGTTGACGAACGGGTCCGTGGGCTCCGCGGCTCCCTCGAGGTAGCGGTCGATGTTGGCTTGGAGGCCCTCGCGGGTGATCAGGAAGTCGGTGTCGTCGTTGGTCTCGATGGTGCGGCCGGAGTTCTCCATGTCGAGCCACGGCGACATGGTGAGCACCTGGCGGGGGAGTTCCCGGTCGGCTGCCATCAGGCGCAGCACCATGGCGATCGCCAGATTGCCGCCCGCGCTGTCGCCCACCGGGGTGATGTCCTCGATCCGGTGGCCGCTTTCCAGCAGCGCGTCGATGATGCTGAGCCCGTCCTCGACTGCGGCCGGGTACGGGTGCTCCGGGGCCAGGCGGAAGTCGGCGACGAACGCCGTGACGCCGCAGGCCTTGGCAAGGTGGCCGGCCAGCTTGCGGTGGCTCGCGGAGGAGCCGAGCGCGAACCCGCCCCCGTGCATGACCAGCAGGACGCGGGAGCTGTCGGCACCCAGCGGCGTCACGAGGATGCCCGGGACGCCACCGATCTCGGTGTGCTGATAGGTCACGCCCTCCGGCTCGGCGGTGGCGCGCTGCCAGTCGTCGAACAGGATCCGCAGCAACGAGGTGGACATGTCGGGGTGGGTCGTCATCTCGACGGCCCACTGGGCGTAGATCTCGCCGAGGAGGTCCGCGGGCTCGGGCCGAGTCGTCATGTGTCGCATCTCCCTGAGCGGTGGAAGGGAAAAGGCTCCTGCTGGGCTCTGTGGATCACTGTGAACCGGCCCTCTCCGCGTGCAGAAGAGCCGTCGCAAAATGCGACAGTGCGGGTCTCACAGTGACCCAGATCATGCCTCCGGCCGGCCCCGACACTGCTGTCAGGTGAGGCGCCTGTCACACGGCGGCACCCGGGAAAGACGGACCGGATCCCATGCCTCTGCAACACGAACGGGCCCTGGCCGCGGCGGTCCGTCGGCCCGTCGCGGCCAGGACATCCCCACCCCACCCCATCTCGTCTCCGAGGAGAAGTCATGCCCCGTCTGCGGGGAAAGGTCGCCATCGTCACCGGCGCCGGCCGAGGTGTCGGGCAGTCGATCGCCGAGGTCTTCGCCCGTGAGGGCGCCACCGTCATCGCCACCAGCCGCGGCAAGGAGGGCGACTACGCCGACGCCCCCTCCGGCGTGGAGTACCACCGGCTCGATGTGTCGAACGCCGAGGCATGGGAGCGTGTCGTGACCGCCGTCGTGGACCGGCACGGTCGCGTGGACGTTCTCGCCGACAACGCCGGGATCATCACGTACGAGCCCGTCCACGAACTCACGGTCGAGGACTGGGAACTCGCCGTGGCGGTGAACCAGACCGGCACCCGGCTGGGCATGCGAGCGGTGATCCCGCGGATGCTCGCCCAGGGCGGGGGTTCCATCATCAACGTCTCGTCCATCTGGGGCTCGGCTGCGGTCGCCGGGCGCACGCCTATCACGCCGCCAAAGGCACCGTCCGCAACATGTCGAAGAACGCCGCCATCACACACGCGAAGGACGGTATCCGGGTCAACTCGCTGCATCCGGGCTTCATCGTCACGCCCCTCACCGACGCCCAGGACCCCGTGGTCAACGACTATGCCGTGAGCCAGGGAACAGAACGTCTCAAACGGTCAGGTGATAGGTCTTCATCTTGCGGTAGATGGTCGCTCTCGAAATGCCCAGGATCTCTGCCGCCTTGGCCCGGTTGCCGTCGGCCTCCTGCAACGCCTGGCGGATGGCGCGGACTTCGACCTGTTCGATGAGGGACAGCGCGCGGTCGTCGCTGCGCAGGGACTCGGGCAGGTCGTCCGGACCCACAGGACCCCGCTTGCCGGACGCGGCAAGCTGACCCACCAACAGGCGCAGCTCGGTGAGGTTGCCCGGCCAACGGTACGCCCGCAGCAGCGGCAGCGCGTCGGGATGGAGGACGAGCCCGGCACCGGGTGCCGCGACTCTGGCGAACGCGTTCCACAGGTCCGGTATGTCGCCTGCCCGTTCAGTGAGCGGCGGTACCCAGATGATGCGGCCGCCGCCGATACGCACCGCGAACTCCTCGGCTTCGTGGGCGTCGTCGATGGACAGCGTGATCACCGGGCTCGCCGTGGCGCCGCGTTTGAGTACCGACCGCAATCCGGCCACCGTTGCCCGGTCGAGGGTCTCGGCGCCCCGTACGCAGACAGCGTCTCCGGACGCGATCTTGCCCGCCACGTCCTGCAACCATTCACGAGCGCCGATCACGTGGCTCTCCGCGGAGTCCACGACGACACGACCGGCAGGCAGACGACCCGGGACATGAGGGACACCCAGCGCCACCGAGATTTTTCCCACCCCAGGAGCGCCCGCGAGGATCAGCGGCGACTGCTCCTCGCGTGCCTGGGCCACCTGACGCAACATGGCCAGCCACCCAGGAGCCCGGCCGACGAGACGCGCGACACCGTCGCTGCCGGGACGTGCCCGACCGGTACGGGTCGTGGCCGGTGCGGTGAGGATCACGGCGACGTGGTTGCCGGGCTCGGGCGAGGTCACTTCGAAGGTGAGGCTTTCGGTACGGATCCGGCGGGGTGTGCCCGACGTCGGACCGATTTCCTGGCAGACCTCCTGGATTTCCGCGATCTCCTGCCGGCTGAGTCGGCTCGCCAGCGCGTTCTGGATCACCACTCCCTGCGGTCCGATCGCGACCACGGGGCCCGTCCGGGAACTCGCCGTCTGCAGAAACGCCTCCAGGGCACGGCGCGACGCCGGCTGCTCGACGTCGAGTACGTGCTGCTGCAGTTGGGCGGTCGCCGTCTGCAGCAGTGGGCGCAGTAGCTCCACGCGGGGCGAGACCTCGCAGGACAAGGTGACGGAGCCCAGGATCTTCCCGGTGACCGGATGACGTACCGGGGCGCCGGTGCACACGGCTTTGTGGTAGAAGTCGGCGAAATGCTCCGCGCCCCGCACCTGCACCAGACGCCCGACGGCCAGCGCGGTCCCGACGCCGTTGGTGCCCACGGCTTCCTCGGAGAGGACCGCGCCACGCAGCGTCCCGACGCTGTCCAGGTGGCGCTCAGCGGCGGAATCGCTCGCCCAGCACTCCAAGATCCGCCCGCTGGCATCCGACAGCAGGAGGCCGAGTCCTGTCCCGTCCAGGGTGTCGGTGAACCGCTGCAACGGGGCGCGGAAGATCTCCAGCAGCTGTGAGTCCAGCAGTTCGTCAGCCACTCGGGGGACGTTCCGCACGTTTGACGGTACGCCGAGAGCGGCGTGGCTTCGCCGCCAGGAACTGATCAGTTCGGAGGAAGGCGCCGTCTCCGCTTCCGCTTCGGCCAACAAGGCCGCCTTGGCTGCCTCGATCCGGGCCGTCCGCTCACTGTCCAACGAGTCGACCTCCCTGTCCCGCCTGATACGGGCCGTTCGGAAGAACACTCGGCGGAAAGCCGGCGCGCAGACGAAACACGCCCGAAATGAAGATGACTGCAATCGGGCATACAGTCAAGCGTTCGGACGAATCCGGCGTTGTGGCCTCTCGGCCACACGGAAGGTGCGTCGGCCGGCGCGATCGCCTCATCCCTGGCGTCTCCGGCCTGCCTTTGGAGGCCGAACGGGTGGGGCTCGAATCGCCATCGCGGCTGGTCAAGCGGCATAGCTGTACTCGTGGATCAGGCCGCCGAGGCCGCGGGTGCGCAGGACTCCACGGCTGGCCGGTGTTCGAACCGGAGGCAGTGGTTCCTGGGGCCTTGGGAGGTAGTTGGTCGGGGCCGCAGTGGGGGCGGCGCACGTTGCCGGGCGATGGTGGCGGGGAGACGGGGGCGGCGCCGACCGCGGGGGTGGATGCCCTGGCGGCCACGAGTCCGGCGGTGATCACGGCGCGTCATCCGCAGCGGCCGGAGAACGGGCCGGAGAGGAGGAATCCGGCGGCGTAGGCCCGGCCGTGCCCGCGGGCTGCTGCAGTGGATCGTCTGCGCATACGTCCTCGGCCACGGAGGCTTCCTGCTGCTGGACACCGGCCCTCCGGGGCCGACACGGCGGGCCGAGGTTCGCCGCGGCCGGTTACCAGCGCTCCGGCGTGATACGAACGCTTACGGCCAAGGCGAAGCCCCCGGCGGCTCGCCACCGCGGGCCCAGAAGCGTACGCGCCGCGTACCGCACCGTCGCAGGCTGGACGTGTGACCACATCACCGACGGGAGGCTCCCCATGAAGTTCGCAGTGATCGGCGGTACCGGACTGATCGGGTCGCAGGTCGTGAAGAAGCTGAACGCGGCCGGACACGAGGCCGTACCGCACTCCATGTCCACAGGCGTCGACGTGATCACGGGCCAGGGCGTGGAGGAGGCGGTGGCCGGAGCCGACAGTGTCGTCAACGTGACGAATTCCCCGACCTTCGACGACGCCTCCCCGGAGTTCTTCCGGACCTCGATGGACAACCTCCTGGCCGCCGGCCGCGCAGCCGGGGTCGGCCATGTGGTCATCCTCTCGATCGTCGGCGCGGACCGTGTGCCCGACCTCGTCTACTACCGGGCCAAGGTCCTTCAGGAAGACATCCTCAAGGCCGGGCCGATCCCCTACTCGATCGTCCGCGCCACCCAGTTCATGGAGTTCATGGACGCGGTCCTGTCCTGGACCACCGAAGGCGACATCGTCCGCCTGCCCACCACCCCGCTTCAGCCGATTGCCGCCCAGGACGTCTCCGACACCATCGCCGAAGTCGCCGCCGGCACCCCGTTGAACGGCACCCTCAACATCGCCGGGCCCGACGTCTTCCCCCTGGACGACCTCGGCCGGATCACCCTGAACGCCCACCCTGACGGCCGCACCGTCGTCACCGACGACACCGCCGGCATGTTCGCCGCTGTCCACGGCGATGCTTTCACCGCCAAGGGCGACGCCCGTATCGCCCCCACCCACTACAGCGACTGGCTCTCCTGAACCGCCAACGCACCACTGGAGGTCCTCGCCATGTCGAGCAATGAGCCGGCGGCAGGCAGCGCTGAGAGCCCACCGCGCTCGGAAGCGTGGAAGACGGCGCTCACTGTGCTGCAGTCGGTGAAGCCGCCCTTCATTCCGGACGGGGCAGAGGCGATGACGGTCCTCATCGAGTTCCCTCCCGGCGACCCCGGCACCCCTCCGCACCGGCACGCGGGACCCGCTTTCGGCTACATGCTGGAAGGGGAGATGCTCTTCGAACTGGAAGGCGAGCCCGAGCGGGTGATCAAGGCCGGGGAAACGTTCTGGGAGCCGGGCGGCGGTGTCATCCACTACCAGGACGGAAACAACCGGACGGACTCCTGGAGCCGTTTCCTCGTCACCATGATGTGTGTGCCCGGTCAACCCATGCTCACCCTGGTCGACGACGAGGAACTGGCCCAGCGTCAACACCTGCGAGCCCCGCGTCCCGTGAAACCGCGTCGTCGAGGCGGACGCTGAGCTGGGTTCCCAGCTCCTGGAAGCCCAGCGCAAGTGCTACTCGCTTCGACGGATGCGGCCGTGCCCTCCATTGCGGAAGCAGCCCGGCGCCAAGTGCATGCGCCACCGCCGCAGATGCCGCAGCCCGCGCGAGTCCTCGGCCCCGATGCCCCGGCGCGACCAGCACACTCAGGTGAGCCACCGACCGCGGCCAAGCGTGATAGCCGGCCGCGGCAACCACGTCGTCACTCTCACGCAGGACGAACGCGGGAGAGGTGATGTCCTCCAAGCCGCTTTCGCCGGCGTCCTCTTCACCAGCACGGGCAAGGAGCGCGGCCAGCTCATCCTCGCCGCACACCGCCTCCTCGTCTCCGGCTACCGGCAGAGTTCCGCTATCCGGTTCTCGAAGTCGGGGAACTCCTCGCGGGCAAAACCGGCCAAGGTCACGGCCGGTCGTCTGCGCTCGGGGGCGAACTGTTCTGCTACCGCCGCGAGGTCGGCGTTCGGGCGGGAGACGATGCCCGCATCGTAGGGGTCCATCGCCTCCCTGGGGCCGACACCGTCGGCCAGGATCCACAGGAAGTCGGCCAGATCACGGGCGACGACTCCGGTCTCGCCCTCGGAGCCCAGGAAGACCACAGGCTGGTCTGCGAGTTCGCTGCCCGGGCGTACCAGCCAGAAGGCCGCATAGCCGCCGGCGCCGTCCATGCCGAACACCCGGAAGGCATCCCCGCTCACCTCCTTGTTGCCCGTCCACGCCTGGAACCAGTCGGTCGTCTCCTCGGCGGAGACAAAGGCGTCGAAGGGCTCGAAGTCGACCCCGTTGCCGTGGTCGTAGTCGAACGGGTGGGCCAGAGCAGCGGCGAGCGCGGCGGGGAAGCGGCGGTCATCATCGGTGGAGGTCATGCGCGCAGATTAGTCAGGGGGACTGACATCGCCCCCATCGGCGGCCGCCCCGCTCAGCGTGGTGTCTTCTGGCCCATGGGCACGGTGGCCGTCGTCAATACGGCCGCTGTCCGGCGGTGGACCGCAGCGCAGCACCGGCGGGTGCGCCGCCGGCCCCGTTCGAACGGGGCCGGTCCGCGACTGCCGGTTCGCTGAGGTGTTTAGAACAGGCCGTTGCCGTGCGGCAGTTCGGCCGGGATCGGGGAGATGACGTCCCAGTGCTCGACGATCCGGCCGTTGGCCACGCGGAACAGGTCGTAGTAGGCGACCGGGACCCCGAACTCGCCCTCGGACTGCAGAAGGACGAACTCGCCCTCGGCGATGACCCGGTGGACCTTCTTGTAGAGCAGGTTCTTGCCCTGTTCGGCCCACCGGGCCGCGGCGGCGCCGAATCCGTCGAGACCGTCGGCAGCCTCGGGGTTGTGCTGGTAGTAGGTCTCCGTGGAGATGTAGTCGGTCAGCACGGAGTAGTCGGCGCCGACGAGTACCTTCTCGGCGAACTCCGCGACCAGAGCACGGTTGGCCTCCGTGGTGCCGGGCTCGGTGACCTCGGAGGGACCGTCGGTCTGGGAGCGGCCCGAGGCGGTCTCCTTGACCTGCGGGGTCAGGGCGTCCCAGTGTTCGGCCAGCTTGCCCTCGGCGTCGACGCGGAAGATGTCGAAGCTGACGAGCGGGTCGGGGCCGAAGCCGTGATACGTGCCGTGCAGCGCGACCAGGTCGCCGTCGGTGATGACCCGGGCCCCCTCGTACCGGAAGTCGTCGCTGAGGCTGCCGACCAGCTGGCGCAGCGCCTCGGGGCCGTCGGCCGCGAGCGTGCTGTGCTGCTTGTAGTCGGCCGCGACCCAGCGGTCGACGGCGGAGGGGTCCTTGTCACCGAAGAGCTCGGTGGCGGCCTTGAGAACGATGTCCTTGGCGTTGCTCATGATGTCTGTTTCTTCCTTGGGTGCGGACCGGTGCCGGGAAGGGGATAAGCCGTGACGGCCCGGAGAGTGCTGGCGGGGAGACTGATCACCGCGGCTGTTCCGGTTCCGTTGTGCGGCCGGAGGCTGCGGGGTGGTACATGTCCAAACTAGGTCACCGGCGTTGATCGAACACGGTGAATCGGGGACGGTCTATGGTCAAAAAACGACAGGGGCTCGGAGAAGGTCGGACGGTGGCCGGGCCGACGTGCGCGGCCCCTCCCCGTCCATACCAGCCCCCGCAGCGCGGACAGAAGAGCCTGCTGCGCCGCCGCGGTCAGGCGGTCATGCGCAGCACGGGCTTGAGCACGCTTCCGGCGGCGGCGTCGGAAGCGGCCTCGTTGATCTGGTCGGGGGCGTAGACACGGATCATGCGCTCGAAGGGCAGACGCCCGGACCGGTGCAGGCCCACCAGGGCGGGGATGAAGGTCACCAGGTCGCTGTCGCCCTCGGTGACGCCCCGAATGACGCGGCCGTTGAGGAGGGAGTTGACGTCGAAGGTGCCGTCGGTGCCGACCGGCGGGGCCCCGACGACGGCGACGGTCCCGCTCACCGCGAGGGTGTCGATGGCCTGCCGCAGCACGGCGGGTACGCCGCTGCTCTCCAGGGCGTGGGTGACACCGTGTCCCGCGGTGAGTTCCCGCAAACGGGCCGGGACGTCCTCCTGCCGGGCGTTGATGACGTCGGTGGCGCCCAGTTGGCGGGCGAGGTCGAGGCGGGCGGGTACGACGTCGACGGCGATGACTCGGGCGGCGGAGGTCAGCGCGGCGGCCATGACGGCGGACAGACCCACCGCTCCCGCGCCGAAGACGGCCACGGTGTCCCCGGGGCCGGGGCGCAGTTCGTTGAGCACCGCCCCCGCACCGGTCTGGACGCCGCAGCCGATGGGGGAGAGCAGGGCCAGTTCGTCCTCGTCGGCCGCTTCGACCGGTACGACGCTTCGTTCATCGACGATGGCGTGCCGGGCGAAGGAGGACTGGCCGAAGAAGCGCCCGCCGAGTGGGGTGCCGTCGGCGGCGTGGATCGGAGTGCTGCCGTCGGGTCGGGTGCCGCCGAAATTGCGGTCGATGAAGGTGTCGCAGTAGCCGGGGTGGCCGTGCAGACAGGCGGTGCAGCGGCCGCAGGAGCTGAAGGACAGCAGTACGTTGTCGCCGACCGCGGCCCGCGTGACGTTCTCGCCGACGGCCTCCACGACGCCGGCCCCTTCATGGCCCAGGACGGCGGGCAGCGGGGTGTGCAGCTTGCCGTCCCGCACGCTGAGGTCGGTGTGGCAGATGCCGACGCCCACGATCCGAACCAGGACCTCGTCCGGGCGTGGCTCCTCCAGCCGGACGTCCTCCCAGACAAAGGTTCCCGTGCCGGGACGGGCTATGGCTGCTCGGGTCTCGATCATGATCGGATCCTTCTGCTCCTTCCGCTCGCTCTTTCGCGAGCCACGGCAGTACGGGTCAGCCGCGTGCGGCGCGGATGACGTCGGCGAGGAAAGTGGCCAGGCGGCCGGTGAGACGGGGCACGGCGTCGCTCACGCCGTCGAGCTGTCCGGCCGCGATGGCCGTGTAGGTGGACACCCAGGCGTCGAGCTGCCACTGCGGGGCGCCGTGGGAAGCGCGTGGTGCCGGCCGGAGCAGGGGCTCGCTCGGGGCTGCGGGTCGGCAGCCGCTGCGGCAGGCCCCGCTCGGCCAGGCGGCGGGTGACCCGCCCGCCGAGACGCCCTGCGGATCCCGTGACCGCGATCGCCGCGTCCGGCAATTCGGTCAGGTCGGGCATGGTGGGCGACGCTTCCTGTCGGGACGGTGCGGTGCCGGGCGGAGGCGGTGTCCGCGACGGCTGTCGTCACGGGGTGAGCGCGTCCAGGAGCTGGTCCGCACCGAACGGCACGGACAGGGCGCGGTCTTCGAGGTCGGCGGGAACCTCCGGGTGATGGGGGTTGACGCGCACCAGTCGCGCCCCGGGGGTGTGGCGTACGACGTTCTCCATCGGCCAGCGGATCACGCCCGGGGTGTTGAATCCGGCCCCGAACTCCAGGACCAGCAGGCCGTCTTCGCCTGACGCGTCACCGAGCCACCGCTCCAGTCGGCCACCGGCGGGCAGGTAGGCGCCGTCGACGAACTCCGGCCCCACCCGCACGTTGGGGAACATGGCCTCACCGCAGTGGGGGCAGGCGGGCAGGGCGGCCGGGTCGGGCACCCGCCCGGTGGCGGGATCGTAGGCGGCGAGGATCCGGTCGAGGAACGGCTTGCTGGCCCAGGTCTCCTGCCTGCACGGCACCGTGCACTGCAGACGCCCGTAGTCACCTTGGGGAGCGAAGATCCGGTCGGGGTCGAAGCCGTTGCGGGCGAACAGGGCGTCGACGTTGGACGTCATCACCCAGTGGTCACGGTCCCCGACGAGCGCGCGCAGATGCCGGTAGAGGGGGTTGGGTTGGGAACCGTAGCGGATGTCGTCGATATGGACGGCCCAGTAACCCCACATCATGTCGGCCGGCAGCGGCGCGCCCAGCAGGTAGCGAGAGCGCAGACCGAGCCGGTACAGCGCCGGGAACAGCTCCCTGAAGCGCTCCACATCGCCGTAGTCGTATCCGGCGGCCGCACTCAGCCCGGCCCCGGCCGCGATCAATATCCGGTCGGCCTCGCCGAGCCAGGAGCGCACGGTCTCCGCCGCGTCCGTGAGGCCGGCGGGCCGCCTTTCGTCGCGAACACTCATGTCTCCAAATCCCTTCGGCGTGTGCTCCCTTCGCGTCCGGATGCCGGATCGGGCGGGGCAGTGGGGTTGACGGTTGCGGGAACAGCAGGTGCGGGCGCAGAGCGCGCCCGAGGGGGAGGGGATCGCAGTCCGCCCGGGCGGTGGACGTCGTCGGCTGTGTGACACAGCAGCGTCGGCCGGCTCTCCCGGCCCAGTCGCCGTACGGCCCCGACGCCGGCCCGAGCCGGGCCCCGGAACGGGTGGCCGGTGTGGCCCAGGGGGCAGGCCGGCCTCGGTGTCCGGACTCAGTTCGGCGCGCGGGCGGCGGCGAAGCAGCGCAGCACCGGCGCGAAGGCGTGGCGCCGGGCGTCGAACCCGTCGAAGGCACACCTCGGCCCGAGCCGGTCGGCCGCGTCCATGCCCACCTCCTCGAGCCGCCTACGGGTCTTGCCGCTTTCCGCCGCTGAGGTGTTGCTCGGTGGCGGTCTCCCCTCAACGTACGAGGTGATGTCTCGTGGAACGGAATAGGATTGTGACTGGTCATGGTCAGAAACGGACAAACTGCGGCCCCGGTCGGGGGCTGCGGTCCCGGGGCGGGCGGGTGAGGAATTGCTGGGAGCCTTCATGCGCTGATGAAGCAAGAGAACATGGGGTGCCGGCGGTGTGCGAGCCGAGCAGCCCGAGTGACCGAGGCACGAGATATTGGAGGGGCCGACATGGCAGCGCAGACGCAGAGGGCCGTGCTGGCGGGCGGATGCTTCTGGGGGATGCAGGACCTGATCCGCCGGCTCCCGGGCGTAGTGGAGACCCGGGTCGGATACAGCGGAGGTGACGTGCCGAACGCGACGTACCGTAACCACGGCACCCACGCGGAGGCCGTTGAGATCCTCTTCGACCCCGAGAAGACCGATTATCGCGCGATCTTGGAGTTCTTCTTCCAGATCCACGACCCGAGCACCCAGAACCGCCAGGGCAACGACATCGGTCTCAGCTACCGCTCGGCGATCTACTACGCGGACGACGAGCAGAAGCGGGTCGCCGAGGACACCATCGCGGATGTGGACGCGTCCGGACTGTGGCCGGGCAAGGTCGTCACCGAGGTGGAGCCGGTCGGTCCCTTCTGGGAGGCCGAGCCCGAGCACCAGGACTACCTGCAGCGATACCCGAACGGCTACACCTGCCACTTCCCGCGCCCGGGATGGCGGCTGCCCGCCCGCGCGGAGGGCTGACGGCCGACGCGGCCCGGGGCGCGGCCGGCTGACCGGGGTTCCCCTCGGGTGTGTGCCGCAGGGGCCCCGGGCCCTCGCCCGCGAAGCCCACCAAGAGCGAGTTGACCCTCCCCCTACGTCAGGCTTGAGGCTGTGAGCCGACGAAAGGGCAGGTGGGTGAGTTACTCCGTGGGGCAGGTCTCGGCATTCGCCGGGGTGACGGTGCGAACGCTGCACCACTACGACAAGGCAGGGCTGCTCTCCCCCAGCGGCCGCAGCCACAGCGGCTATCGGCTCTACAGCGACGCCGACCTGGCCCGTCTCCAGCAGATCCTCTTCTACCGCGAGCTCGGCTTCACCCTCGATGAGATCGCCGCGATCCTCAAGGATCCACAGGCGAACGCGCTGAAGCACCTGCGGGACCGGCAGCGGCAGTTGAGTGAGGAGATCGCCCGGCTGCAGCGGCTGGGCGAGATGGCGGAACGGGCCATCGAGGTCCAGCAGACCGGGGTGTCCCTGACCCCTCAGGAACGCTTCGAGGTGTTCGGTGAGATCACCTTCGACCTGAGCTACGCCACCCAGGCAGAGCTGAAGTGGGAGCACTCGGAGGGGCAGCGCGAGGCGATGGCGCGCGCCGCCGCCCACACCAAGGAGGACTGGCGGCAGCTCATGGGGGAGGCCTCCGCCTGGCGCGCGGAACTGCTCGCGGCCTTCGACGAGGGGGAGCCGAGCGACGGCGAGCGGGCCATGGACCTCGCCGAGGAACACCGTCTGTACATCTCACGCTGGTTCACCCCCTGCCCACCCGACACGCACCAGCGCATCGCGGACGACTTCATCGCCGACCCACGCGCCTTCGCCCTGGTCGTACCGCCCTCACAGCAGCGTCCGGGCCTGGCCGCCTATACGCGCAAGGCGGTCCACGCCAACGCGGCCCGCCACGCATGCGGCCGTACCGACTCCGAGGAGCGCCGATGACGATCCTGATCGCCGCGGCCGGATCGCGCGGCGACATCGTGCCCTACACGGGCCTGGGCGCCGAACTGCGCCGGGCCGGGTACGACGTCGCCCTCGCCACCACGGACGCCTTCGCACCTCTCGTACGCGACGCCGGACTGGAATTCCGGGGACTCCCCGGCGACACACGGGCGCGCAGCGGCGTCACCGGGGGACGTGAACTGATGCGCACCGCAGCCGCGTTCCTCACCGAACTGGGCCAGGGGTTCGCCGACGTGATGGACGACGGCACGGATCTGCTCCTGCTGTCGACCACCACGGCCCCGCTCGGCTGGCATCTCGCCGAGGCCACGGGGATCCCGAGCCTCGGCGTGTACCTCCAGCCCACCGCCCCGACCGGGGAGTTCCCGCCCGTCATCACAGGCCGCCGCTCACTGGGCCGCCTCGCCAACCGCGCGACCGGACGCTTCGCTCTCCGCATGGCCGACCGCGTGTCCGAGCAGGCGGTCGTACAACTACGCCACCGCCTCCAACTGCCCCCGCTCTCGGCCTCCGCGATGCGTCGACGGCAGGAACAGGCGAACTGGCCCGTCCTGCACGGCTTCAGCACGGCACTGGTGCCACGCCCTTCCGACTGGCGTTCCGGCCTGAAGGTCGTGGGGAACTGGTGGCCCCACCTCGACGCGACCGAGCGGCTGCCCTCGGACCTGGAGGACTTCCTTCACGCCGGGCCCCGGCCCGTCCTCATCGGCTTCGGGAGCATGGCGTCCGGAGACGGCGAACGGCTGAGCGAGATCGCCGTACGAGCGCTGCGTCGCGTCGGGCTGCGCGGCATCCTCCAAGCCGGCAGTGCCGGGCTCGCGGCCGACGGCGACGACGTCCTCACCATCGGTGACGTACCGCACGCGCTGCTGTTCCCACGGCTCGCCGCGGTGGTCCACCACGCCGGGGCCGGCACCTCGGCCGCCGCGTTGCGCGCCGGAGTACCCGCGGTCACCGTACCCGTGACCGCGGACCAGCCGTTCTGGGCGGGACGACTTGCCGCCCTCGGCGCCGCCACCCACCCGGTCCCCTTCCGATCCCTCACCGCCGAACGGCTCGCCGACGCACTCGGCCAAGTCGTACGGCAGCAGACATACACACGAGCCGCCGCAGAAGCGGCTCGCCGCATGGCGACCGAGGACGGAGCGGGCCAGGCCCTCACCGCCATCCAGCAGCTGACCAGGGGGTGATACCGACAAACCGCGCCGTGGACCGCCGCGCCCCCAGGGCGCCTGCGGCCCCGCCCGGGGTCGGTTACTCTGAGAAAGTACCTGGTCAGAGGGGGGTAACAAGCCGTAACCCACGGGGGACACTCCATGACCGGCTTGACCGTCATCCTGCTGCTCGTGGTCCTGGCCACCGCGGTGGCGACCGGTGCCCGCCGCTGGAGCCTGCCCGCCCCCTCACTCCTTGTGGTAGCCGGTCTGGCCGTCGGGCTGCTGCCCTGGGTTCCCGAGGTTCAGCTGCCGCCTCACGTGATCAACGTGCTGGTGCTGCCGCCACTGCTCTTCGCCTCGGCGGGGGAAATCTCCGTCCGCGACCTGCGCACCGTGTGGCGGCCTGTGACCGGTCTGGTCTTCGGCCTGGTCCTCGCCTCGGCCGTCGCCGTCGGGTACGTCGCCCGACAGATCACCCCGCTCACCGCCGCGACCGCCTTCATCCTCGGCTCCGTCCTGGCCAGCACCGACCCGGTGGCCGTGACCGCCCTCGGCCGGCGCCTGTCGCTTCCACCACGCGTGCAGGCCATGGTGCAGGCGGAAAGCCTGTTCAACGACGCCACGTCCCTGGTCCTGTACAAGGTCGCCGTGGCCACCGCGGTTTCCGGCAGCGTCATCACCGTGTCGGGGACCGTCGAGCAGTTCCTGATCCTTGCGGGCGGAGGAGCCCTCATCGGCGCGGCGGTCGCCGGAGTGGTGACCCTCATCCGCAGACGGACCGAGGACCCCGTGCTGGAGACCGTCATCGCACTGGTCACCCCGTACGCCTCGTACGTCATCGCGGAGGACGCGCACACTTCCGGCGTGACCGCAGTCATCGTGTCCGGAGTCGTCCTCGGCAGCACCGGCCACAAGCTGAGCAGCGCCCCTATCCGCCTCCAGGTCCACGCCGTCTACGACACCGTGACCTTCCTGCTGGAGAGTGTCGTCTTCGCCCTCATCGGACTCGAGCTCCCCTCTGCCGTCCGTCAGCTCGCGCACGACGAACGCGGCTGGCCGCTGTGGGTGCCGGTGATCGCCTTCACGGTGCTGACGATCCGCCTGCTGTGGATCTTCCCGCTGTCCGCACTGATCCACTACCGGCGCGGGGAGGGCGACAGCCGGCTTTCCTGGCGCGTTCCGGCCGTCTTGTCCTGGGCGGGCACCCGGGGCGTCATGCCGCTGGCCGCCGTGCTCTCCATCCCCCTGACCACGCACACGGGGGCGCCGCTGCCGCACCGGGCACTCATCCTCACGCTCACCACCGGGACCGTCGTGCTCACACTCGTCTTCCAGGGTTTCACCCTCGCCCCTATCGTCCGCCGCTCCGGCATCGCTCTGGAACCGGAGCACACCGCCCGCGAGGAGGCCCGGACCCGCCGGCGCATCGCCCACGCCGCTCTCGAAGAGCTCGAACAGCTTGGCGATCCGGATCAGCTCGCCCATCTGGGCACCGCCGCCGAGACCGCCTTGAAGCAGGCCCGTCGCCAACTCGAGGCGCGTGTCCACCAGGCCGACGATGCCCACTACAGCGACCCGGACGCCCGCCCCGCCGACGCCTACCGTGAGATACGCCGGACACTCATCGCCATCGAGGCGGCCGAGCTCCAGCGTCTCTACCGGGCGAACAAGATCAGCAACGCCACCCGGCGCCGGATCCAGCACGAACTCGACCTCGAAGAAGCCAGCCTCCGAGCGCGCGGCTGACCGCTCGTACTGCTCGTGCGTCCACGCGCCCCCCGAACGTGATCACACCGATCCCCAAGGACAAGGCGGCACTCGACCGCCGGCTCGCGGGCGACCCCGGCGCGGCCCGTCGGCTGGAGAGCGCTCAGGCCGCCCCGACGGCAAGGGCACGTTCGGCGGCTTCGCGCAGGACACGGACGCTGCTCTCCAGGGCCCGTTGCTCCTCGGGCGCCATGGCGGGTACGTGCATCTGCTGGACCCCGCCCGCGCCGAGAACACTGGACAGGGACAGCGTGACCTGGTGGGCGGGGCAATAGGCGGCGACGGGCAGCACCGCGCGTTCGTCGCGCAGGACCGCCTCGACGAGTCGGGCGGAGACGGCGCCGATGCCGTACTGGCTCGCGCCGGTGCCCTCGATGATGGTGATGTTGGCGTAACGGATGTCGTTCTCCACCTCGCCGCGCAACTCCTCCACCGACTGGCCGTTCTGGCTCAGCAGGTCGGTGACGGGGATACCGCCGACGGTCGCCGAGGACCACAACAGCACCTCGGAGGTGCCGTGTTCGCCTACCACCAGTGCCTGCACGTCGCGCGGCCGGACCCGGAGGCGCTCGGCGAGCTGCACGCGAAAGCGCAGGCTGTCGATCAGGGTGCCGGTCGAGAACACCCGGCCGTGTCCGGCGAGATGCCGGGTGAGGTCGGCCAGCGGATCCGGTGGGTCGGTGACCACCATGAGCACCGCCTGCGGCGCGATGGCCACCACGCGGGGAACGATGTCGGCGTAGACCGTGGCGTTGGTGTCCAGCAGCCGCAGCCGCCCCTGGGCGTCGGACCGGTCGGTGGCGCCGCCGGCCTTCTCGTTCGTCCCGGCGGTGATGACGACGACCACGGCGTCGGCCAGGTCGTCGTAGCCGCCGGAGCGCACGTCGACCGTCGGTGACAGCGGCGCGGCGTAGCGCAGGTCGGCGGCGACTCCGTCGGCGCGCGCTGTGTCGCGGTCGATCAGCACGATCTCGCGGCAGGTTCCCCCGCGTTCGACCAGGGACAGGGCCGTGGCCGACCCGACGGCGCCCACGCCGACGATGGCGACCTTCATGTCTGTGCCTCCAACGACTCGACGGGCCAGGCCGCCTCGGCGTCCGGGACCCTGGCGATGTGTGCGATGAACGGGTGGCCGCAGCCGGACGTTTCGCCGACAGGCGCCCGGCTTCCCTCCCGGCGCGAGACCACCCGGCTCGGGGCATGCCGGCGAGCCGCGACACGCCGCGTGACCGTCTGTCGTGCTTCGTCCGCGGCCACTGGTTCGAAGGCGCGGGATCGGTTCCGCGGCGTCGTCACGGTGCGGGCCGGCCCGGACGGTGAGCGCGGAGCGGGGACGTGGGTGCGGGACGGGCGGCGATGCCGGTTCCGGCCCGGCGGCGGGCCGGATGCGCGCACAGGCGCCGACCGCATCCAGCGCCCGCGGGAACGCTTCCCTGCCCACCGTATGACGCAACCTGAGCCCTCGCCACCGCGTCCCGCGGCGCGTGGGCCACCCACGCCGGTAGCCGGTCCGCCTGACGCCGTATGCCGGGGGTGACGGTGCCGGTCCCGCGGTCGGATTCCGCAGCGTGCACGTACGGGAACGAAGGTGTGCACATGCGGACCGCTGTGCCGGCTCAGGCGCGTCTAGCGTGATCACGCTGGCGTCTTGGAGCGGCACAACGCCTTGTCTGATGGGGACTCAGGGCAGGACATCTCGGTGATCGGAGCAGGGACGGCGTTCCCTCGGGGAAGGGCGCGGCATGCCCTCCGGGAGTCACGGGCGGTGGTGCGCGTCTCCGGACCGCGGCTGGAGCCGTCGGACCACCGGCGGTGTCGACAGAAGTTCCGCCCTCGCGCTGCCCGGCTGTCACGCAGCCGAGTCGATCCACCACAGCGTGCTCTTCGCGGCCCCGCATCCCGGCGGGTTTCCGGTCGCGGGGAAGCCGGTCGACCGGGACCGCCCCGGACGTGCCGACCGGCTCGGTCGGTGCGCCCTGCGGTGGACCGTCCCGACGGTGCTCCCCGGTACCGGGCAGCCCCCCGTCGACCCCGACGATGTCGTCGCCCGGCACACCGCCGGATGACGGCCGCCGGCGCCGTGCAAGCCGGTGGTGGCACCGTATGCGTGCCCGATGCCCCCGGCCGAACGCGTGCGCCGCGTATCGGCCCGGCCCGGCGCAGGGCCTCGTTCACAGGGAGTTGTGTCATGTCTCATTCCGGCAACCCGACGGTCGTCCTGGTTCACGGCGCTTTCGCCGACGCATCCAGTTACGCCCAGGTCATTCCCGAACTGCTGGCCCGCGGCCTCGATGTGACGGCCCCGGCGGTGCCCAACCGCAGCCTGCTCGGTGACGCCGCGTACATCGCCTCGGTCGTCCGGCAGATTCCGGGCCCGGTGATCCTGGTGGGACATTCGTACGGCGGTGCGGTCATCACCGTCGCCGGTGTGGAGGACAACGTCAGCGCGCTGGTCTATCTGGCCGGCTTCGCCCTGGAGGAGGGCGAGAGCCTGGGAGAGCTGCAAGCCCGTTTCCCCAGCCCCGGCCCCGACCTCGGGAGCGCTCTGGTGTCCGGGTCCTTCCCGATCACGGGCTCGACCACGCCCGGCACCGAAGTGTCGGTCGCGATCGACGAGTTCCCCGCCCTGGTCGCCGCCGACGTCGACCCCGCTCTCGCCTCCGTACTGGCCGTCTCCCAACGCCCCCTGGCCACCGTGGCCTTCTCCGAAAAGGCGCCGGTCGCGGCTTGGCGGACGAAGCCCTCGTGGGGCATGGTCGCCTCGGCCGACCTCAATCCCGCGGTGGAGCGTTACGGCTACCGCCGGGCCGGCATGACCGTCGTCGAGGTCGACTCCGCGCACCTGGTGATGCTCTCCCACCCCAAGCAGGTCGCGGAACTGATCCATCAGGCGGTCCTGGCGACCGTCCGGTGAAGCGCCCCATGAGCCCCTTCAACGCCCGCCCGCGCGCGGAGAAGAACCCCTTACTCCACCGCAGGATCGGTCCTCCCGCCTGCACTGCTCCGAGAGGTCGTTGAACCATGTCGAACGTCATTCCACCGCACGGTCACCCCGGAGGCCGGGACTCCCTGAGCTCCGACGAGGACAGGAGCACGGGGCCCGCCGCCCCTTCCGCCGTGCCCGAACCCCGGGCGGCCGCGCTCCTCCCGGCGTCGCTCATGCGCGCGGTCAGTTTTCTCTCCTTCTACGACCGGTTCGCAACCGCGCCCATGCTGGTGCTGCTCACCAAAGAGGAGGGGATGCCCCTCGACAGCGCCGTGCAACTGGTCACGTCCTACGTCCTGTTCTACGCGCTGGGCCAGCCGCTCTGGGGTCTGCTCGCGGATCGTCTCGGTCGGCTGAGGGTCCTGCGCCTGGCCCTGATCGGGGCTCTGCTCGGCAGCGTGGCCAGCATCGCCGCCCCAGGATTCACCGCGCTCCTGGTGTTCCGAGCCATCACCGGGTTCTTCGTCGGCTCACTGTTCCCGAGCATGCTGACCGTCGTCGGCGATTCCTACACCGGTGCGGCCAGGGCCCGTGAGATATCCGGCCTCCAGACCTTCACCGCCCTGGGCACGACGGCGGCGACCTTGGCGGCGGGCGGCCTGGCCGCCTGGCTGGACTGGCGTGTCGTCTTTGCCGTGACCGCGGCCGGGGCGGCGATCTTCCTGGTGTTGCTGCGGAGTGTCCAGATGCCCGCCATCAAGGGAGTACGGCGCGAAGTACGGAGTGCCTTCACCGCCTGGCCCGTGTGGACCTATGCGCTCGGGGTGCTGGAGGGAGCGATTCTGCTCGGCATCCTCACCTACATCGTCCCCGCCCTGGAGCGGGACGGCTTGTCCACTGCCCTGGCGGGCGTCGTCGGCGCCACGTACGGCGTCGGGATCATCGGCGGCGCCTACCTGGCCAGGCGGGTTGTGGCGCGCGTCGGCCGGACGGGAATGATCGCGATCGGCAGTACCACGCTCTTCGCAGCCTTTCTCGTGGCGAGCCTCTCGCAGGGCGTCGCGGCCCTGACGGCGACCTCGATCCTCATCGGTACATCGAACGCCTTCCTCCACTCCTCGCTCCAGGGGTGGGCCACCGATGTCGCACCCGCCGCGCGGGCGACGACCGTCTCGCTGTTCGTCGCCTCGGTCTTCCTCGGCAGTTCCGCCGCGACCGGCCTCACGGCCGGGCTGACCCGGAACGGCTACGGATCGGTCTTCGCGGGGACCTGCGTTGCCACGGTGCTGCTGGCCGTCCTCGCGGTCGGCAGCCATGCCCTGTGGTCCCGCCGCCGCACCGGCTGACCCTACGATGCAGGGCTGTCCGACGGGCGCGCGCCGTTGTGGGGCTGCTCCCGCCGGGCGGCCCGCCCTGTCGGTCAAGCCGTCGCGCCGGGGTCACCGGCCGGAGCACCGCTGAGGAATACGGTGGGCCAGGCTGCGCCGCCTGGCCCGCGACGCATAGGAGGATCAACGCGCGCCTGATGGCGGGCGGCCGAGTACCACCCGCCTGACCAGGCGATGGCGACGGGACGGCGAGACGCCGGAGCCCCGTCAGCGTACGACGTCGAAGACCTGCTTCTGCAGGCCGTTGGTGTAGACGTCGTGCTCGACCAGCTCCAGCTTCTGGGTGTCCTTGTCCGTGGTGCTGAACAGGCGCTTGCCGGCGCCGAGCAGCAGAGGGTAGACGAGCAGGTGGTAGCGGTCGATCAGACCGGCGTCCGAGAGGCCGTGGTTCAGGGAGGCACTGCCGTGGACGATGATCGGGCCTCCTTCGGTCTTCTTCAGATCGGCGACCTGGTCGAGTGAGCGCAGGATCGTGGTCTCACCCCAGTTGGAGACCAGCTTGTCCTCGGTGAGCGTCGTGGAGACGACGTACTTCGGCATCGTCTTGTAGCGGGCGAATTCCTCCATGTCGGGCCACACCGGGCTGAACGCCTCGTAGCTGACCCGGCCCATCAGGATCGCCGTGGCCTCGCGCTGCTCCCGCTCCTTGATTTCGAAGGCTTCAGGGACGAACTCGACCTCCTTGAAGGTCCATCCGGAGTTCCGGTAGCCGGGTTCGCCCCCCGGGGCCTCCACGACGCCGTCGAGCGAGATGAAGGCGGTGCTGATCAGGGTACGCATGGGGGATTCCTTGGGGTCTCGTGTGTGGTTTTCGACCGCTCGCGCGGAGCGTGTGGAGGTGGAAGGCCGGCCGTCGTTCCAGGATCAGACCGACAAAAAAATTTGTCAAGAAAAGAAGAGTTATCGGAGCGCCGTCACGAGACCGCCGGACGCTACGGAACCCGGGGGAGCCCGGTGGGGGAGGGCGCTGGCTCCGGGACAGTGGTGCGCTGGAGCGCGACCATGGCGGCGTCGTCGGCCAGTCGGCCGCCGACGTGGGCCAGCAGGTCGGCGCGCAGATGAACCAGGGCCACGGGGCTGTCGTGCGTCCAGGAGGCGGCCCGCGCGGCCAGTGGGTAGTAGACGCCCCCGGGGGTGCGTGCTTCGACCACACCGTCGGTGTACAGCAGCAGGAGGTCCCCGGGCTTCAGCGGGAAGGTGTCCACCCGGTACTCCGGTGCGGTCAGCTCGCCCAGCCCCAGCGGCGGTGCGGGGGAGCTGGCGCGCAGTGCGGTGACCTCGTGGTCGCGGAGCAGCAAGGGCGGCGGATGCCCGCAGGACACCATCCGCGCGTGCGGCAGCGCGTCCGGGACGTCGATGATCGCGGCTGTGATGAAGCACTCCCCCTCCTGCCCCGGCTCGGTGGGCTCGGCCAGGTTCCAGCACACGCTGTGCTCCAGGTAGGCCATCAGCTCGGGCAGGGCCGCCGTCCGGTGCGCGGCCTCCCGGAACGCTCCCAGCAGCAGCGCGGCATCTCCCACCGCTGTCAGGCCCTTGCCCATCACATCGCCGATGATCACCCTCGTGCCGGCCGAGGTGCGGACGGCCGCGTACAGATCGCCGCCGATCTGCGCCTGCTCCTGGGCCGCCAGATATGCCGACGCCACCCGCAGGGGTCCGATCCGCCGCGGCAAGGGCCTGAGCACCACTCGCTGCGCTGCCTCCGACACCCTCCGCACCTGCTCCAGTTCACGAGTGTGCCGCTCGCGCAGATAGCGGAACGACGTCACGATCAACGAGACCACCACCAAGGAGACGATCTGCGCGCCGATGCTCTCCGTGGTCAGGATGTGCAGCCCCACACCGACGCCGAGCATGGCCGCCACGGCGATGACGGCGATCACGCCGGTCAGGAAGGGACTGGCGAAAGACGCGGTGATCGCGGGCGCCACGATCAGCAAGGGTCCCAGCGGCACGCCGGGCGGTGTCAGCACGTCGGCTACGACGATGGCGGCGATCAACCCGAGCGGGACCGCGATCAGAACGTCGCTGGCCTGCCATGAGCGATAGCGGAGCGTAGCCCGCTGCCACAGGCGCATGCTTTCTGCTTACACCCCCGGTGCGGCACGGCAGCCCGGAAGGGGGGATCGGCGCCGAGGGCCGCGGACGGTTGCCCGCTCGCTCATCGGCGGGGGCCCTGCGACCCGCGAATACGTGCTCCACCCGTGTATGTCGCCGGTGGACCACCGGGCCACTCCGGACCGAGTTGTTTACCATTTAGTACAAAATTGACTAAAATGGGCGCATTTTAGGACGGGAACGCCCAAGACTCCCGCCGGCAACGAAGGCGTTGACAGGTGACCATGGACCCCTTGACGAGTGGAGGCGCCGGATTGCCCGCAGGTCTCTGCAGGCCTGAACACGCCGGCCGGGTCGGCTGCTCGAGCCGATGCCGGGCGGCCCGCACGCTCCTCACACACGATCAGGGAAGAACACCATGAGCGCACACCGCACCATTGGCGTACTCGGTGCAGGAGAGGTGGGACAGGCGGTCGCCGACAAGGCCGTCCGCCACGGCCATGCGGTCCTCATCGGCAACCGCCGAGGCCCCCGGACCCTCGAAGCCCTCGTGAGCAGGCTGGGGCCGAAGGCGCGCGCCGTAACGGCCGAAGAGGCGGCGAAGCCGGACATCGTCTTCCTCTCGGTGCCGTTTCCGGCAGTGCCGGAGCTGACAGACCTCACCACCTGGTCCGGGAAGATCGTCGTCGATACGACGAACCAGTTCGCAGCGGCGAACCCCTATCGGGGCCGGTACGACGTCGGTGACCTCACGGGCAGCGAGTGGGTTGCCCGCCACCTTCCCGGCGCCCGGGTGGTGAAGGCTCTCAACACCCTGTTCGCCCCGTTCATCGCCGCGGACCCCCGGCATGCCGAAGGCCGGCAAGTGGCCTTCTACGCGGGCGACGACGGCGACGCGAAGGCAGCCGTGGCCGGCCTGCTGGAGGAGTTCGGATTCGCCGCCCTGGACCTCGGCGGTCTGCGCGAGGGCGGCCGGCTGATGCAGTTGGACGGAGCGCTCAGCGCAAAGCACCTGCTGCTGCAGGACGTCGGCTGATTCCCCGGCCAAGCCCCACACATATCAGTGCGTAGGAGGAATCATGAACCGCCGTGTCGTCCATACCCGTGGCGGATCGCCGGCCGACGTCCTGACCGTCATCGAGGAGCCGGAACCGGTACCCGGGCACGGCCAAGTCCTCATCCGCATCACCGCCTTCCCGGTGCACCATGGTGATCTCCTGGCCGTCGAGGCCTACCCGGGGGAGGCCGCAGACCCGGTTCCGGTCGGCGTGGAGGCCACCGGAGTGGTGGAGGCGATCGGCCCGGGCGCGCGTGTGGCGCCGGGTGTCAAGGTAGGCGGCCGCGTATCGGTCTTCCCGCAGCCGGGGACGTGGTCCCAGTGGATGGCGGCGGACGCCGAGGCGGTCGTCGCGGTTCCGGACGAGCTGTCGGACGAGGTCGCCGCGCAGATGCTCGTCAATCCGCTCACCACGGTGATGCTGCGCCGTGAGGCGGAGGAGCACCCGGCGTTCGGATACAACGGACTTCTGGTGCAGACCGCCGCGGGCTCGTCGGTCGGGCGCTTGGTGACGGGCGTGTGCCGGTTCCACAACCTGCCGCTCGTCAACGTCGTCCGCAGCGACCGTGGTGCCGCCGAGCTGCGCAAACGGTTCCCGGACGTGCCGGTCGTGGCAACAGAGCAGCCGGGCTGGGCGGGCGAGGTCCGCAAGGCGGCCGACGGCCGCCCGGTCGTTGTGGTCTTCGACCCGGTCGGCGGGAAGCTGACGGAGAGTCTTCTGGACCTGTTGACGCCCGGCGGGAAACTGGTCAGTTACGGGCAGCTCGCTCAGGAGCCGATCTCGGTGCATGCGTCGACGCTCCTGTACCGGTCGCTGACGCTTCGGGGCAAGAACGTCGGCCGGTGGCTGTCGGAGGCTTCCGCCGAGCGGCGGGCATCCGATGTCGCCACCGCGCAGCAGATCGCGCTGGCGCTCACGGACCAGTTCGACGTGGCCGCCACGTACGGCCTTGACGAGCTGACCGACGCCGTGGAGCTCGCGGTACGGCCCGGCAAGGTCGGGACCGTCCTCGTCCGCCCCTGGTAGCCGCCGCTGCGCGGACGGAAGTCCTGGTGGCCGCCGGCAATACCGGAAGGCCTCGCCCATGCTCGCTCGGCGAGCGGCCGCATGCAGAGGGCCTTCGCAGCGACGTTGACGCTGCGAAGGCCCTGCGCACGTGCCCGTCCCCTTGCCCGCCGCGGGATCGGACGCACGTGGTCAGACGAGGGAGACGGCGAGCAGGGCGACGGCGGAGCCGGCGAAGACCACCGAGTTGCGGAGGTAGGTCTGCGCGCGCACCCAGCGGGGGAAGGCGTCCTCGGCGGCCTGGAGAAACGGCGCGACCTCGACACGAGCGAGCTCCGGGTCGCCCTTGCGGCGGAACGCGGCCTCCACGGACTTCACCGCAGTGAGGTTGCTGTAGACGATTCCCGCGTTCATCAGCAGGACCAGTGAGGAGAAGACCCAGGTCAGAGGCTGGGCCAGAGCGGCGCCGGCGAAGTTCAGGGCAGCGGTGCCGATCATCACCACAGCGACGGTTGCCGGGGCCGCGGTCTCGTGGCCTGACGCGTCGAAGCGAAGCTTGTTCTCCTCCAGCACCTCGGGGCGGACGTTCTGGCGGCGGAGTTCGGCCACTGCGGCGGCCTTGGCGGCGGGGCCGAAGCGGTGGCGGACCACCGGGATGCTGATGAACGCGATGGCGACCAGCAACTGCATGACGGCGGCAAGTGAGTTCATGAGTCTCCCCTTCGAACTTTTACTTAGTTCAATTGCCCGGCGTGCTGAAGGTAGCCGACGACTTGAACGCTGTGCAAGACGTTTCTTGAACTAAGTGCAAGGTGCTGAGTACAGTGAGGGCATGCCACGCGACACCCTGACGACGGACCAGATCGTCCGCACCGCCATCGAGCTCCTGGACACCGAGGGACTCGAGGGACTGAACATGCGCGCACTGGGCAGGCGACTCGACTCCGCCGCCACCGCCGTGTACTGGCATGTCAAGAACAAGGACAACCTTGTGCTGCTGGCCACCGACCGAGTGTGGGGGGAGCTGGAGCTGCCCGACCTGGCTGCGGTCGACTGGCGCACCGCAGCCACCGCCATGGCCACCGGGCTGTTCGCGATGTTCACCCGCCACCCCTGGCTGGTGCAGGCCTTCACCGCACACCTGCTCTACGGAGAGAACAAGGCCCGCCATGACGACCACAGCCTCGCCGTGTACGAGGCCGCCGGCTTCCGTGGCGCCGAGGCCGACCAAGCCGCCGCCGCCGTCTTCACCTACGTCCTCGGGAACGCGGCAGGCACCGCCGCGACCGCCTCACTCACCCGGAAGCTCACCGCGGACCACAGCACCGCCGAAGAGGAGTTCCACAACGCCCTCACCAAGGCCCAGGAGATCGCCGCGCGTTACCCGCGTCTGCGCGCCCGCCTCGAAACCCCGGCTGCGACCGACTACGCCGCCGCTCCCGATCAGACCTTCGAGCGCGGCCTTCAAGCCCTCCTCGACGGGCTGGAGAAGCGACTCGCCGCATAGTGCACCGTGCGGTGATCCGTCCCGAGAGGATCACCGCCGTACCCGTCCGCCGGCCGGCGTCGCAGGTGTCGGCGCTGCCTCGGATCATGACGGCCGCCCGCCGAACTGCCAGTGGTGGACCTCGATGTCGGCATACCGGTCCCGGGTCAGGACGGCGCGTGCCGTCGCCGGGTCCGGCGCCCGGACCACCGCAGCCGTGCCCAGCCAGGCGGCGCCGTCGTCGGACAGCAGCGGCCCGTAGGCGATCAGCTCGTCCCGGTCGTACGGCACAGCGAGGTCGGCTGCCTGCCCCGTGCCGAGGCCGAGTACCAGGTACCTGTTGCCGCCGGTCCGGCCGCCGGGGAAGTCCCACATGGTGCGCCCCAGTGTGTTGCGCCACCGCCGCAGCAGCACGTCCCGGTACACGCCCGCCTGGTAGTTCGGCTCGTCGAAGGCGAACGCGCGGGCGGCGGCGGGATCGGGCAGGTCGACGATGTGCACGCTTCCGGTGGGTGTGCCGCCGTCGTCGGCGAAAGTCGGACCCCGGACGATCATTTCGTGCGCGTACCGGTCCATGTACGACCAATGTTCTTCCAGCAGCGCGTCGCGCAGCGCTACGGAGCCGGGGCGGTCGCGGTGGTAGCAGAGGAACTCCATGCCCACAGGATCTCTTCAAGGAGATCACCGGGTCGAGTGGGTTTCACCGCGCCGCCCGGCCGTTCCACTCCGGTCGTCCGTCCGCGTGGCCGCACGTGGTGATCCTCATGGCAGCCGCCCGTCCTCCCGACCGGTCGGCAGAGCGGCAGCGGCACCTACGCGGAGTTGTCGGGCCTGCGGATCGCGGCGACGTCGAATTCCAGTGACACCTTCGGGCTGACGAACATTCTGGTCGCGGCATTTTCGTTCACGCCCCAGTCGTTGCGGTTGATCGTGATGCCGCCCTTGAAGCCGACCCGGAGGCCGTCCCGCGGGTCGTTCTCGGTGCCGGTCAGCTCCAAGTCCACAGTGACCGGCTTGGTCACGCCGCGGATGGTCAGGTCGCCGGTGATCCTGAAGCCGGTGTCGGCGAGCCGCTGCACCGTGGTCGAGGTGAAGACGAGCGCCGGGTGGCGGTCCACGTCCAGGAAGGTGCTGCGCAGATGGCCGTCCCGCCGCTGGTTGCCGGTCTGGATGCTCTTCATCCGGATCAAAAGCCGGGCGCTGGACTTCGACGGGTCCGCGCCGTCGATGTGCGCGCCGCCCTCGAAGTCCTCGAACCGTCCGCGCACCCTGGTGGCCCTCGTGTGCCGGGCGACGAAGCCGATCCGCGTACGGGTGGGGTCGAGGACGTAGTCGCCCGTCAGTTCGGTCAGCGTGGTCATGGTCGACATGGTGGGTCGCTCCTGGTGGGAGACAGGTGGTTGATCCTTCGGTTCCGGTACGGTCATGACGCGCGTACGGACCCGGGCGCCGAGCCCGTCAGCGGCGTCGTGTCGAAGTACCTGACCTCATAGCGGCGTTCGGTGAACCTCCAGCCGTCCCGGGTGCGCCGGTAGCGGTCGTGGTACAGGGCATAGTTCAGGTGTGAACTTCCGTCGCGCATACGGCCGAACTCCGCGACGTAGGCACGGCCGGTCGCGGTGTCGCCCTCGACCCGGATCGTGCCCGGGTGCACGGTCTGCACGAAGTACTCCCAGTGCTCCTGCAGCCGCTCGACCGCGGCGCGGATCTCCTCCCGGCCGACGAACTCGACGGGTATGTGGGGCATCCGCCAGGCGCCGTCGTGGGTGAACAGCGACGCGAAGCGGTCGTAGTCGTGCATCATTCCCGCGTCGGTGAACTCGCCGCGCAGCGACTCGATCTCCACGCGATCCGCGAGGGCCTGGATGTCGGTCATGGTGTCGATGATCTTCCTGTTCGATGGCAGGTGTTGTCTCAGCAGTACGACGGGACAGCCGCTCGGAATGTCAGGCCGACCTCCCGCCTCACATTCCGAGGGGGTGGTTCGTCGTACTCGGTGTGAGCAGACACGACCAAGGAGAGTCGGTAGCACCATGAACACCTCATCCGAGCCGGGACCCGGTCCGCTCGATCCGGGCCTGAGCGGGATCATGAGTGAGCGGCGTCAGCTGATCGGCGTGGCGTACCGGCTCCTCGGTTCCCTGGCCGACGCCGAGGACGTCGTACAGGAGACCTACGCGCGCTGGTACGCGATGTCCCGGCAGCAGCAGGAAGCCATCAACCAGCCCGGCGCCTGGCTGACGAAGGTCGCCAGCCGCATCTGCCTCGATCTGCTCGGCTCGGCACGGGCCAGGCGCGAGAGCTACGTGGGCGAGTGGATCCCCGAGCCGCTGCCCGGACGTCCGGCGTGGATCGACGAGCGGCCGGGTGACACCACGGTCGACCCGGCCGAACGGGTCACCCTCGACGAGTCGGTCCACATGGCCTTCCTCGTCGTCCTCGACTCGATGACCCCGGCCGAGCGCGTCGCGTTCATCCTGCACGACGTCTTCCGCTACTCCTTCGCCGAAGTGGCCGAGATCATCGGCCGCACGCCGGCCGCTTGCCGCCAGTTGGCCTCCTCGGCCCGCCGGCGCCTCCACACATCGCGGACCCCCGTCACTCCGGCGGTTCAACGAGCCGACATCGTCAGGGACTTCAAGCGAGCCTGGGAAGCCAAGGACATCGATGCCCTCGTCGGCCTGCTCGCACCTGACGCCACGGCGGTCGGCGATGGCGGCGGCCTCGTCAATGCCGCACCGCGGCCCATCGAAGGCAACGAGAGGATCGCGCACTACCTGACCGACCTCGTCAGCAGGGCTCCCGACCTGACGATCCTGGAGCACACGGTCAACGCCCAGCCCGGTCTGACGGCACAGCAAGACGGCGTCACCGTGGCGGTGTTCGCGTTCGACGTCGCAGACGAACGGATCAGGCGCATCTGGGCGGTCCGGAACCCCGAGAAGCTCCGACTCTGGACGGCACGCACGACGTAGCCGTGGATCGTGGCCGCCCGGAACAGGCAGGCACTGCCGGTGCCACGTCAAAGGGGCGCTGAGACCCCGTTTCAGCGAGGGTGGGGATCAGGCGGACCGGTGGCAGAGGTCATCGACATACGTGCGCGCATCCACCTCGGGCAGCGTCCAGGCCAGGAAGACGACGGCGCACCATGAAGACGTCGATCGGGTCCTGAACCTCCACGGTGAACCCGTGGCGCTCGTACAGCCGCCGGGCGGCGCTGCCCTGCAGGACGTTCAGGCGAACGGGCACGCCGTCGGCGTCGATCCGTTCCAGCAGTGTTCGCAGTACAGCCGATCCAAGTCCCCGGCCCTGGAGGCCCGGAGCGAGATAGAAATGCTCCAACCACCACCCGTCGTCCTGCGCCGGCCGCACGGTGACGCAGCCCGCGAAGGCGCCATCGGCCACGATGACCGACGTGTGCTGCGGGGAGAAGGAATCCCGCAGCCGCTGCCGGACCCGATGCTCGTCGAACCGCCCCAACCGCTCCAGGTCCGGGCGCATCACCGTCGCCCGCAGCTCCGCGATCGCCTCGACATCCGCCGGCTCTGCGGAACGCAGCGCCCATTCCAGGGGACGGCCCGGCCGTATCCCGTCCGCCCGCGCACTCGTATCCACGGGCCGAAGTATCTCAATGGCCCGCCGCGACCAAGCGCACAGCAAGACGGTGTGCCGGCCGGGCACGCAGCAGCCCCTGTCGCGCACCCCGTCGTCAGCGGCATGCGGCGTGAGTGGTGCACTGTGGATCCTCACCATGGACGACCACGCGCGGTTGCCGGGGAAGGGCGACGTGTCTCGCACACCGGAGTTCAGGCCCGGCGAGCCGCGGCCGACTGAACTCGACGGGGCACCGAACGGGGCCTCGGGGCACTTGCCGTCAGGCCAAATCCGTCCCTGGATCCATGGCCCAGTGGTTGCTCCTGAGGACCCGGCCTGCGAAGGTCACGTCGACCTCTGCGAGGAACCGGAAGCCGACAGAACGGCAGATGCCGTTCGAGGCCGCGTTGCTCGTTGCCGGGAAAGCATGCACGAGGCCCCAGCGGTCTTGATCCCGAGCCTCCTCCAGGAGGGCACGGACGGCACGTCGGCCCAGCCCCCGGCCTTGGAATTCAGGCAGAACCATCCAACCGATCTCAGAGATCGGTCCGCCATCGGTGTCATGAGACCAGATGGTCACCGTCCCTGCCACCACGTCGGGGCCGGCCTGATCGGGAACGATCATCTTGAACCACGCAAGGTCAGCTGCTGCCTGCTGAGCATCCCGGCGAACCTTGTCCACCATCCCCTCACGCGGCAGGGGTCCGCCCAGGTCGGCCATCATGCGGGGATCGCACCGCATCCGGACATAAGCGTCGACATCGTCCGGCGACACGTTGCGCAGCTGCACCGGCTCCTCCTCGGTCTCACCGGGGATGGTCCCACGGTCAGGGTCCGGGAAGAGGATCACCAACGGCCAGAGCTCCACATCTGCTGTCCGGCCGCGACTGTTTCCGCAGCGAGTTCTGGCGGATGTCAATTCTCAGCCAGTGCGGTGGGCGCAGTCGAAGCCGGATGGGGCCCGGGAGGTACGGGAGATGCGGGAGGTGCCTGAGGTGCGGGGGATGCGGTGCCCTCCCGCTGGACGGCGGGGAGCCGACCGCCTTCGTCGAGCTGCCGGTCGAGTGCGGCGGGCGGGTCTGGCGGCAGCCTTGGTTCGCTCTCTTCCCGAGCGCCGTCCCCCGTGCTTCGCCGCACCCGGATGTCGATCGATGGAGGGTGACCTGTGGTCGCGAGTGTCCATTATGCGAGACGGCGAGATGTGCAGACCGGAATCAATCCGGCATTCGGTCATGCTGTTCGGGGATTCGGCGCCTCCGGCTCGGGTCCGGGTATTGACAAGCTATTCAGACGTCACGGAGTCTGCATGACACTATGCAGCCAGGTCCGGGGACGAACACGATCGTCTCGGCGGATCCCTGGCTGCGCTGACACAACTGCGAAGCACAGGATGGTGAGTGAATGGGCGCATCGGTGGAACTGAGGTCCATAGACGTCGTCCCGGACGCCGAACGCCACGGCACGGCATTCAGTCAGTTCACCCTCTGGCTGGGTGCCAACCTCCAGATCACGGCCGTCGTCACCGGCGCCCTCGCGGTCGTGTTCGGCGGTGACGTCGTCTGGTCGGTGATCGGCCTGCTGGTCGGCAATCTGCTGGGTGGCGCGGTCATGGCCCTGCACTCGGCCCAGGGTCCGAAACTGGGCCTGCCCCAGATGATTCAGTCCCGCGCGCAGTTCGGAGTGCGGGGAGCGGTCGTACCTCTTCTGCTCGTGATCGTCATGTACGTGGGCTTCTTCGCCAGCGGCAGCGTTCTGGCCGGTCAGGCGGTCGGTGAGCTGACCCACACGAACGACACGACCGGCATCATCGTCTTCGCGCTCGTCACCGCCGTCGTAGCGACGATCGGCTACCGGGTCATTCATACGCTGGGCCGCGTGGCGAGTGCCATCTGTGCCCTGGCCTTCATCTACCTGGGCATACGGCTGCTCGACCGCGTGGATCTCGGCACCCTCCTGAACGACGCGCACTTCTCGCTGCCGATGTTCCTGCTGGCCATCTCCTTGTCGGCGTCCTGGCAGCTGGCCTTCGGCCCCTACGTGGCGGACTACTCGCGCTACCTCCCTCGTACGACGTCGGCAAAGGCCACCTTCTGGTGGACTCTGTCCGGCTCGGCGCTCGGCTCCCAGTGGTCGATGACCTTCGGAGTGCTGGTGGCTGCGACAGCGGGGGAGAAGTTCCTGGCGAGCCAGGTGGGCTATGTGGTCGCGCTCGGCGGCACGGGCCTGACGGCTGCCTTCTTCTACTTCGTGATCGCGCTCGGCAAGCTCACGGTCAATGTGCTCAACACCTATGGCGGCTTCATGTCCATGGTGACGAGCGTCAGCGGCTTCCGGGGGCAACGCGTGCTGTCGCCGCGTGGCCGAGCGGCCTATATCGCGCTGATCATGGTGGCGGGGACCGCGGTCGCACTCCTGGGCAAGGACAGCTTCCTCTCCTCCTTCAAGGACTTCCTGCTCTTCCTTCTGACCTTCTTCACCCCGTGGTCCGCGATCAACCTGGTCGACTACTACCTGGTCTCCAAGGAGCGGTACGACATCGCCGCGCTCAGCGATCCCAACGGCTGCTACGGCGCGTGGCGTTGGCGCGCCCTCGGCGTGTACGCAGCCGGTCTGCTCGCGCAACTGCCGTTCCTGGCGACGAGCTTCTTCACGGGCCCGTTCGTGGCCGGGCTCGGCGGCGCCGATGTGTCATGGATCGTGGGTCTGGTAGTGCCGGGACTGCTGTACTGGCTCGTGGCACAGCGCTCCACCGTGCAGCCCCTGGGGGTCATGGCTGACGCGCCGGTTCCCGACCGGGAAGTGGTGTCCCGGGATCGGTGATCCGACGACGGACCGGGACGCGTAGAGCGGTTCGGGCCCGTTCCGGCCGCCCGGCTCCAGCCGGCTGCTGCCCACTTCCCGCAGCAGGCACGTGGGCGGACAGGGACGCGGTGGTCGGAGTCGGCCCGTCGTGTGCCACCCCGATGCCCAGGTCGGCAACCCGGTCGGCTCAGTACGGCTGATCCGTCGCCTGGGGACGGCCACCTGAGGCACGCCGGCCCGGGTGGCCGTCGTCGTGGTGCCCTGGCCCCCGCGGTGCACGACGGTGGCCACCCGGCCGAACAGTGTCTGGTGGCCGGGCGGCCGTCGAGGCGGTCCGCGCGTCGGCCGCCGCGGCGCCCGGCGAAGGGCAGCGAGCCGCGCACCGCTGAGTGCCGTGCGTGAGTCCGGGTGGGCTGGACCGTTCCTGGTGGTCTGCGAGACGGCCGTCTGCCCGGCTACGAGCGGGAACTCGTCGACGGGCTTCCTGCGGAAAGCCGCCCAGCCCCGTGGGCTGTCTGCGCCGTGCACCCGAAAATCACATGCGCGGCCCCTTCACCCGTGTCAGGCTCCCCTGATGGATCGCGACCAGATCTCCCGGCTTGCCCATGCGGATCACCCGATCGCGGCGCCGCTCGACGACGACACGGTGCACCGCCTCCTCGAACGCGGCATCACGCGCGGCGACGCGCGCGTTCTGGATCTGGGCTGCGGCGCGGGGGAGTGGCTCGTGCGCGCCCTGGCGGCGCATCCGCACCTGCGCGCCGAGGGCGTCGACATCTCCGAGAGGTCGTTGGCCGACGCCCGGAAGGCCGCGCGCAGCCGCGGCGTCGACGAGCGCCTCGTCCTGCACCACGCGGACGCCGCGCACGTCGCCGCCTCGCATGCCTTCGACCTCGTGATCAGTGTCGGAGCCACCCATGCCTTCGGCGGTCTCCTCCCGACCCTGGCGGCCGCACGCAAGCACCTGGCTCCTGGCGGACGCGTGCTGATCGGTGACGGATTCTGGGCCCAGGAGCCCTCCCCCGCGGCCGTGGAGATGCTGGGCGACTTCAGCGACCTGCCGACCACGATGGACCGCGTCGGCGGCGAGGGCTGGACACCGGTCTACGGGCACATCAGCACCCGCCACGAGCTCGACGACTACGAATGGGCATGGACGGGCTCACTGGCCTCATGGGCCCTGGACCACCGCGATGACCCGGACGGCGCCGACGCACTGCAGGCAGCCACCGACCACCGCACCGAATGGCTGCGCGTCTACCGAGACGCCTTCGGCTTCATCTGCCTGATCCTGCGCCCGACGTCGGACTGAGACGAGCCGGCGCCGGTGCTGCCCTCGACCCGTTCACAGGGCGCCGGGCGGTCATCCGGGCCCCCGCGACCTGCCGCCTGATCCCGGCCGCTCGCTCACCTCGATGGCGAAGCTGCTGGGCACCTCCCCGGGCACTCTCTTACGACCGCCTCCCGCACCTCGGGAGCCGAGGGCCGGCACCGTCCTCAGCCCGTACGGAGCCCCCACGAAGCGGGCGTACCCGAGCAAGATCATTGTCACTGGGCCCGCCCGTGCCCATTCGTCCAGCGGGCGCCGGGGCGGGGGCAGGTGTGGGGTTCGGTCAGTGGTGGGCGTGGACGACGGCGTGGCCCTTGCCGCGGCCGATCATCCACTTGTTCACCGGTGTGGTGATCAGGAAGGCAAGGACGAAGCCGCCCAGGAGCGAGGACCAGAACAGTCCGTCGGACAGGTGGGCGTCCATCGCGCCGGGAACCAGGGCGATGATGCCGTTGTCGACGAGCTCCATCACGACGATGGAGACGGTGTCGGCGGCGAGCGCGACCTTGATGGCGGTGGTGAAGTCCAGACCGGCGCGGCGGACGCTGAACAGCGTCAACGAGTAGCCGAACACGAAGGCCAGGACGATCGCCAAGATCATGGTGGGCACGTTGCCCCACATCAGGGCGGCGCCGATGGCCATGCCGAGGATCTCGCCGATGGCGCAGCCGGTCAGGCAGTGCAGCGTCGCCCTCACCGCCATGGACCACGATGCGCCGGCGGTGTGCGCGCTGTGGTGCCCGGTGTGGCCGTCGGCGGACGCGTGGCCGTGTGCGATGCCGGTGTGATGCGGGCTGTGGCCCATGAACGTCATCCCCAATCCAGTCCCGTGTGACCCGCTGCCGGGCCTCCGCTCGCTCCGACTGTATACCCCTGGGGGGTATACCGCGAGGAGGATTCGGTGATGGAGACAATCGGCTGGGCGTGCCGCTGCGGGGCGGTCGGTTCTTGCCGAGGGGCTCGTTCATCGCGTCGATCTCGGCGGTCCGGGGGCACGGTCGCCACCCGCGTAAGCGAGGGGAAGGCGTGGGTCCGTCGCGCGGGAGGCGCGGCAGGCTGCCATGAAGGCGTGGCGCGCTGAGGCCGTGGCCGAGCTGTCAGCCGCGGGGCAACAGCAGGCGGGAGAGGGCGGTGGTGGCAAGAAGAAGCACGGCGAGGGTGAGGAGGCCGACGCGCATGCCCGGTAGGGAGAAGGTCCCGTCGGCGCCGGAGAGCAGGCTGCCGAAGAGGGCGACGGCGAGCGCGCCTCCGGTCTGGCGAAGGGAGTTGAGGAGCCCGGACGCGGTCCCCGCGCGCTCTTTGGGGACGGCGTCCATGAGCAGCGCGGTCAGCGCGGGCACCGCGAGCGCCCCGCCGACGCTCAGCGGCAGCAGCAGGACCAGCACCAGCCACACCGGGGTGTGTGCGGTCAGCGGCAGCATGGCCAGCATCGCTGCGGTGAAGACCAGTTGCCCGGCGACGATCACAGGCCGCCGCCCGATCCGCTCCGCCAGCCGTGGCGAGACCAGGTTGGTCGCTGTCACCACCGCCGACATCGGGACGAACATCAGCCCGGCCGCGATCGCCGACATTCCGCGCAACTGCTGGTAGTACAGCCCGAGGAGGAAGACACCGCCGTAGAAGGCGGCGTTGACGGCGAAACCGACCGCGAGCGGGACCGCGACCTCCCGGTCCCTCAGTATGCCCAGCGGGACCATGGGCCGGCGGTGCCGGGCCTCCACCACCCGGAAGGCGTACCCGCAGACGACGGCAAGCACCCCGGCTGCCAGCACGGGGACGCTGGTCCAGCCGAGGTGGCCGCCCTCGATCACCGCGAAGGCCAGCCCGGCCAGGGCCAGTACCGCGGTGAGCTGCCCGCCGCCGTCCAGCGCGGCGGGCCGGCGCGGTGAGCGCGGCACCCGGACGAGCAGGCCGAGGATCACCGCGCCCACCGGGAGGTTGAGCAGGAAGACCGCCCGCCAGCCGGCCGAGTCGGTGAGCAGCCCGCCCAGCACCGGGCCCGCGGCCATCGCGACCGAGCCGCCGACCGTCCACAGCGCGATGGCGCGGGCGCGCGCCCGGGCGTCCTCGTAGGCCTGCCGGATCAGCGCCAGTGAGGCCGGCATCACGACGGCGGCGGCGCCGCCCTGTGCCACTCGCGCGGCAACCAGTACGCCGATGCCTGGCGCGAACGCGCAGCCGAGGGAGGCAAGGGTGAACAGGGTGACGCCCCAGACGTAGGCGCGGCGGGCACCGATGCGGTCGGCGAGGGCGCCGGCGGAGAGCATCAAGGCCGCGAACATGAGCGTGTACGCGTCCACCACCCACTGCAGCCCGGCCATTCCGCCGCTGAGGGAGTTCCGGATCGCGGGCAGCGCGATGTTCACGGCTGAGACGTCGATGGTGATCACTGAGAACCCGAGCAGAGAAGCGACCAGCGCGACGCCGTTCCGCCACGGCGCGGTTGGTCGGGCGCGCCGCCGTGGTCGGAGTGTGGGCGCTGACGGCTCGGGGGCGTACCGGTGAGCGGGGGCGGGGAACCGGGGCGTGGTGGTCGGCATAGTGAATTCCTCGGAAGCAGGCAAGGTTGACGTCCCGTCAAGGGCTGCAGAGCGGGCGGCCACAGCTCGCTGGGGCCGCGGTCCGGTGTCCTGCACCCCCTGGGCCCCGACGGCCGGGCCGCCCGCTCCGGAACAACTCTGCGCCTGTGCGTGGCCGCGCGGCAGACCGCCCTGTTCGGGGGTTTCGCGTTCCAGGCCTTGATACGGCCCCCCACGCTCCCCGCCCGCCTGCGACAATGACCGGATGGCAGCAGCGGACGCGCGGGGCACCGAGCTCGGCAGATATCTCAAGGCCCGCAGGGCACAGGTGCGCCCGGAGGATGTCGGCCTCCCGGTCGGAGCGGGCCTGCGACGCACTCCAGGACTGCGCCGGGAGGAGCTGGCCACGCTGGCCGGGGTGAGCGTCGACTACTACATCCGCCTGGAGCGCGGCCGGGAGAGCAACCCCTCACCCGCCGTCGTGGACGCCCTCGGCCGCGCCCTGCGGCTGCGCGGCGACGGCTACGAACGCCTGCACGAGCTCGCGGAGCTGGCCTCCGGCCGGATCTCCGAACTGCCGGCATCTTCGGACCACACCGTCCGCGACTCGGTACTGCGGATGCTGGAGTCGGTGCGACCGCTGCCCGCCTATGTGGTGAGCCGCTACAACCGCCTCCTGGCAGCGAACCCGCCCGGCCGGCGGCTCCTGCCCGGGCTCTGGGACTGGCCCGAGCACCAGCGCAACCTGACCCGCTACCTCTTCCTCCACCCGCTCGGCCGGACGCTCTACGAGCCGTGGGAGGACACGGTCGCACACTCGGTGGCGCATCTGCGGGCGGTCGCCGGCGCGGACCCGGACGACCCGGAACTGACCGCGCTCGTCGGCGAACTGATGCTGAAGTCACCACAGTTCGCGCGCCTCTGGGAGCGGTACGACGTCTGCGAGCGCGGCGGCGGACAGAAGACCTTCCGGCACCCGAAGGTCGGACCGATGACCCTGACCTACGAGGTCATGCAACTGGCCCGGACGGGCGGCCAGCGCATGGTGGTCTACCAGGCAGTCCCTGGCACCCCGGACGAGCAAGCCATGATCCGCCTGGAGTCCGCCGACGCCCGACCGAAGTCGACGCCGGCGGGCCACCCGAGGCCGGCCGCCGAGCCGTGCCCCACCCGCTCGCCGTCCCCGACCCACGCCTCGGCAGGCTGACCCCGGGCCGCCCTCCCCGTCCCATGGGTCACCTCGGCCGCTGGTCCGGCTCCGGGCGAGGGTCTCATGGGGCCGCGCGCGGCTCTCGACCCAGAGCGACGGTGTCACCAACGTCATGGCCTCGTACGTCTAGGGTGCGGGCATGATCCCGCAGAGCTACCTCTCCGAACTCTTCTCGCTGGACGGCCGGGTCGCCGTGGTGACAGGCGGCAGTTCCGGCATCGGCCGAGCCATCGCCGGGGCTCTCGCGCGAGCGGGGGCAAGCGTGGTGATCGTGGCGCGCAAGGAGCCGGAACTGGCCGCCGTTGTCGACGAGTTGGTGTCGGACGGATGCCAGGCGGCCTGGGTGAGTGCCGAACTGAGCACCCGCGACGGGGTGCGCGCAGCGGCGGAGCAGGCAGCCGAGGTGTTCGGCGAGCCCGACATCCTCGTCAACAGCGCCGGGATCAACCTGCGGCCGCCGATGGGCGAACTGAGCGAGGCGGTGTGGGACGCCACGATGGCGGTGAACCTGGAGGCGCCCTACCTGCTGGGCCAGCGGTTCGGGCCCGGCATGGCCGAACGGGGTTTCGGGCGGATCATCCACATCACCTCCCAGCAGGCACACCGGGCGTTCGTCCAGAGCGGCGCCTACGGGGTCTCCAAAGGGGCACTGGAGTCCCTGGCCCGCTCACAGGCCGAGGCATGGTCGCCGCACGGCGTCACCTGCAACACGCTGGTGCCTGGCTTCGTCATGACTCCGCTCAACACGCGGCTGTCGTCCGACCCGGAGAAGGTGGCGGCGCTGGCCGCACGCACGATGGTCGGGCGCAACGGTCTGGCCGAGGACTTCGCCGGCGCGGCGGTGTTCCTGGCCAGCCGCGCTTCCGGCTACATCACCGGGCAGGCGATCTTCGTCGACGGCGGGCTCTCCGTCCACTGAGAAGCTCATCTCGAAAGGCCGGGCCTCAGCGGCACAGCCGCACCATACTGTGAACCGGGTCACAGTCGGTCATGAGAGGCCGGGGCGTCTCGTCTTGAGTTCACAAGCACGACGAACGGAGACGCCATGAAGATCTTCATCGCCGGAGCGTCCGGCGCCATCGGCAGCCAGCTTGTCGCCCAACTTGTGGTGCGCGGCCACGAGGTAGTCGGCACGACCCGCTCGGCCGCCAAGACCGGTGAGTTGCGTGCGCTAGGCGCCGAACCGGTCGTCATGGACGCGCTCGACCCCGACTCGGTGGCCGACGCAGTGGCCAAGGCCGAGCCCGAGGTCATCGTCCACCAGCTCACCGCCTTGAGCGGACCGGCGGACTTGCGGAGCGTGAAGCGGATGGCAGCCGCCACCAACCGGCTGCGCACCGAAGGCACGGATCACCTGCTGGCCGCCGCACGTGCCGTCGGCGTCCGCAAGTTCGTGGCACAGAGCAACGCGCTGTGGATGGAACGCACCGGCGGACCGGTCGCCGACGAGAACGGCCGGATCGAGCCCAACCCCCCAGGGGACGCCGAGGAGGCGGTGGCCGCACTGCGCCACGTGGAGAACGCGGTGACCGGCATCACCTGGGCCGAGGGCATCGCGCTGCGCTACGGCGGCTTCTACGGCCCCGGGACCGGCATCAGCACCGCGCCGGATGCCGTCATGGCCGAACAGATCCGCAACCGGAAGTTCCCGATCGTCGGCGGTGGTGGCGGGGTGTGGTCGCTGGTGCACATCGCCGACGCCGCGTCGGCCACGGTCGCGGTCGTCGAACGCGGCAAGCCCGGTATCTACCACGTCGCCGACGACGAGCCGGCACCGGTGCACACATGGCTGCCGTACCTGGCCCGTGCGCTCGGCGCCGAACCGCCGCGCCGCGTACCGGCCTGGCTCGTTCGCCCGCTGGCGGGCAAGGCCGCGGTGGATACCATGACGCGGGCCCGCGGGATCTCCAGCGAGAAGACGAAACACGAACTGGGCTGGACGCTCCGGTACCCGAGCTGGCGCACAGGTTTCATCCAGGGATTGGAATAGCCCGACATGTCCGCCTCGGAGCTGTACGGCGAGCTACGCCCCCGGGCATTCGCCATCGCCTACCAGATGCTCGGCAGCGTCAGCGAAGCCGAGGACGTGGTACAGGAGGCCTTCCTGCGGATGCACCAGACCCAGCAGCGGGACGAGCCGATCGCCTCGCCGCGCGCGTACATCGCCACCCTGGCCACCCGGCTGGCCATCGACCACCTTCGCTCGGCGCGGGTACGGCGAGAGAGCTATGTCGGTGAGTGGCTGCCGGAACCGCTGGTCACCGGTCCGACGCCGGCCGATCACGCCGAGACGGCGGACTCGCTGTCGCTGGCGTTCCTGGTGCTGCTGGAGAGCTTGTCGCCGCGCCAACGGGCCGCGTTCCTGTTGCGCGAGGTGTTCGACTATCCGTACACGGAGGTCGCCGAGATCCTCGGCACCGACGTGGACAGTACGCGGCACCTGGTCGCGCGGGCCCGCAATCACCTCCGAACGCGCCGACCGCGCTACCATCCCTCGCGACGGCAGCGAGAAGAACTGGCCCAGCGCTTCTTCGCCGCCGCGGGGCAGGGCGACCTGCGGGCGCTGGAGGCGCTGCTGGCCCGGGACGTGGCGCTGCACGGCGACGGCGGCGGCAAGGTGCCGGCACTGGGCCGGCCGGTCAACGGCCGAGAACGCGTGGCCCACACCGTGCTGCGGGGGTTCGCCGTATACGCACGTCACGGCGTACGCATCCACCTCACCGAGGTCAACGGCCAGCCCGGCGCCATGGCGTACGACGAGCACAACCGGCTGGTCGGCGTCATGGGACTCGGCATCGCCGACGACCAGATCCACAGCATCCACTCGATCAGCAACCCCGAAAAGCTGCACCACCTCGACCACACCAGTGACCTCGGTATCCGGATGCGCGCGGGCCGCCGTTGAGGCGGCGACGGTTGAACGGCCGATCACACCGGCGCCACACCACGACCACTGAGACGGACCTCCCGCACCGTGTGACGCTCCGACGAGTCGAGATGCCGGAGCAGCAACGATAAATCTCTCGCGCCGTTGATGATCACCTGGTGAGATCTGGTACATGGCTGCATCGGCTTCCGGGGAAAAATCGGCCACCGCGACGTACGACCGTATCGGCATCGGATACCGGAATGTGCGCCGGCCCGACCCGCGCCTGGCCGCGCTGATCCACAAGGCCCTGGCCGGGGCGCGCACGGTCGTCAACGTGGGGGCCGGTACGGGCTCGTACGAGCCGGCCGACGCGGAGGTCACCGCGGTGGACCCCTCTCAGGTCATGCTGGATCAGCATCCCGGCCGGCGGAAGTTCCTGGCCGCCGCTGAGGAACTGCCTTTCGAGGACGGTGCGTTCGATGCCGCGATGGCGGTGATGACGGTGCACCACTGGCCCGACCTCCGTCACGGCCTGGCCGAACTGCGCCGCGTCTCCCGTCGGCAGGTCGTCTTCACCTGGGATCCCCATCACCTGCCCGAGCTGTGGATGATCGAGGAGTACCTCCCCGAGATCCGGCAGCTCGAACACGCCCGCTTCACCTCCCTGTCCCACGTGGTGGAAACGCTGGGCGCGCACACCGTACTGCCCTTCGCCATCCCCCACGACTTCACCGACGGCTTCCAGATCGCGTACTGGCGCCGCCCGGAGTTCTACCTCGACCCCGTCGTCCGCCGAGCCAGTTCCACGTTCGCCCAGCTTTCGCCGTCCGTGGTCGAACCTGCGATCGCCGGACTGCGCTCCGACCTCGCCTCGGGAGCCTGGCGGCACCGCCACGCGGACCTGTTGAGCCGGGAGTCCATGGACTACGGCTACCGCCTGCTCATCGCGGGACACAGCGGGCCCGGCGTAGCCTGACACGACCGACGCCCCACCCACGGATGTCACATCCGGGGAAGGGGGCGTCGGTTCGGACACGGCGCGGGCACACCGTCGGAGACGTCGCCGCCGCGGAACGGAGCGGCGCCCGCGGGCGTCAGCTACGCAGGAGCCGCAGGTCGATCGCGTCGGCCATGGCCTTCATGCCCTCGTCGTTGGGGTGGATGTGGTCGCCCGAGTCATAGGCGGGGTTGAGGGCGGCCGGGTTCGAGGGGTCACGCATGGTCTTGTCGAAGTCGATGACGCCGTCGAAGGCGCCGCTGGTGCGGATCCACTGGTTGACGTCTTGCCGGATCGTCTCGGCGGCAGGCGTGTAGTAGCCATTGCCCTGGTCGGGCATCAGGGTCGCGCCGATGACATTGACGTGGGCGGCATGCGCCTCGTCGATCAGAGTGCGGTAGCCGCTGATGAGATCCTGGGCGGTCAGCGGCCGGCCGTCGGGGCCGGCGTTGTTGCCGATGTCGTTGATTCCTTCGAAGAGGATCACGTCCTTGACGCCCGGCTGGCCGAGGGCGTCGTGCCGGAAGCGCTTGAGGGCGCTGACGCCCTGCCACAGGTTGGGGACGTCCGTGAGGACCCGGTTGCCGCCGATGCCGGCGTCGACGACGCTCAGCCTTTGCGGGCTCGGTCCGGCGCCCAGTCGGCGGCCGAGGAAGTCTGGCCACCGGGTGTAGGTGCCGGTCGAGGAGTGGTAGCCGTCCGTGATGGAGTCGCCGAAGGCGACGACGGTGCCCCTCGCGGTGGGCGATACGACGTCCAGCCCTGCCAGGTAGTACCAGGAGGTCGTGGTGGTGCCGAACGCGGCGGTGCCGTCGTCACCGGTGTGGTTGCCGGAGGCGATGTAGGTGGTGTCGAACGCGTCGGAGTGCCAGGTCGACATTCCCGTCGTGCCGGGCACGTAGAGGCTGACGAGCAGGTTCTCCCCGGCGGTGACCGAGATCGGGATGACGTCGCTGACGGCCTCCGCTCCGGCGGGGATCGTGACGTGGCGTGAGCCGCCGAAGGTGACGTTACGAGTGGTACCGCGCGTCGCCTCCCCACCGCTCGCCTGGACGGCCACGTCCACGGTGGGGACATCGAGCGGGGTGGTGCTGTACCGGTTGGACAGGGTGATGCGTGCGCCCGAGCCGGAGACGCTGCTGTGCACCACCATCCGGATGGTCTGGTTGTCGAAGGACGGGCCGCCGGTCGTCATGCTGGGCGACCAGGCACTGACTCGTGTGCCCTTGGCCTGCGGCGAAGACACGGCGGCGCTCGCCGTGTTCGCGGTGCTCAACGGAACGACCGTCAGCGCCATGCCGGTCACTACGCCGAGCACGGACAACAAGGTCCTGCGACGCGGTCGGTGACCCGCCGTCGTGTTTTCCCTTTCCGGGGACATCGTCGATCTCTCCACTCTTCTCGCTCTCCGCTCTTCTCGTCGTCCAGGGCAGCCGCTCGGTCCGCCGAGCGGCTGCCGAACCGCCTCAGCCGAGGTTGCCCAGCGTCACGGACTCACCGGGCTTGAGGCTGATGTTCCGCGAGGTGCCGCCCGCGACGACGGTCGTGGCACGGCCGCCGACGCTCTTCAGCGTCACCTGCGTGACCTTGCCGTTTTTCCACTTGAGGTCGGCGACGAAGCCACCGCGGACGCCGACGCCGGATATCGAGCCGGATGCCGCCCACGCGGCGGGCAGAGCGGGCAGCAGTTCGACGTGACCCGGCCGCGAGTACACCAGCATCTCGACCATCGCGGAGGGGGTGCCGAAGTTCGCGTCGATCTGGAAGATGCCGCGGCCCTGCCCCATGTCCATGATGTCGAAGAGGTTCGACGCGCTGCCGTTGCCGCCGCCCACCGACGGCTTCAGGTTGTTGACGACGAGCTGGTAGGCCTTGCCCGCGTTCTTCAGCCGGGCCCAGCACAGGCTGCGCCAGGCGTTGGACCAGCCGTAGCTGTTCATGCCACGGGCGGTCAGGAGGGCCGTCGCGCCGGCGAGGATGTCCTTCGGTGTGGAGTCGTCCGGGCGGATCCGGTCGCCGGGGAAGAGTCCGAAGAGCGGGGAGAGGTGACGGTGCGTGGTCTCGCCGAGGTTGTCGGGCGACATCCACTCCTCCAGCCAGCCGGTCTTGGGACTGACCACGGGCAGGTACAGGCGCTGACGCAGCCCGTCGATCGTCGCGCTGTAGGAGCTGTCCTTGCCGAGCACCTGGGTTGCGGTGCGGTAGTTGCCGAACAGGTTCCACACCAGTTCCTGGGCGTAGGTGATGCCCTTGGCGTCCAGCGGACCCTGCTCGGGGGACCAGTCGCTGTCCGCGATGAGGACCTCGCGCGAGGCTCCGGAGGCGTCGGTGACGGTCGTGGTGATGAGGCGGGCCTCCCAGAATTCCACGGCACCCTTGAGGACCGGATAGATCTTTTCGAGGTAGGAGCGGTCCTGGGTGTACTCGTAGTGCTCGAACAGGTTGTGGCAGAGCCAGGCGTTTCCGGCCGGGTGCCACCACCAGCCGCCACCGCCGTAGGGATTGGTGGAGATGGCCACGGTCCAGCCGGCGATCTTGCCACTGGAGTTGCGGTATCGGTTGGTCGGGCTGTTGAACAGCCGCTGGGTGACGTCCGTCCATGAGGGCAGCTGCGCGAGGCAGTAGTCCGCGAAGGCGTCGAAGCAGCCGGGCAGACCCGCCCGGTCGGCCATCCAGTAGTTCATCTGGACGTTGATGTCGGTGTGGTAGTCGCCCATCCAGTCCGGATCGTTGCCGTCCAGCCACGGGCCCTGGAGGCCCATCGGCAGGCTGCCCCGCGACCCGGAGATCATCAGATACCGGCCGAACTGCAGGTAGGCCGACTCGAGTTCCGGGTCCGGAACGTTGTCCCGGTAGCGCGCCTGCAGTCGTTGCCAGGTGTCCAGCCTGCGCTGAGCGGTGGACGACGTACCGAGGTTGATGTCCAGTTGCTCGAACACCGGGCGGAAGTCGGCGACATGGGTGTACAGCAGCGTGCTCGCGGAGTGGCCGGCGGCGCCCAGGACCTTGGTCCGGGCCAGGAGCTCCGGATCCAGGGACGGGTCGCGGAACATGGCGGCCGCGTCGGGCGCGTAGTTGGTGCCGCCGCTGACGACGACCGTGAGGTCCTTGCAGCCGCTGAAGGAGATCGAGGACCCGTTGACGGCGACCTTGCCGGTGCTGCTGCGCGCCGTGACGGCGGCGCCGTACTTCAGCCCGTTGGCGAGGGAGGAGCCGAACGAGGCAGAGGACCCGGTGCGGTCGGCGGTGGTGGACTCGCCGTGCGTGCCGGTGAGGGAGACGCTACCGGTGTAGGTGCCGCCGCCCTTCTGGGAGAAGTACAGGACGATGACGTCGTCGGGGCGGCTGGCGAAGATCTGCCGCTGGTAGGTGACGCCGGACAGGTCGTACGAGGTGCTGAGGAGGCCCTGGGCCAGGTCGAGGGTGCGACGGTAGTTGCCGACGGAGCCCAGGTCGTGCGCGGGGATGTCGACGGTGAGCTCGGCCAGCAGGGTCAGGGAGCCGAAGTCGTCCCGGCCGTAGGGGAACTGGCCGTCGTCCTGCAGCGTGTCGTTGAGGCCACCGGTCCACAGGGTGGCGTCGGTGATCGTCAGCAGTTCGCTGGAGGGGTCGTTGCTCGCGAGCGCTCCGAGGCGCCCGTTTCCGACCGGCAGACCCTGCTGGATCATCGAGCCGGGGGAGCCGGGAGCCTGCCACCACAGCTGGTTCTTCGCGGCGGCGGCCGCGGACAGCAGGGGCGAGGAGGTGGGGCGCGCGGGCGCCGCCGAGGCGGTGAACGCGGGCAGACCGCCGAGGGCGGCGGCCGTGCCGGCCGCGGCGGCGAGGGCGAGAAAGCCTCTGCGGCTCGGGCGGTTGTCGGGCGATTCGGTGTGCTGGGTGTCCACGTTGTGCACTCCATGTCCGGGGAACGGCGCATGCGGGAACGGCGGATGCGGGTACGACGGATGCGGCCGTCGGGCGGTGTGTGAGACGAATGCGGCGGGCGTGGGCACGCCCGGACGCTCCGGGACCGTGTGGGGGAGGGGGCGGGAACGTTCCCGGGTGCGGGGCCCGGGGTCGTGTCACTCCCGGGCCCCGCGGCGGGGTCAGACGGACTTGGGTACGTCGATCCTGTCGATGTCAGGTGAGTAGTCCCAGCCACTGTCGAACGTGATGCTGTTGGAGCCCGCCTTCAGCGCCAACTGGACGCTGATGGTCTCGACCGTTCCCCAGTCGCCCGTGGAGGGGAACTTCAGGCTGGTGCCGTTGCCGCTGTTGGAGTAGACGGTCACGGAGCGGCTGTCGCCGCTGACGTAGGCGACGTTGACGGTGTAGATGCCGTCCTTCTTCACCGTGATGTCGTTGAACTGCAACTTGCTGTCGAGGTAGAGGTTGCCGATCTTCTTTCCGCCGGAACAGGCGCCGCATGTGGCGATGGAGGCGTTGCCGGTCAGGGTGTTGTTCGCGGACTCGGCCTCGTACCTGGTGGTCGCCAGCCCGGCGCCGCCGGGCTTGACGGTGAACAGCCGCGAGCCGTGTGCGGGCAGTGTCGCGGAGATCTTGTTCCGGTACGTGCCGAGGTTCTGGTGGTTCCACAGGTCGCGTACGGAGGCCGCGCCGGTGAAACCGAAGGACGCCCAGTCGGCGGTGACGGAGGCCGGCGCGTTGCCGAGGTTGAACAGGGCGACGGTGTAGCTGCCGTCGGGGTTCTTGGTTCCCCAGACCTGCTGGTCGCCCATCGGGGTGACGGGACGCGCGACGGGCGACGTGTTCTGGTCGACCGCGATGACTTCCTGGTTGCTCAGCAGGGAGAGGCCGTAGCTGTCCAGCTTCGTGATGTCGTCACCGGTGTACAGGGGCGACTTGTTGATGGCCCACAGGGTCATGTAGCTCTGCCGCTCGGCCTGGGTGAGACCGTCCATCGCCCCGTTGCCGACATCGATCGCGTCGAGGTCGTTCCAGCCGCCGGGACCTGCCTTGCGGCTCCAGGCCGGGGCGTCGTTCCACCGGTCGTTGACCGAGTTCTCCCAGGTGACCAGGGTGTCGCAGTAGCACTCGACGTCGGTGTCGATGCGCCAGCCGTTGGAGTACTTCTTCCAGTCGGCGGCGTGACCGACGTCGAGCGACCAGGAGAGCTCGAGGTGGATCGCTCGCCCGGTGTCGGCTATGGCCTTCTGCCAGGCGGCGACGTCCGCGACGTTGTCGTAGTTGTCACCCGACTTGAACGAGCCGGGGCCCACGCCGTCCAGCTTGAGGAAGTCGTATCCCCAGTCGGCGAACATCTGCGCCTGCGAGTCGATGTACTTCTGCGCGCAGGGGTTGCCGAAGTTCAGCTTGTAAGCGCTGTCCCAGCCGTTGGTGGTGCGCAGGTCCGGGTAGACGACGTCCGCGGTGGTGCAGCCGGGGGCGTTCCAGATCGGCACCTTGCCGTCGCCGTACGCCCCCTTCTCCAGGCCGACGGGCAGGTAGATGCCGGCCTTGAGACCCTTGGAGTGGATGTGGTCGGCGACCGACTTCATGCCGTGGGGGAACCGGGCCGGGTCGGGCGTCTGCCGGCCGTACTGGTCGAACTCCGACGTCCACTTGGAGTCCATCCACCAGCCGGCGTCGATGTTGACGTAGGTGTAGCCGTACTGCTTCAGCGTGGTGGCGAGGGCGTCCGCCTGCTTCAGGACGTTCGCCTCGGTGAGGTAGCTGTAGTCGCCCGTCGGGTTCAGGCCCGGGTAATGGGAGGACTGCATGCTCCAGCTGGACCAGCCCATGAACGGCTTGGCCGCCGTGCCGGAGGCGGCGTCCGCCGTGGTCGTGGCCGCGGTGACGGCTGTGGTCGTGGACGTCGAGCCGACGGCCATGGCCTCGGTGGCGGCGGCCGGGACCGCTGTGGCGAGTCCGGCCGTGACGGCCAGGACCATCAGCGCTCTCGTGGTACGGCGCGGGAAGCCGGGGAGGGCTCCGCGCAGGGCTCTGTAAGGGGATGACCGCATGGGTCGCCTCCTGGGATGGGGTGAGCACAATCGTGCGGTGGTACCCGCTGGGGGACGGGCGTTGATCCGGGCAGAAGACGGGTGTGGTACCGGACGGGGCGCCGGGGCGAAGCGGCCGGGTGGCCGACCGCCGGGGCGTCGGGCCGGTGCGGCTCAGCCCCTGCCCGAGCTGGTGGTGAGCCCGCTGATGAACCGTCGCCGTAGCGCGAGGTACACCAGGGGCGTGCGGGTGAAGTGCACAGGGAGCGCGGGGATCGCGGTCATGGATGCACGTGGCATGGTTACTCCTCGTACGTGTCTGATCCCATGAAGGACTGGATGGCGGTGGCCGCGGCCCCGCGCGCCCACTCCTCGAACGGCAGGGGACGTGTCATCACGTCGCACTGCGCAGCGGTACCGAAGGCGGACGCGGCGAACGCGTCACGGATGCCCTCGGCGACAAGGTCGTAGGCGGCAAGGCCCTCCCCGGAGATGATCACCAGCTCGGGACCGAGGATGTTCGCCAGGAAGCCGATGGCCTTGCCGATGGCTTCGCCGGCCCGCGCATAGACCCCTCTGACACCGGGGTCCCCGCTGCGGGCCAGCTCCAGCGCCTCGGCCACGTCGGTCACCTGCCTGCCCGTGGCCGTGCGCACCGCGTGGAGTATCGCGGGGTCCGCCGCGATCGCCTCCACACACCCCCGGTTGCCGCAATAGCAGAGCGGCCCGAGCGGGTCGAGGGACAGATGTCCGATCTCGCCGGCCACGCCGTGTGCGCCCGCCACCACCCGCCCGTGCACCACCAGGCCGCAGCCGATGCCGGCGCCCACGGTCACCAGGGCGAAGTCCGAGCGACCGACTCCGGCCCCGAACCAGTGCTCGGCGACCGTGAGTGCCCGCACGTCGTTGTCGACCGTGACCGGCAGCCCGGTCGCGGCCCCCGCGATCTCGGCGAGCGGTACGTCCCGCCACTCCAGGAAGGGCGAGTAGCGGACCACACCGTCCTCGCGGTCCACGTCCCCCGAGATCGCGATGCCCAGCCCCCGCACCCGCACACCGAATCCGTCGGCCTCCGTGAGCAACTCCTGTGCGAGCGCGGTGATGGCGGGGAGCACCGTCTCCGGCTCGCGGCCCGTGAGCCGTACGTGCCGGGAGACCCGGATACGGCAGCACAGGTCGGTCAGCACGGCGATGATCTCGTCGCCCGTCACCTTGATCCCGATGAACAGCGCCCTCCCTCCGTCCACCCACACCAGATTGGCCGGTCGTCCCACCGTGGGCCGCGCCCCTTCGTCCACGCCCTCGACCAGATAGCCGAGTTCCATCAGCGGACGGACCGCCTTGGTGACGGCGGCCGGAGAGAGCCTGGTGCGCCGCGCCACCTCGGTCCGGGTGAGCGGACCGTGGGAGAGCAGGGTGGTGAACACCAGGGAAGCGGCCGGCGTCATCGTCGGAGCCGCCTCGTGGGAGGGGGCCGGGCACATGGCCGGAAACTTAGGGAGGTTCTTTTTCGCTGTCAATAAATAAATCACACTCCTTTTCAAGAGCAGGAGTTGACCATGATGAACCTGCGAAAGACAGACAGCGAGAAGGCGTTGACAGCTGATCAGAGGCAGGGTTGGCTGCGCACTGCTTCTGTGTGGCGCTCTCTCAACGTGAGGAACCATGTCTGCCATCTCCTTCGACCCCACCTCAGGTGTCTGGCTGCTCTCCACCGCGCGCACGTCGTACGCGCTGTGGATCGACCCCACGGGAGCGCCCTGTCACCTCGCCTGGGGGCCTCGGCTGCCCCTTGCCGCGGCCGGTCAGCTCGTGCCTCTCCCGGCCGGGGAGGTCAGCAGCTTCGAGGGCCGCTCCCCGGCCGGCGAGGAGCTGCCGGTCGACGGCGGGGCCCGGTACGGGGCGCCGTCCCTGCGGGTGCGGTTCGCCGACGGCACCCGGGCCTTCGAGTGGGCGCACCTGGGCCACCGGACCAGCGAGCCGGCGCCCGGAACGAGGGAACTCGCCCTTGAGTTCCAAGACCGCCACTACCCGCTGGCGGTCACGCTCCACTACCGCGTGCACGACGACACGGACGTGATCGAGCGCTGGACCGTGCTGCGCAACACCGGGCGGCAGCCGATGACGGTGCTGCGCGCGGACTCGGCCGCCTGGACCCTTCCGCTGCGCGACGACTACCGGATCAGCCATGTCACGGGCCAGTGGTCGGCGGAGAGCCTGCTGCACAGGGAGCCGGTGCCGCACGGCGAGACCGTGCTCACCAGTCGGCGCGGCATCACCAGCCACCACGCGAACCCGTGGCTGATGCTGGACGAGGGCGGGGCCACCGAGGACCGGGGCGAGGTGTGGAGCGCGGCCCTGGCCTGGAGCGGAAGCTGGCACCTCATCGTGCAGCGCACGTCCGACGGGCGTACGTCCTTCACGGGCGGAGCGGGGCAGGACGGAGCGGAACTGCCACTCGGACCCGGGGAGGAGTACGCGACCCCGCGCTTCGCGGCCCTGTACACCGACGGCGGCTTCGGGGCGGCGAGCCGCGGCTGGCACGGATACGTCCAAGGCCATGTGCTCCCGTACCCGGACGAGACGCGCCCGGTGTTGTTCAACTCCTGGGAGGCCACCGGCTTCGACGTCGACGAGGCAGGTCAGCGGGAGCTTGCGGCCCGGGCCGCGCAGCTCGGGGTGGAACTCTACGTCGTCGACGACGGCTGGTTCCGGGGCCGCCGCGACGACACCGCCGGACTCGGCGACTGGACCCCGGCCGCCGAGCGGTTCCCGCAGGGGCTGCGTCCGCTCGTCGAGGAGGTCCACCGGCTCGGCATGCGATTCGGCCTGTGGGTGGAGCCCGAGATGGTCAACCCGGACAGCGACCTGTACCGGGCGCACCCCGACTGGGTGTTGCACTACCCGCACCGCACCCGCACCGAACTGCGCAACCAACTGGTGCTCAACTTCGCGCGTGACGACATCGCCGAGTGGGCGTACGGATGGCTGACCCGGTTGGTCGCGGACAACGGGATCGACTTCCTCAAGTGGGACATGAATCGTGCCTTCAGCGAGGCCGGCTGGCCGGCCCGCGAGGACGGGCAGGACCTGCTGTGGACGCGGTACGTGCACAACCTCTACGGCGTCATCGACCGGCTGCGCGCGGACCATCCCGGGCTGCGCATCGAGACGTGCAGCGGTGGCGGCGGCCGCGTCGACCTGGGCATCCTCTCCCGTACCGACCAGGCGTGGCCGTCCGACAACACCGACGCGGCGGACCGGGTCTCCATCCAGCACGGCTTCAGCCAGATCTACCCGGCCCAGGTGATGGCGGCCTGGGTCACGGACGTGCCCAACCAGCTCACCGGCCGCTCGGTGCCGCTTCGTTACCGCTTCCACGTCGCGATGGCGGGGGTCCTGGCCGTGGGCGGTGACCTCGCGCGCTGGACACCGGAGGAACTCGCCCAGGGCGCGGAGCTGGTGGCGGAGTACAAGAAGGTCCGTCACATCGTGCAGCACGGCGCCCAGCACCGGCTGCGCGGTCCCGTCGACGACGGGCCGACCGCCGTCCAGTACACCACCGCCGACCGCCGGGAGGTCCTCGTGCTGGTGTGGCAGCGGGCACCCCGGCACGGCACACCGCGTCGCGCCCTCAGGCTCGCCGGCCTGGACCCCGCCGCGCGCTACCGGGACGCCGCCACCGGCGCCGTGCACCACGCGTCCGTACTCACCGGATACGGGATCACGCCCGAGCTGCCGGCCGGTGACTGGTCCAGCACGTCCCTGCACCTGATCAGGGTCGACGACGTGGCGGCGGACGGCACCGGCCCCCTCTGAGACGCCGATTTCCTATACGATTTCGACCCCCATCCGCGCGGGCGGCGACCGGTCCCCGGGTCTGTGTGACCGGATTCCGGTGCTTCTCCGCATGTCTGGCTGTCCGTTGACTGGCGCTGTGAGCTGCCATGTCAGAGCGATCGTCATCGATCGTTGCGGTTCAGGGGGTTGACGGGGGGCGGTGCCTGGCTGAACATCGCCCTACCGATTTCCTATTTGATTCTGGAAAGTGGTGGAGATGCGTCCCCCGACCCGTTCCGTTCTGTCAGGAGCTGTCGCAGCCGCTGTACTCATGGCGGGCTCGGCGGCCTGCACCATCAAGTCCTCCGGTCCGTCTTCCAGCACCGGGGCCCCGGCCCCCGCGTCCGGCAAGTCCGGCACGGGCACCGCCGAGCTGGCCGACGGGTCGGGCACCAAGGTGGCCCTCGTGCCCGGCGGCGCCCACCCGTACTTCCAGCCGTGGAAGACGGCCGGAGCCGCGGCGAAGAAGACGTACGGCCTCGGGGACGTGACCTTCGACGAGACCTCCGAGTGGGACCAGCAGAAGCAGGACAACCTGCTCTCCACCCTGGCGGCCCGCGGTTACAACGCGTTCGGGATCTTCGGGGTCTCGCCCACCGACATCAACACCACCTTCGCGGACCTCAAGTCACAGGGCTTCGCCGTGGCGTCGCTCGCCTCCTGCCCGGCCGGAGGCGTCAACAAGGCCGACTTCTGCCTGTCCACGGACGTGGAGGTCGCCGCCTACAAGGCGGCCAAGGCCGCGATCGACGCCATGGGCGGCAAGGGCACGCTGGTCCACCTCACCGGCAACAACGTGGACGCCAACACGCAGTTGCGCATCAAGGGCGTGACCAGGGCGGTGCAGGAGACCGGCGGCAAGGTGAAGCTGCTGCAGACCATCACCGACGTCGACAAGGACCTGCAGACCGCGCAGAAGGCGGTCTCCGACCTGCTCGCGGCGAAGGGCAACCAGATCCAGGGCATCGTCACCACCGCCTACAACCCCGCCGTCGCCGCCGCCGACGCGGTCAAGAGCTCCGGATCCAAGGCCAAGGTCGTCGCCATCGACGACGACGCCAAGATCCTCAGCGGGATCAAGGACGGCTCCGTCGCCGCCACCGTGGTGCAGAACCCCGTGGGACAGGCCGAGGTGGGGACCTGGGCGCTGGCGCTGCTGCAGACGAAGCAGTGCACCATGCGCCACCCGGGCCAGATCATCGACTCCGGCTCGTTCGTGGTCACCAAGGCGAACGTGGGCACCTACGACTCGGCCAGGAAGGCGAAGACCGAGCAGCTCAAGAAGCAGTTCGCAGACACGTTCCTCGCCTGCACGTGACCGCCGACGGCACTACGGAAAGCGGACCTCGAACGATGACCATCATCACGACCGCCACGGCACTGCTCGCCGACATCGCGGTGGAGAAGGACCGCACGGACGCCGTGCAGGCCTTCGTCAAGCAGGAGACGATCCTCGTCGAGATCACCACCGGGGACGGCCTGAGGGGAACCGGCTACGCCTACACGATCGGCACCGGCGGGTCGTCCGTCCTGGCCCTGCTCCGGGAGCACCTGCTGCCTCTCCTCGTCGGAGCGGACGCCCGCAACGTCGAAGCCCTGTGGCAGCGGCTGTTCGCCACGACGCGGGCCACCACCACCGGAGCCATCACCTCCCTCGCCCTCGCCGCCGTGGACACCGCGCTGTGGGACCTGCGGTGCAAGCGCGCCGGCGAACCGCTGTGGCGGCTGGCCGGCGGCCACCGCCAGGAGGTCCCGCTCTACGACACCGAGGGCGGCTGGCTCCACCTGAGCACCGAGGAGCTGATCCGATCCGCGCTTCAGGCCCAGAAGGCGGGGTGGGCGGGCGTCAAGATCAAGGTGGGCAAGCCGCACGTGGCCGAGGACGCCGAACGGCTGCGCGCCGTCCGCGAGGCCGTCGGTCCGTCGATGCACATCATGACCGACGCCAACCAGTCGCAGACCATCTCCTCGGCGCTCCGCCTCGCGGCCGCCCTCGAACCCTACGACCCGTACTGGCTCGAAGAGCCCCTTCCGGCCGACGACGTCAGCGGACACGCCCGCCTGGCGGCCGCGACCCGGATTCCCGTCGCCGTCGGCGAGTCCCTCTACTCCGCCATGCAGTTCCGCGCGTACCTGGAGTCGGGCGCCGCCTCCGTCATCCAGGTCGACGCCGCGCGCGTCGGCGGCATCACACCGTGGCTGAAGGTCGCGCACACGGCGGAGAGCCACAACGTCATGGTCTGCCCGCACTTCCTGATGGAACTGCATGTCAGCCTGGCCGCCGCGGTGCCCAACGGCATGTTCGTCGAGTACATCCCGCAGCTGAGAGCCGTGACCCGCACCGAACTGACGGTCCGCGACGGACAGGCCGTGGCACCGGACGTGCCGGGCATCGGGATCGACTGGGACATGGACGCCATCGACAACAGGAGGGTGGCATGAAGGCACCCACCGCGACACCGGAGAACGACAGCCGGGCCGAGGGGGCGGATGCCGCGCCGCAGCCCGCGCAGCGGCTGCCGTTCTGGGTGAACCAGCGGCTCGGTCTCCTGGTGCTCACCGTCGCTCTCGCCGCACTGTTCGGCGTTCTGCGGCCGGCGTTCCTCGACGAACGGCTCGTACTGTTCCCCCTGTTGCGGGACATCTCGACGCTGACCGTGGTGGCGCTCGCCCAGATGGTGGTCCTCTCCGTGGGACACATGAACCTCGCCGTCGGCCGGATGGCGGCCTTCGGCGCCCTCTTCGCGGGCCTCGGCTACGACCGGCTCGGTCTGCCGCTTCAACTCGGCCTGCTGCTGTGCCTGTTCGCCGGTGCCGTCATCGGCGCCCTGACCGGCTGGATCATCGCCCGTACCGGCGTGAGCTCCTTCGTGGTCACCCTGGCCATGGACTTCGCCCTGCTGGGACTGGTCTCCCTGCTCTACTCGGCGTTGACCGAGAACGCGGCCTTCACCACGCAGCCGAACGGGCTCCTGGACCTGCGCTCCACCTCGCTCGCCGACATCTGTGTCGGTCCCGTCTGCGGATCCCCGGCCGTCCCGCAGCTGGCCCAGTTCACGGTGCTGGCGCTGGTCGGCCTCGGTTTCCTGTACAGCCGCACCCGCATGGGCCGGGAGCTGCTGCTGACCGGCGCCAACCCGGCGGCGGCGGAGCTGTCGGGCATCCCCACGGGCCGCCGCGTGATCCTCGCGCACACCCTGTCCGGACTGCTCGCCGCGCTCGCCGGCTTCATGGCCGCCGTCAGCACCGGCACGTTCCGCGCCTCCATCGGCGAGGACTTCATGCTGCCCTCCTTCCTCGGCGCCGTCCTCGGCGGCACCCTCCTCACCGGCGGCGTCGTCTCCGTACTCGGCGTCCTGCTGGGCACGTCGCTGGTCGGCGTGATCCGCAAGGGCCTGGATCTGCTCGGCGTCGGCCTGGAGAGCCTGAACATCTACCTCGGCTGCGTCCTCCTGCTGGCCCTGTCGGCCGACCGGGTACGCGCCGTCGTGTCCTATCGCAAGGTGGTGCGCTCCACGTGATCACCAGCAACGACCGCGGAGCCCGTACCGGCGCGGCCCTGCGCCGCTTCTCCCGCTCCACGACGATGACACTGCTGTGCGTGACGCTGGCCGGCTACGTCGCCCTGGGGGCGGCCTCGTCGGGCGAGTTCTTCCAGGGGCCGTCGGTCCGGACCTTCCTGCAGTACCTGGCCACACCCATTCTCATCGGCCTGGCCCAGATGACCGCTCTGTGCGTCGGACAGCTCAACCTCGCGGTCGGTGCCCTGGGCGGCTTCACGGCCTGTCTGATGGGTGTCCTGATGGCCGACGACGGTGTCCCGGCACCGATCGCCGTCGCGGCCGGCGTCCTCGCGGCGACGCTGGTCGGTCTGGTGACCGGTGTGTTCATCGTGGCGACGCGGATCAACGGCTTCATCGTCACGCTCGGAACGATGACCATCCTGCTGGGAGCCCAGTACCGGCTGGCCGGCACGCGCACCATCGACGGCTACTCACCGACCCTCAGACGCCTCGGCCGGGCTGCTCTCCTGAACCTCCCGCTGGTGTTTCTCACGGCGCTCGCCGCGGCGGCCCTGCTGGCCGCGTTCCTGTACCGTGCGACCGCCGGTCGCCGGCTCCTCGCGGCCGGCGGCAACCCGCTGGCGGCGAGACTGTCGGGTATCTCCACCGACCGGCAGATCGTGCTCGCCCACACGCTGTCCGGCCTCCTGGTCGGCGTCGCCGCCGTGACCGCGACCGCGTCGCTGCCCGGCGTCAACCGCAGCGTCGGCGGAGACTGGCTGCTGCCGAGCTTCGCCGCTCCGATCATCGGAGGTGTCGCCCTGAACGGCGGATCCGTCGCGGTGTTCGGCACGGTGCTGGCGGCATTCGTCATGCGGCTCATCGACGCCGCGCGCGCCCAGTTCTCGCTCGACCCGAGCTGGGTGAACTTCCTCATCGGCCTGGTCGTGCTCGGCACGGTGGTCGGCGGCCGCATCCACCAGTCACATGTGGAGAAGAAGGGCAAGGGGCGCAACGGACGGCAGAGCATCCCGCCGGCACCGGTCGACCCGGGACCGACGGCCGACGCCGCCCTGCCGAACACGGGAGGTGCCCGATGAGCGACATCCTTCCGAACGTGAAAGGTGCGCGATGAGCGACGTTCTTCTCGAAGGCCGGGAGATCGTCAAGGTCTTCCCCGGAGTACGGGCCCTGGACGGCGTCGGCCTGCGCCTGACGGCCGGATCCGTGCACGCGCTGCTGGGCGAGAACGGTGCGGGGAAGTCCACCCTCATCAAGGTCCTGACCGGCGTCCACCCTCCCGACGGCGGCCGGCTCACCTGGCGCGGTGAGGAGGTCCATCTGCGCTCGCCGCTGGAGGCCACCCGGACCGGCATCGGCGTCGTCCACCAGGAACGCAACCTCATACCCGACTTCTCGGTGGCGGAGAACATCACGCTGCAGAGCCCGCCCTCGCGCCGCGGACTCGTCGAACGGGAGGCCATGAACGCGCCCGCCCTGCGCTGCCTGGCGGAGCTGGGCCTGGATCTCGATCCGCTCCAGCCGGTCCGCGAACTGTCCGTGGCCCAGCAGCAGTTGGTGGAGATCGCGAAGGCGCTCCACACCGAGAGCGAGGTGCTGCTGCTCGACGAGCCGACCGCCTCGTTGTCCCCGCAGGAGGCCGAGCGCCTCTTCGACGTGGTCCGGCGGCTGACGGCCCGTGACACGTGCGTCGTCTTCGTGAGCCACAAGCTGGAAGAGGTCTTCGCGATCTGCGACACCGTCACCGTGCTGCGCGACGGCAGGTCCGTACTGGAGTCCTCACCGCTCGCCGACCACACGCACGACGACATCGTGAACCTGATGGTGGGCCGTGCACACACGGCGACCGAGATGCGGCCGCGCACCCCGGACCTCACGGCCACCCCGGTGCTCTCACTCGATCGGATCTCCACCGCCAACGGCCACCGGGACATCTCCCTGGAGGTGCGGCCCGGTGAGATCGTCGGCCTCTACGGGCTCGTCGGCGCCGGGCGCAGTGAACTGGTCAAGGCCGTTCTGGGCCTCGACCGGGTCACCGGCGGCGAGATCAGGGTGCACGGCAAGCCGGCCCGGATCGCTTCGCCCCGCCAGGCGCTGCACGAGTTCGGCATCGGCTATCTGACCGAGAACCGCAAGGAAGAGGGCATCTTCCTCGAACAGCCCATCGACCGTAACATCACGGTCACCGTGTGGAAGAAGCTGGCCAAGGCCCTCGGGTTCATCTCCGCCGCCGAGGAACGCAACGTTGCGCAGGACCTGGTCGAACGCCTCGGCATCCGTGTCTCGGGCCTCGACCGGAATGCTGGTGAACTGTCCGGGGGCAACCAGCAGAAAGTGAGCCTGGCGAAGTGGCTCGCGGCCGACACTCGGCTGCTGATCGTCGACGAGCCGACCGTGGGTGTCGACGTACGTACCAAACATGGCTTCCACGAACTCCTCTGGGAGCTCGCCCGCGGAGGTCTGCCGATCCTGCTGATCAGCAGCGACCTCACCGAGATGATCACGCTGGCGGACCGTGTCCTCGTCATGGCCGACCACCGTATCCGCGGCGAGGTCGACAACGACCGTGACTACGACCGGATGAGCGGCCGGATCATCCGCATCATCCACGACCGTGCGCTCTCGGCAGTGACGTCGCAGGAGAACGCGGAGCACGCGGAATGAGGCGCGTGGCGCAGGTGATCCGGGTCCGCCCGGAGCAGTTGGAGACGTACTGTGACCTGCACCGCGACGTGCCCCAGCCGGTGCTGGACACACTGCGGGACTGCCACATCCGGAACTACTCGATCCACCTGCTCGGCGACCTGCTGTTCGGCTACTTCGAGTACCACGGTGACGATCTGACCGCGGACATGGCCCGCATGGCCGCCGACGAGGCGACGCAGGCCTGGTGGCGGCTCACCGCACCCTGCCAGCAGCCGGTGCAGGAGGCGGCACCGGGGGAGTGGTGGGTCTCGATGGAGCAGGTGTTCCTCATGCCGTGACGTCCTCCTCATCAATCGAGGACGGATCGGAGAAGGAGAAGGAGAAGAGAACCGCATGAGCGACACGCCGCTCGTCGATGCCCACCACCATGTGTGGGACCTGGCCGTGCGGGACCAGGAATGGATCAACGGCCCCGAACTCGCGCCGCTGCGCAGGACCTTCTCGCTGACGGATCTGCGTCCGCTGGCCGAGCGGGCCGGAGTCGGCGCGACCGTGATGGTCCAGACCGTGACGGTCCCGGAGGAGACCCCCGAGATGCTGGCGCAGGCGGCCTCCGATCCGCTGGCCGCCGGTGTGGTCGGATGGACCGACCTGACAGCTCCCGATGTGGCGGACACGCTCGCCCGGCTGCGTGAACTGCCCGGCGGCGGACGGCTGGTGGGCATCCGGCACCAGGTGCAGTCGGAACCCGACCCGCAGTGGCTGGTACGGGAGGACGTCCTGCGGGGACTGTCCGCGGTGGCCGACGCAGGCCTGGCCTACGACCTCGTCGTCCTCCCGCACCAACTGCCCGCGGCCACCGCCGCGGCCCGCCGTCTGCCGGGCCTCAGGTTCGTCCTGGATCACGTCGGCAAACCCGCCATCGCGTCGGGCGCGCTCGAACCGTGGGCTTCCGAACTACGGGCCCTGGCGGCCGAAGCCAACACCTTCTGCAAGCTGTCCGGCCTGGTCACGGAGGCCGACTGGCACGGATGGACAGTCGACGACCTGCGTCCTTTCGCCGAGACGGTTCTCGCCGCCTTCGGACCGGACCGGGTCATGTACGGCTCCGACTGGCCCGTGTGCACGGTGGCCGCCGACTACGCGGAGGTGCTCGATGCGGCCCGTGCTCTGACGGCCGGGCTCAGCGTGGACGAACGGGCCGGTGTTTTCGGCGGCACGGCCGTGAACGCCTACCGGCTGCGCCTGCCCTGACGCCGCCGACGCCTGCGGTGGGCTTCACCACGGTCGAGGCCCGATCACCGATGCCGAACACGGGACGAGCCCAGGCCGGGACTGCGGGCACCCGGGGCGGCCGTGCGGCCGAGACGCCGGGCAAGGGAAAGGCCCTCACGTCGGTAAACTTCCTTCGTCCCGAGACCCCCGGAGCAGCAGGAGCAGGAGAACGGATGCCACCGCATGACAGCTCCGCTGCCCGGGCCCCGGAGTCCGAAGGAAGAAGCCAGTCCGCCGGTCCTGGCCGCCAGGTCCTTTCGGACAGTGTCTACGAGCAGATCAAAGCCATGGTCATGGACCATGAGATCGCCCCTGGCGCACGCGTGGGGATCGAGGCGCTGTCACGTGCTCTGGGTGTCTCGCCCACACCCGTCCGTGAGTCACTGGCCCGGCTCGAGTCCGACGGACTCGTGGTGAAAAGGTCGCTCTCCGGGTATCGGGCGACCGAGTTGCTGACCCGCGAGGGCCTTGAGGAGCTCTTCGAGATGCGACTCCTCCTCGAACCGCGCGCAGCGGCGCTCGCCGCCATCAATGCCGCCGAGGAGCAGTTCGACTCGATCGAGCGGCTCGTGGAGGAGATGCAGACTCATCCGGGGCCGACGGGGCGGTACGCGGACTACCGCGACTTCGCCGCTCTCGACCAGCGCTTTCACGACGCGATCGCGGTGGCCTCGCAACGTCCGCTGCTCGCCGACGCGGTGGAGCGGCTCCACTCCCATCTGCATGTCTTTCGACTCAGAAGTTTCAGGATCGCCGACGACCCGACGCTGGCGGAGCACGAACGCGTCGTGCGCGCGATACTGCGCCGCAAGCCCGACCGCGCCGCCGAAGCCATGGCGGAGCACCTCGGACGCAGCCTCCAGCGGCAGCTCAGCCAGGGCCTGAAGTCCTGACCGGCGTCGCGGAGGTCCCGCACCCGCGCCCGTACGACGATGCGCCGAACCCGGACAGCGGTGACGCGGCGATCACGGCGGCCGCAGGCCCCGGTCAGCTCAGGAACTCCGCGAGCGGGAACGAACGGCTGCTCCGTGGTGGAATCAGAAAGTTCTGGCGGTGAGTGGTGTGGACGACCGAATTCAAGCCGGCTTCGGGGGAGCGCGGGGAGAAGTCGATTCTTTTGCCATCGGGGTAGTGTCCGTCCATCGCCAGGCGAATACGGTTGAACGTCTCGGCCGTCGGCACGAAGATCAGGAAGTGCAACCCGGCGGCTTTCTGGGCACTGTAATGGTCACCGATCGGGTCGGATGTGTAGAAAAACGGGTTGTCCAGCGTCGCGAAATCACCGCGATTGGACACAGGTGTGCCGACCGGGTAGGACACGCCATAATTGCTGGTTGTCGCTTTCTGTAGGCGGTTCACCGGCTGCATGCTCCCATTGTGACCATAGCTACCGGATTTCTTGACTCGCTGGAAGACGTCTTCTTCGCTTTCGACGGGAGGATCCAGGGTCACCGTTCCTCCAGGGACCGAGAGTCCGGGCTGGTACATGGCGCGGAGTCGGTCGGCGTAGACCGGAAAGTCCTGCGAACCCGCCCGTCCTTCCCCGTACCAGGTGGCCAGATCCGAGTACAGGTGCGAGAGAGGCATGATGGTCCCGTACCTGAAGTAGCCGTTGGGCCATTGGTCGGTCCATCCGGGAAGCGTCTCCAGATTCGACACGGGAGTGGAGCTTTCCGCGGACTTGAGCGTGGTGGTGAAGCCGAGAAAGACGGGAGCGTGCGCGGGAATGGACTTCGCTCCGGGCAGGCCCGCGTCAAGGGCCAGCTTACTGGCTAGCGATTGCTGCCCCGTGTGAGCGCCGCCCGTGAAGCCTCTTCGGATGCTGGTCACCTTGAAGAGATCGCCGGCCTGGTCGCTTCCCGTCCCGAAGAGAGCGTTCGTGCCTTCCATGATGTTGTCGAGAGAGTCACTGCGCAGGAGCACGGCCACGTGGTTCTGCTCCAGCCGGACCTGCCCGAAGCCGGCAGGTGGCTGGTCGCTGGGATACGTTCTGGCTTCCTGGAGCGCATAGACCGTGCGGCCCCGCTGTGTGGACGTCATCAGGTCAACCGGCAAATAGTCCGGGTACCGCGTTCCCGCCTTGAAGAAGCCGGACCCTTTTTCGAGGCTGGGGATGTAGTGCTGGAAATAGGGAAGCCCCCAGGCGACGACGACCCCCAGGCCGCTGGGAGGGGGAGGGAAACGTTTCTCCAGGCCCTGGATGACGGATTCCAGATGGTGCTGTGCCTCCCGCAGGGAATTCGCGTCCGACGGAACCCTCAACGTCGCGGTGATGACGTGATTGTGCAACGGCGGAACGAGAACGGGGATCGTGCCGCTGCTGCTCGCGATGCCTGTGCCGTCGTCCATGATGAGTCGTGGTGTGGGGATGGCGTACTGTTCCGGCGGCAGTGGTTTGTCGGCCTCCGCGGCGGCTCGCTCGGGTGGGGTGACCAGCTTGTCGATGACCTCGTAGATCCCTGCGGAGGCGAGCGCCACTCCAAGAGTTGCGCCCGCGACAAAGCCTCGTCTGCTCGGATGCGAGGATTCCTCCGGGTCGGACAAGCCTTTCTTTTCCTCGTCTTTCACGGGCTCCATCCTCCCGGGGGGCGGCGCAGTAATGGTCACCTGATTCACCCATGAAGGCGGAGCGGCTGCCAGTCGTCGTGGGCCATTCGACTCGGGCCTACGCCGGTGAGGGGCAGCGCCGGCCACCACGGAGCGAGCAGCCCTGCGGGTCGGCGCCGGGGTGGTGCCGACGCCGCTCCCAGGCTTTGCCGCAACCGTCGGCCGGCCGCGTGTGCCCCGGAGGATGAGCGGGACGGCAGGGGGCCCCTGGCCGGCGCTCATGCCGGCCAGGGGCCCCTTGACGCGATCTGCCTACGTCAGCCGTCGGACTCCGACGACGGGATGTAGGCGCCCGGTACGTCGTTCGGCGCGTAGATCTTGCTCTCCCCGGGGTACGGCTTGGTCCAGTTGTGCGTCTCGTACCACGTGAAGTGGTTCATCTGCGCGGGGTTCGCGTAGTCGGGCACGGCGTTCGGTCCGGTCAGCCGCTGGTGCGACTCCCAGCCCTTCCACTGCGCCGCGACGTGCTGCTCGGCCGCCGGCACCTTTGCCGACGTCGGCGCGGGTGCCGCCTTGGCGTTCTGCGGCGCCGGGGTGTCCGCGCCGCAGGAGGGCTGGGGGCTCACGCCGAGGGTGAGCGAGGTCCGGTTGGGCACCGCGGTGAACGGCGTGTTGTCCGCGTGCCGCGTGAACGCACCGAACATCGGGGTGGCCGCGCTGTCCTTCTGGTTCATCGGGTGGATCCCGAGGATCTGCTCGATGGTGCGGACCATCGTGATCTGCGAGTAGTAGTGGCTGTCGACGGTGCCGTGCTTGGCCCAGGGGCTGATGATCTGGACCGGGGCACGGTGGCCGTCGACGTGGTCGAGGCCGGCCTGGGAGTCGTCCTCGACGACGAAGATCGCCGAGTCCTTCCAGTACGTGCTGTGCGTGATCTCGTCCACCATCTTGCCGACCGCGAGGTCGTTGTCCGCGACCTCGGCGGCCGCGTTCGCCGGACCACCGGTGTGGTCGTTGGAGAACCAGAACATATTCAGGTTCGCCGGACCGTTCTTCTCGAAGTCCTGCTTCCAGATCTGGTACTTGTAGACGTCGGGGACGTTGAGGTCGAACAGCGGGAAGCCGGGCACCGACACCTTGTTGAGCGACGGGATCGCCGAGCCCGTCTGAATGGGGTAGGCGGTCTTCTGCCCGGTCGCGTCCATGTTCTTGGCGTCGCAGTACAGGTTCTGCCAGGTCGCGCCGGACGGCTTGCTCTCGAACGACTGGAACTCACCGTAGTCCTTGACGGACTTGCCGGCCGCCTGCGCACCGGTCCAGATGAACCCGGACTTCTGGTGGCCGAGCGCGTCGTCCTCGGTGTCGTAGCTGCGCGTGTACTCACCGGCCGAGGACTCGGTGTACTCCGGGTTGTCGGACTGCATCAGCCAGTTGTGACCCTCGGCGGAATTCGTGCCGATGTCATAGAAGTTGTCGTACAGCCCGAACTGCTGAGCCAGCGCGTGCTGGTTCGGCGTCACATTCTCGCCGAACTGCGTCAGCGACGCGTCGCCGTTGCCCTGCGGCATGTCACCGAAGACCTGGTCGTAGGTCCGGTTCTCCTTGACGAGCAGGAAGACGTGCTTGATCGTCGAGGGGTCGCCGAGCCGCACCGGGACCGGCACCGGCATCGTCTTGCTCTTGCCCCGGGCCAGCTTGAGCGAGTCGGCGGTCCAGCCGTTCTGCTTGAAGACCTTGGCCGTCTCGGACCTGATGACGCTGTCGTCCGGCAGCGTGAACTGCGTCAGGCTCGACGTCGTGTCATGGGTGCCGTGGCCGGCGCTGTCGGGACGACGGGCGTCGATACCACGGGTGTTGGAGACGACCACGTTCTTGCCCACGGTGGCGATCTCCGCGGGGAAGTAGTCCGTCGGGAGCAGGCCGACGTAGCTGGCCGGCTCCTGCGGGGAGGTGTAGCGGTACACGGCGACCGCGTTGGCGCGGCCGAGCGTCACCAGCAGACGGCCGTCGTCGGTGAGCGACACCGCGTTGGGCTCGTAGCCGACCTTCGCCTCCGGCCACGGCTGGGTGGCGATGGTCTGCACGACCTTGTCGTTGGCGGTGTTGATGACCGACACGTTGTTGTCGGCGGTGTTGGTGACGAACACCGCCCCCTTCTTGGCGTACACCGCGGTCGGGTGCAGACCGACGCCGATGCTCCCGACGGCAGCGGACGGGTCCGCCAGGTTGATGACGCTGACCGTGCCGGTGGTGGTGGCACCGGTGTCCGGGTTGGCCGGCACCTGGGTGCCGTAGGAGTTCATCGTCGTGTCGCCGGCCTGGGCCGGACGCCCGCCCTCGTTGCTGACGTAGAGCTTGTTGCCGACCATGGCCATGCCCCGGGGAGCGTTGCCCACGGCCCAGCTCTGCTTGATGGCCCCGGTCGCCGCGTCGATGGCGACCACCCGGTTCTGGCCGTTGACCGCCGAGTACACGGTGGAGCCGTCGGCCGAGAACACCGCCGCGCCCACCAGCGCGTGCTTGGAGCCGTCGGCCGGGATCGAGACGGTCGTCGGGGTGGAGAGGGTGCCGTCCGCGTTCACGGTGAACTTGGTGTAGCCGTCGCTCTGGCCCAGCCACAGCTGCGAACCGTCGGGCGAGTACGTCGGGCCCTCCTGGCCGACGGAGCCGCTCTTGATGCGCAGGTCGTCCTTCGCGTTGGTCCCGATGCGCTGCTTCAGCTGCCCTGTCTTGAGATCCATGATGACCAGCGACGCGGGCCCGTCGGCGATGGAGGCCGCCAGATGGCTGCCGTCCGGGCTGACCGAGGACGACATGATCTTGCCGTCGTTGATGACGGTGCGGCTGCCGTACGGGGCGATGTACTGGTCGGCGGAGACGACCTGGCCGTCAGCGGTGACCTGGCCGACCTGCTGCGTGCCGAACTGGTGCGTCTGGGCAACAGCGGTGCCCGTGACGGCGAGGGCGACGGCGATACCCGCGGTCACCAGCACCGTCCGGCGACCCACGCGTCTGCCGAAAAGGCTGATCTGTTCCTTCTCGATGGTCCGGCGCTGCCGAGTTACCTGCATGGAATTATCCCTTCGGGGTGGTGTCGAGCAGTTCGACGTTGCCGTCGAACTGCCAGAGCGGGTTCGGTGCGTCCCCGATCGGGGTCCGCACCAGGAAGTAGCCGTTGACTTCCTTCGGTCCGTCGCCGTCGGCCACGAACCGCCCGTCTGAGGCGACGTCAAGCTGGTAGACGGCCGTCCCTGGGGCCGCGACGCCGGGCAGATGCCAGGTGACGACGCAACGCCAGTCGTTACCCGCCCCCTCGGCGGCGGCCTGGCCGTCGCTCTTGTTGCACGCGGCGGTGACCCGCAGTTGTGCCTCGGTGACGGCGGGGCGGTGGAGCTGCTGGGTCTGCATGCGGTAAAGGTGGGCGAACGCCGTGGCGAGTGACCGCTGGACCTTGTCCTGCTCGATTCCGGAGCCCATCGACGGGGTCGCCACGGCGACCACCGCGACCGTGACGGCGACCAGCCCGACGAGCGGCAGGAGTCCGATGGTGACCGCGCGGCGCCCGGAACCGTCGTAGGCCGGGTTGGTGAAATCGCGCCGGAGGAAGAGCAGATACGCCAGCGCTGTCGCGAGCACGGCCCACACCAGGCTGACCGTGATGCCGATCAGGAGCGGGCCGAGCTGTGCCGGGCTGGTGAACAGCCCGTTCCAGGAGATGAAGGCGTAGCCCGGCAGAGCGAGACGCACGGCGACGGGCAGCGGCAGCATCTGGGCGATCTGCATCGCGAGCGCGACCAGCGGGGGCAGCAGCAGTCCCATGGGGGACCGCCCCAGCGCGACCGACCCGAGCAGTCCGATCGCGGCGAGAGCCAAGGTCGGGGCGAGGGCGCAGGCCCAGGCGAGCAGGACCTTCCCCGCGGCGTCCCCCGGCGTCAGCGGGTGGCCGTCGAGGCCGACCAGCGGCTGGTTGCCGACCGACACGAGCCCGCCGGCCGCGCTGGAACAGGCCAGCCCGGCCACGAGCAGCAGGATGACGGTGAGGCTGGCCAATGCCTTCGCTGCGAAGATCCGCCTGGGCGAACGGACCGCCACGAGCAGATGGCGCCAGGTGCCGAGCCGGTCCTCGGAGGCGAACACGTCGCCGGCGACCATCGAGGTCAGCAGCGGCAGCGCCCAGGTGCCCGCGAAACCGAGCATCACCAGCGGTCCGGCCCACCCCGTGGCGTGCATCCAGCGGCCGAAGAGGGTGTCGGTGGGGAGCGTGCTCTGCTGACTCACCCCGGCGACGAAGAGCGCCGGCGCGATCCAGCAGGCGAGGACCAGCAAGCGGATCCGCCACTGCGAGACGAGCTTGACCAGCTCGAAGCGGTAGCCGCGGCGAACCGAGACACGGCGCGCACTGGCGACGTTGCCCTCGGCGATGGTCGCGGTCATCGGCCGGCCTCCTGCTGCTCGGTGAGGGCGAGGAACGCGGCCTCCAGCGGCGACACCACGGGGGCGAGCTCGCGCACCGCGACGCCCGACTGCACGAGCCGCGCCACCAGTTCGTCGAGGGCGGGCACCAGCGCGCGTACGACGAGTACTTCGGCGTCACGCCGTGCCCCGGCGTCCTCGACGATACGGATCCCGGCCGTGTCGGCGGCCAGCCGGTGCGCGGCCCGCGCGTCGGAGGTGCGCAACCGGTAGGCGAGTTCACGGTTCTCGGCGGCCAGCTTGGTCAACGGGCCGGAGAAGACGACGCGTCCGGTGGCGAGGATGGTGACCTCCGAGCACAGCTCCTCGAGATCGTCCATACGGTGGCTCGAGAGCACGATGCCGGTTCCGTCCGCCGCGAGCCGGGTGAGGACACCGTGTACGTGTCTTTTGCTCGCCGGGTCGAGGCCGTTGGACGGCTCGTCCAGCACCAGCAGCCGGGGCCTGGTGAGCAGGGCGGCGGCGAGCCCGAGCCGCTGACGCATGCCGAGGGAGAAACCGCGGGTCCGGTCGTCGGCGACATCGGTGAGCCCGACGTGGTCGAGCACGTCGTCGATCCCCGCTGTCCGCGCGTCGTCGCCGCGGAGAGCGGCCAGCGCGGCGAGGTTCTGCCTGGCGGTGAGCGAGGGGTAGAGCCCGGGCCCGTCCACGAAGCCGGCGACACCGTCGGGAGCGGCGAACGCCCGCCCGACCGGCGTACCCAGGATCTCGAGTCGACCGCTGTCGGCGACGGCCAGGCCCAGCAGAAGACCGAGCAACGTGGTCTTGCCGGCGCCGTTCGGCCCGACCAAGCCGTGTATCTGTCCCTGTGTCACATCCAGATCGACACCATCGAGTGCGACGACATCGCCGAAGCACTTGGTGATCCCGCGAGCCCGGACTGCGAGGAGAGTTTCCATGAGCCCCTTCTTTTGAAGTCCGCAGGGACCCTAGGGACTGCACACACCCCAGGCACGAACGCCTGGCTGAACGTTCACGGAACGGATGGTCAAGGCGTCGGCAAAAGATCCAGAGGCACAGCCGCGTCGAGCCGGACCTGGGCCATGCCCGGATGCCACAGAGACATTCGCATCCCTGCACCCCAGTGGCGCCCGTCCGCTGTCAGGGCGTCAGCACGGGCCTCGGACGCGGGCCGCCGCAGACACGGCGGTTTGATCCTCCCCCACCCGGTCATCGAGGCCGTGAAAGGCTCGCCGGATGGACTATGCATTCGATGCTCCTCCCGTTGACCGGGAGCTTCTGGACTTCGCTGTGCGCCTGGTCGGTCGTGCCGGACGGATGTCTGCGGAAGGCTTCTTCGGCGATGACTGGCACAGCCGTCGCAAGGAGGACGGCAGCGAGGTCACCGAGATCGACGTGGCCGCGCTGTCGCGATGTGCAGGCCCTCGCCGATGAGGATGAGCGGCTGACGCGTTCCTGAGCGGGCCGACCGGTGGGGCCGCGACGTGCCCTCGGAGTGAATGCACTGCTCCGTACGCCCGGCGACGCCAGGGTTCGCGCGTCGATCCCGGTCCTGTCGGGAGGCCGGGATGGGTTGTCGCGGACGGAGCTGTTCGCTGCGGTCCGGCGGGACAAGCGTCTCGGTCCGGAGATGTCGCTGGAGGAACTGAACGCCAGGCTCGTCGGGATCGACGCGGTTCAGGACGAACGGTTCCTCGCAGGCAGGCTGACCAGCGTCGGCTTCAACTCGTCGCGGAGGCCGACCATCTGGCGCCGTCGCCGTGAGCAGCTCAAGTCGGGTGTTCAGACGTCGTGGTGTGTGGGGTTATGGGGTCAGGACGTGGGTGGCGGCGATGGCTGATGCTGTGGTGCCGCCGATGGTGACGGCGCAGGCGGCGATGATGGGGGCACGGGTGGTCCAGGTGCGGAGTGTGGCTGAGGCTGAGGTTCGGGCGAGGAGTGCGTCGCGGCCGTGCAGTACGGCGAGGCTGACGGTGGTGAGGGTCAGTGCCATGCCGGCGCCGAATGCGATGACCATGGCGATTGCTGTGCCGACCCGGCCGGTGAGCAGTCCGGTGAGCAGGACGAGGAATGCTGAGGGGGAGGGGAGGAGACCGCCGGATGTGCCGAGGAGCAGGATGCCGCGGCGGGTGAGCAGGGACTTGGCGGCCGGGATGTGGTGACTGTGGCCGTGGTCGTGACTGTGGTCGTGGTCGTCAGGGTGGTGGCTGTGGCTGTGGCTGTGGCTGTGGTTGGTCAGGTGGCGTCGGAGCAGGTTGATGCCCACGGCGGTTACGACCAGGGCTGCGATCAGTTGGAGCCAGTTGGTGATCGTGCTGGTGTTCGGTGTGTGCTGGGCGGCAAGCCACCAGCCCACGGCGAGTACGGCGACGGATGCGGTGTGCATGACGGCGACGATGGCGCCGAGCCAGAGGGCGTCGCGTTTTTTGCCGTGGCCGCCTACGAGGTATCCGGCCGCGAGTGTCTTTCCGTGGCCGGGGGCGCAGGCGTGGAAGGCGCCTGCCGCTGCGGCGGCGAGAAGGGCCAGGGGCAGGACGGTGCCGTGGTCCAGGAGCGCGTTGAGGTCCGTGGTCCAGGTGGTGGCCGGTCTTGTGGTGGGGGTGGAGGGGTTGTTGCCGGTGTCGCTGAGGGTGAGGGCGTGGGTGGGGTCGCTGGCTGTGTGCAGGCTGCCGTTGCCCTTTTGCGTGACGGAGATGGTGCGGTAGGCGGGGTTGATGTCGGTGAGTGCGGTGATGGTCAGGGTGATGGTGTTGACGATGTGTGGGCAGGTGTAGTGGATGAGGGCGCCGTCGCGTGCGAGGTGCCGGGTGTCAGCGGTGTCCGTCGGGCAGGTGTGGCCGTTCTGGCGCACAGTGATGTGTGAGCTCAGGTAGCGGGCCTCGTTGCCGTGGGCGGTCTGGTGCAGGACGGCGAGGTCGTCCTGCTGGGCTGACCAGGTGATCTCTACGGTGCGGTCTTCGGCTTTGACTTTGGCGACGGGTGGCGTGCCGAAGGGGTGGGCCTCGGCGGTGCCTGCGGCGGTGAGGAGTGCCAGTGCGGCGGCCAGGCCGGTCAGGAGGAGACGGGCGGCGTGGGCGGGGAAGGTGCGGAGGGTGTGCACGGTGGTGGTCCCGTCGGGTGTGGAGCGCCGCGGGTTGCCTCCCCTGGCGGGGGAGGCGACCCGCGGCTGGTTGATCAGTGTTCGCGCAGGTGGCGGGCGGCCAGTGCGTGGAGGGTGCCGTCGTCGGTGAGGGCGAAGATGTAGTCACCGCTGACGGAGAGCGACGAGGTCACGCTGGCGCCGAGGTTGTACTCGGTCAGCAGTTTGCCGGTGGCGCGGTCCAGGACGACCAGGCGGCCGTCGCGGGTGCCTGCGTACACCAGGGCTTTGGTGACCAGGGCGTGCATGGCGGGTGAGCTGGGGTCTCCCGTGCATCCCATGGGGCTTCTGCCGGGCTGGTAGCCGACCTTGGTCTCCCAGACCGGTGTGGACGGGTCGGCGGCGCTGGTGTCGTAGGCGCGGATGACGCCGTCGCGGCTGGCGACGTAGGCGGTGGTGCCCCAGATCGCGGGGCTGGTCAGGGGCGCGGGGCCGCTTTCGCCGCAGGTGCTGGAGCCGCCCAGCGGGGCCTGCCACCGTACCGTGCCGGTGCTGAGGTCATGTCCGCGGACACCGCTGTTGGTCATGGTCACCAGCTGCGGGGTGCCGGTGGCCGGGTCGGTCAGGGCCGGGGAGGAGTGGCTGGCGATGTCGCCGTTGGTGTCCTTCGCCCACAGCTGGCGGCAGGTGGCGAGGTCCATGGCGACGACCGTGTTGCTGGAGCCGGTGTGGAGGTAGGCGATGTCGGAGCCGGGCTGGCGGACGGCCGTGCTGTGGAACTGGCCCCAGCTTGTTGCGCCGTTGAAGCCGCCGAGCAGGTCACCGGTCTTGGCGTCCCGGCATTCGATCTTGTTCCAGTTCTGGTAGACGGCGACGGTGCGCGGCTGGGCGTTCAGGTCGAAGACGGTGACCGGTCCGCCGGCCCGGCCGTAGCGGCGGACGGTGTCGCCGTGCTGCTGTTCGTCCTCGATCTTCTGCCACAGGACGTGGCCGTCCTCGGCGTCCAGGGCGTAGATCCGGCCGACGGCGGTGGTCAGGTAGACCTTCCCGTCGTGGTAGGTGGGTGCCGACTCGGCGTCACCGTCCAGGTAGGTGCGCCAGATCTCGCGGCCGGACTTGATGTCGTAGGCGAGCATCATGTGGTGCGGCGAGTCGAACGCCCGGGAGGAGACGATCACCTTGCCGTCCGCCACGACCGACCCGTTGAGGTTGAACTGTTCGCCGGTGTTGGCGGCCCACTGCAGGTCGAGCTTGGTGCCCGGGTTGTCGGTGCTGGCGGAGCGTCCCGCCTCGTCGCGGCCCTGGCGCAGCCAGTCCTGGCCGGTTTTCGGTGCGGCGATCTTGCCTTCGGGTACCACGGTGAAGGTGTGGGTGACCGAGGGCCACGTCTTGCCGCGGGTGTCGGCCGCGGTCATCTCGGCGGTGTAGGTGTCCGGCCGCAGGCCGGGGAGACGGTCGCTGACGCGGGTCCACGAGATCCGGGTCTGCGGGCACGGTTCCGGGGTGCCGCCGGGGGGTGTGTAGCAGTTCTTGATGCCCGTCGTGCGGGTTCGGGCCCCGAACTTCATCCGCTCCTCGTGCCAGGCGATGCGGCCGTGGGAGTCGCGGATGGTCAGTGAGGCCGTGGCCGGGGTGCGTCCGGCGTCCTCGGTGTACAGCTCGATCGGGATGTTGGCGCTGTTGCCGTGCACACTGCCCTGGGCGGGGCTGACCAGGGCGACCGCGTCGCGGACGTCGAACTGGCGGTGGGTGCCCATCACATAGCCGGTGTCCTCGTTGCGCTTGGTGCGCGGGTCGTCGTAGATGCCCTTGAAGCTGAGGATCTTGAAGTCGGGGCGGGCGCCGTCGATGCCGTACTCGCCCTGGTTGTTGACCTCGACGGAGCGGTTGAAGGCGCCACGGCGGTATTCGGCCTGCTGGTTGTGGCCTGCGGCGAACATCCGCACGTCGTACTTCGACAGTTCGTCGACGGTCGGCTGCATGCCGGCGCCGGGTCCCCATACGGTGAACAGAGACCGGTGTGCGAAGACGAGCACCTGCTTGCCCGCCGCGTGACGCTTCAGGTCCTCGCGCAGCCAGTCCAGTTGCGGCTTCAGGCCGCTGGAGTCGTAGTTGTCCTCCAGGACGACGATGTGCCGGCCATTGCGGTCGAAGCTGTACCACTCGGGGCCGAGGTTGCGGCGGTAGTACTCCAGGCTGCCGCCGTAGCCCTGGGAGGCGGCGGTGCCGCCGACGTCGTGGTTGCCGACCACGGGGTAGAAGGGCATGCCGAGCTTGCCGTCGGCCAGGCCCTTGCGCAGGACGTCGTAGCCCACCTGGCGGCGCGGCTCCGCCGCGTAGTCGGTCACGGTGTTGTCACCGGTCGTGATCGCCATGGTGGCGCCGTCGACCTGGGACATCGCCTCGACCTGCCTGGGCCACCACTGCCGCGCGCTCTGGGCGGCGCTGTCCGTGGTGTTGCTGACCTCGATGTCGGAGTTCATCACCCACTTTTCCGTGGGGTTGGCCGCGTTCTTGTCCTTGACGAGGGCGAAGTCGACGCCGGAGCCGCCTTCCTCCGGGACCTTGTGGAAGAACTGCGGTATGTAGTCCTCGCGCAGTGCGGGGGTGTAGCCGTTGGGGGAGATGATGCTGACGAGGTCGGTCTCCCGGCGGGCCGGGTCGATCTGCAGGGTGTACGAGCCGTCGGGACCGGTCGTCGTCCACGCGGCGCCGTCCGTGACATCGACCCCGGGCATCGCAGCCTCGCCCGCGTCGCGCTTGCCGTTGCCGTCGGTGTCCTCGAAGACCGTGCCCGTGACGGTGACCGTGTTCGCGGCAGCCGCCGCTTCCCCGGCGAGCGGCGCCGCCGCGGCCACCTGGGGAGCCAGGCAGGACAGTGTCACCGCGCCGACGGCGGCCAGCTTGAACCACCCGCGCCCGGTGCGCACCTTGGCGGCCAGCCGGGCGAGGTGGAGCCGCCCGGTGCGGATCTGCCACACCGCGAGCAGCAGCGCGGCGGCCACCACGACACCCAGCGACACCGCTGCCCACGGGAAGCCGGGAAGCGCGTGGGCGCCCGAGGCGTCCACAACCGGGGTCTTGGCGTTGGCGTTGACCGTGGTGCCGTCGAACTCGACGACGGCCTGGGTCAGCCCGCCCTGCCGCAGCATGGCGCTCAGGTCGAGTTTGTCGACGTGGCAGCTCCACGCGAGCTCGACCACCACACCGCCGGGGACGCCGCCGCCGTCTCCGGCGACGCCGGAGCCGGTGGCGGGGCACGCTGCGCTCAGCAGGTGCGACGCCCAGGCACCCGCCTTCTGGGGTGACACCACGTCATGGTGGACGATCAGCCGCCCACTGGTGAGGTCGCCCTTGGTCGCAATGACGAGTTCGGCATGCTGTGGAGATACATGCGCCGCAGCGGGCTGCGCACACAAGCCTATGAGGGAGATGAGCAGCGCAAGGCCTAGACCTGCTGCTCTGCGAAGGAATCTCATGTGCAGGGAGGCTAGCTTGGCTGGACAAGTTACCATTCCTTTAATCATCGATCTTCATCGAACGGTCCATCGGAATTCATGTGAGGGCGTGTGGGGCATCCCCGTGGCGGCGTCCCTGCTTCGCGGTGAAAGGCCCTGCGTGCGCGCGGGATCGAGCGCCGTCACCACGCCCCCGAGGGGAAGCAGGCCGGAGGCGGAGATGTCCTGTCGGCCGACGGGCCGGCGCGCAGCCGGTCCTCATCGGCCGCGTGAGTGCCCGCCGTTACGCGCCCGCGCCAGACGGCGTGAAAACGGGCTGAACCCCGCGGTACCGGGCCGCGTCGGCGGACGGATGACGCCGGCGGACGGACATCGACGGCCTCACGGGGGCCTTGGTCTTCAGGGGGGACTGCGAAGCTGCACAGCCTCGGCGCCGGCCGCCGCGCCGACAGCGCCGCCGACTGCCGTGATGCCTGGGCCGGTTGGTCTCATGCCAGCGCGGACTGCCATCACGCCCGTGCGGGCCGGCCGGGCGGCCGGCCCGATGCCGTTGCCGCATCGTGTCCGGCGCCCCTTCGCCTCGCGGATCTTCTCCGTCCGGGTCGTGCCCGGGTCCTGGTGTGCCGTCCAGGAGAGGTATTGACGCCGGTATGCGCGAGGGTGCCGACTCTGTCAGTACAGAGGCGGCACCCTCAAGAACTCAGACGAGCCAGCCCACGAAGTGGAGGACACCGGCGAGCAGGTTGGTCAGAACGTTCATTGATGATTCTCCTGTGTGTGAGTCACGTGCGTGGGACTACGCACGCTTCACGTGCCGAGCACGTGAGGGACATGCGCAGGCCTTCGGTCTGCAGCCCGTTGCCCGCGCACCACAAGAATCGTCGGGCATCAGGGGCCTCCGCAGGCGCACAGGTATGGTGCACCCGTTTCGGGGAGTGCCTGCCCTCCTGTTCGATTCATGGTCCCCGGCCCGCGGCAGTCGGCCGCAGCGGGAGCACCTGGACACCGCCTTCCTCGCCCCCCATCAAAGGCAATGGCCAAGGTCGGTGTCGGCAGGCTGCGTGAGCGCCCGCGGGGACGGCACGGCAGGGACGGCGAGAGGTGGCCGGTCCTGGATCATCCGATCTGGCATCCTCCGGGCCGCCGTCATCAGCAAGGCGAGGCCGCCACCGCCACCGGCATCACGGTGGAGAGCCGCGCCCGGTTGGGCTGCACCGCGCCGGTCGGCACGACCGGCGACGGCCGAATGCGGCGGCTGACCGTGCACCTTCCGCCCGAGTACGCGCACCGCTTGACGCGACGCCCGGCGACGCGGGCCGGGCGGGCCGAGGGCAGTACCGATCGGCCGGTGTGTCGTTAGTGCCGGTGGAGGTCTTCGGCCGGTGAGGGCGGAAACGAGGTGCTGCCGCCCGTCGTCGTGCCAGGACCGCGTGCTGCATACGGGCGGCGTGGCCGGAGGCGGGGTTCGGGAGTGCTGAGGAGTGACGCGGTGTCCATCGGTCTGCCCGGGCTGCGCGAGTCCTACGATGTCTGCGCGCACGAGACCCAGCAGTTCCTGGCTCCGATGTGGACGGCGACCGAGGTCCTGCCCGCCGGGATTCGGCCCCACGTGCGCGCCGTGCACGGCTTCGCCGTGCGGACCGACCGAATCGCCGACGAGGGCGCGCCGGCGGATTGCCGGCGGCGTCTGGCCCGCTGGCGGGCCGGCACCATGGCGGAGTTGCGGTCCGGGCACAGTGAGCACCCGGTGCGGCGGGCGTTCGTGGACACGGTGCGGCGATGGGATCTCGACCACGCGGTGATCGAAGAGTTCCTCGACACCGTTCAGGCCGACTGCGCGTCCTCGCCCGTGTTCGACACGTTCGCGGACCAGAGGTGCTATCTGCGGGGAATCGCCGGGACCGTCGCCGAGCTGTGGACTCCGCTGCTGCGACCCCGCGGGCCGCAGGCGCTGCCGCTGGCCTCTGTGCTGGGCGAGGCGTGCCAGGTGGCGGACCTGTTCGAGGACCTGCCGGTCGACCTCGCCGCGGGCCGGTGCTATCTGCCGCGCGCTGATCTGCGGCAACTGGGGCTGGAGGTCGCCGACCTGCGGCGCGGTGAGCGGCGTGAGGCGCTGGACGAGCTGATGGGCATCCAGCTCGCTCACTGGCAGGACCTGCTGGAGCAGGCGGCGCCGGTGACCGGGACGGTGAGCCCCGAGCACCAGCCGTTCCTGCATACCCTGCTCCTGGGGGCGCAACTGCAGTTCGACGAGGCCATGCTCCTGCGGTCCCGGGTGCTGGCCGGCGGTGTCGAGCCCTTGACGTCGACCGGTGCCGCCCGCCGCCGCCAGGCACCACATGATCGTGGTCCGGTGCCCGCCCATGTCGCGGTGATCATGGATGGCAACCGGCGGTGGGCCGCGCTGCGGGGCCTTCCTGCCGCCCAAGGCCACCACGCTGGTGAGCGAGCCGCGATGCGGCTGGTCCACGCCGCCCTGCGGCTGGGGATCCGGCACGTGAGCATCTACGCGTTCTCCACCGAGAACTGGGACCGCTCCCAGGAGGAGCTGGCCGCCTTGTTCGACGCCATGGCCGACGGGATCGCCCGGGCGGCCGAGTGGCTGCATCAGCTCGGTGTGCGCGTGCGGTGGTGCGGGCGTCGCGACCGGATCGAGGAATCGCTCGCGTCCGCACTGGCGGTGGTGGAGAGCATGACGTCGAACAACGAGGTGCTGTCGCTGACCGTCTGCGTCGACTACGGCGGACGGGAGGAACTGGTCGCGGCCGCCCGTGCGTTGGCCGCCGAGGCGGTCGCGGGGACGATCTCGCCCGAGGACATCGGCCCTGCCGATGTCGCCCGAAACCTGTACGCGCCGGGCCTTCCCGACGTCGATCTGCTGATCCGGACCTCCGGTGAGCAGCGGATCAGCAACTTCCTGCCCTGGCAGCTCGCCTACGCCGAGTTCGTGTTCGAACCGGCCCCGTGGCCCGACTTCGGGCTGCGGCACCTGCTGGACGCCGTCACCGACTACTCCGGCCGTCAGCGCCGCTTCGGCGGCGGCCTTCCCGGCCAGGTCTTCCCGCCTGCGCCGGCCCGGGTCGGCTGAACCGCCGGGCCGGCGCGCGGGTCACTGCTTCGGCGGCGGGGTGTACACGCCTTCGGCGCTTACGTACGCCAGCACGGTGCCCAGGGTGAACCCGGACGCGCCGAAGGCGGTCGCGAAGGCCTCCAACGACTCGCTGGTCGGGCGCAGCGGCAGGTCACGGAGCCGGAGCGGAAGTGGCCGGCCCGGCGGCACGGGGTCCGCGAGGAGACGGCCCTCGGCCAGGCCGCACCGGAATACCGACCTGTGCCCGAGATCGGCTCCGTTGACGACGCACGTGCCGGACGCCTGCCCGTTGTGCAGGACACTCTCCAGGCTGGTGATCTGGAATCGACCGGTCGCAGTGCGCACCGCGAGCCCGCCGCCGAGGAGGCCGGTGCCCTGAGCGTCGGGCAGGCTGGCCAGAGAGGGATCGCCCGCTCCCGACCGCAGGGGAAAACGTACCGCTGAACCCCGGGCGTCCTTGATCAGCTGGGCAGGAGCGATGGCCTCCACCACAGCCCCGAACCGGTCGAGCTGAGTTTGGGCCTGCGGGGTCCAGCGGACCTCCACCCAGCCGTCGGAGAACGTGCCCCACGTGGCGGGGGTGCTTGCTGCGGTGGCCGTCTGCGTGAAGCGGGCCAGCAAGGGGGCGGACATGGCGGCGCCCAGAACCCCTCGTCTCGTCGTGCTCATCGATGCGTGTCTTCCTTCCTCGGGCCGCAGGACGCGGCCCCGGGAAGATCATCCGGCCACCCAGGTACCCCGGCCGCGAGGCGGGCTGGGATACATCCGAAAGAGGGACGGATCGCGGCGCAGGGCACCTGGCGTCGAAGGACGGCGAACAGGAGGGCGAACAGCGCGGCCCCGGCCACCGGGCGTAACGCGACGGCGCCCTCAGCCGCCGCTGCCGGTGTCACAGGCTCATGAAGGTGAGCCCAGAAAAAAATTCGGACCGCGATGTCGAGAACTCGTGCCTGGTTCCGTCCCTGGGATGAACGCGACCACAATGGGTCGCATCAGCACCGAGGAGTAACACGATGGCCAAGTACTTGCTGCTCAAGCACTACCGCGGCGCTCCGGCCCCGGTCAACGACGTGTGCATGGACCAGTGGACGCCGCAGGAGGTCTCGGCGCACATGCAGTACATGAACGACTTCGCGGCCCGGCTCGAGAAGACGGGCGAGTTCGTCGACGGTCAGGCGCTCGCCCCCGAGGGCACGTGGGTCCGGTACGACGGTGAGGGGCGCCCGCCGGTCACCGACGGCCCGTTCGCCGAGACCAAGGATCTCATCGCCGGCTGGATGGTGATCGACGTCGACAGCTACGAGCGCGCCATCGAGCTGGCCGGGGAACTGTCGGCCGCCCCGGGAGCGGGCGGGAAGCCGATCCACGAGTGGCTCGAGGTGCGACCGTTCCTGGCAGCGCCGCCCACCATCACGGAGTGACCTCATCGATGAACGAGGCCCTGCTCAGGAGCCTCACGCCCAGCGTGCTCGCCATCCTCGTCCGCCGCGGAGCCGACTTCGCAGCGGCCGAGGACGCCGTGCAGGACGCGCTGGTCGAGGCGGTCCGCGTCTGGCCGGCCGAGCAGCCGCGGGATGCGAAGGGCTGGCTGGTCACCGTGGCCTGGCGCAAGTTCCTCGACGCGATGCGGGCGGACGCCGCCCGCCGCCGGCGTGAGGACCTCGTCGACGAGGAGCCGCTGCCCGGGCCCGCACCCGCAGTGGACGACACGCTCCAGCTCTACTTCCTGTGCGCCCACCCGTCGCTGACGCCGTCGTCCGCGGTGGCCCTCACACTGCGCGCCGTCGGCGGGCTGACCACCCGCCAGATCGCCCAGGCCTACCTGGTGCCCGAGGCGACCATGGCGCAGCGCATCAGCCGGGCCAAGCGCACCGTCTCCCGCGTGCGGCTCGACCAGCCCGGCGACGTCGCGACCGTGCTGCGCGTCCTCTACCTGGTCTTCAACGAGGGCTACTCCGGCGACATCGACCTCGCCGCCGAGGCGATCCGGCTCACCCGGCAGCTCGCGGCCCGGGTCGACCACCCCGAGGCGGCGGGGCTGCTCGCCCTCATGCTGCTCCACCACGCGCGGCGTGCCGCCCGGACCGCGCCCGACGGCAGCCTGGTACCGCTCGCCGAGCAGGACCGCGGCCGGTGGGACACCGCCTCGATCGCCGAGGGCGTCGAGATCCTGCAGGCGGCCCTCGCCCGCGACCGGCTGGGCGAGTTTCAAGCCCAGGCCGCCGTCGCGGCACTCCACGCGGATGCGCCCACCGCCGAGGAGACCGACTGGGTGCAGATCGTCGAGTGGTACGACGAGCTCACGCGCCTGACCGACAGCCCCATCGTCCGGCTCAACCGCGCGGTCGCCGTCGGCGAGGCCGACGGACCGCGCGCCGGGCTGGCCGCGCTCGCGGCGCTGGACGCCTCACTGCCCCGCCACGCCGCGGTGGCGGCGTACCTCCACGAGCGTGACGGCGACCTGGTGACGGCGGCACGGCTGTACGCCGAGGCGGCCCACAAGGCGCCCAACCTCGCCGAGCGTGACCACCTGACGCGTCAGGCCGCCCGGCTCAACTCCCGCCGGTGTCGCTGACAGTCCGCGCTCGGCACTTCCCGCAGCCCTCGGCGCGGCCCCGTGGCCAGAGCGCTCGCCCGCATCCGCCCCGGCTGCCGCGCCGGGCCCGGTTGCGGACCTGCTCGGCCCGCCCTTGGCCGACAGGCCGCCGGGGCCGCACCAGGGACACAGAGCCGTCAGAGCGGGTTGAGGCGGGCCTTGAGCAGGCAGAACTCATTGCCCTCGGGGTCGGCAAGAACGTGCCATGGCTCCTCGCCGGTCTGGCCGATGTCAGCCGGGCGCGCCCCGAGCTTCAGGAGACGTTCGAGTTCGGCGTCCTGATCGCGGTCGGTGGCGTTGACGTCGATGTGCAGCCGGGACTTCCCCGGCTTCGGCTCGTCCGTGCGGCTGAGGGTGATCGTCGGTTGCGGGCCGCCGAACCCCTCGCGCGGCCCGATCTCGAGGGTGCCGTCCTCTTCGCGATCGAGTACTACGAAGTCCAGGACCTCGCACCAGAACCGCGCCAGCGCCTCGGGGTCGCGGCAATCGAGCACGAGCTCACTGATACGACATGCCATGGACGAAACCTGCTCTCAGCGTGGGAACTGCCGGTGCGGCCGCGTGCGGAGCTCTTGGGCTCCCCGCAGTGGACATGCGCGCAAGACCGTACCGGGCGAGGCGAGCAGGTGGGAAGGGTGTGTGGGGTCGTGGCCTCGCCCGGCCGGGCCGCCGGGCGAGGACCGTGGGCGCAGTGTGGCAGACGGAAAGGTGACGACAAGCCCTCACCAGCAGGCCGAGCCGTTCGACCTGCGCGAGCAACGGCACTGCGGAAAGGCCGCCGCCGGCAGAGCCCGTGACGGCGAGCCCGTGTCGGCGTCAGGGGCCGCCGCCTCAAGCAGGCCGCCTCGCTGATCGCGCACGGCCGCCTGGTGCAGGCGCCGACGACAGAGGAGCAGTCGCCCCGAGTACCAGGTGCGCTGGCGCTGGCAGAAGGACAGCGTCGCCATCTGGGACAACCGCTCCACACAGCACTACGCCGTCCAGGACTACTGGCCCGCCGTCCGCAAGATGGAGCGTGCCGGAATCGTCGGCGACAGACCCTTCTGAGCCCTGAGCAGCGACGGAAAGGTGACGCCCATGGGACTGCACACGACCGGCACGAGGGTGCCGGACACGTCTCCCGCCGAACCAGCCGTACCCCGCGGCTACGCCTGGCTGGTGTTCGCCCTGAGTTTCGGGCTCCTGCTGTCCGACTACATGTCGCGGCAGGTCCTCAGCGCGGTCTTTCCCCTGCTGAAGGTGCAATGGCTGCTCTCCGACGCCCAGTTGGGGTCGCTCAGCGGCATCGTGGCCCTGATGGTCGGTGTGCTCACCTTCCCTCTGTCGCTGCTGGCGGACCGCTGGGGCAGGGTCAAGAGCCTGGTCATCGCCGCACTGGTGTGGAGTCTGGCGACTTTGGGCTGTGCCGTCTCCGCCGGCTACGGCCAGATGTTCCTGGGCCGGTTCATCGTGGGCGTCGGAGAGGCGGCCTACGGCAGCGTCGGTATCGCGGTGGTCCTCAGCGTCTTCCCGGTCCGTCTGCGAGCCACGCTCGCCGGCGCGTTCATGGCGGGAGGGTCGTTCGGCTCCGTACTGGGTGTGTCGGCCGGCGGCATCCTGGCCCAGGCATACGGCTGGCGCTGGGCGTTCGGCGCCATGGGGATCTTGGGCCTGGTCCCGGCCGTGCTCTACGGCCTCGTGGTCACCGAGAAGAGGCTCGGGTCGGCCTGCGGCAAGCACGGCAGCACGTCCGGTGAACACGCCTCCCTCCGGACCCTGCTCCCGCGGCTGTTCTCCTCGGTCTCCGTCATCTGCGCCTACATCGGCAGCGGAACGCAGTTGTTCATCGCGATGGCCCTACTGGCCTGGATGCCCAGCTTCCTCAACCGCTACTACTCCATGGCCTCCGCGAAGGCCGGCCTGGTCGCCGGGGCCTTTGCGCTGATCAGCGGCACCGGCATGATCCTGTGCGGGGTCGTCGCGGACCGCCTCAGCCGACGGGCCGGAGGCCGGAAGTGGACCGTCGCAATCGCCTGCAGTCTTGGATCGCTGGTGCTGCTGATGAGCGGATTCCACCTGCCGACCGGTCCGCTTCAGCTCGTACTGATCGCCGCCGGGACCCTGGTGGCCGGGGGTGCCTCCGGCCCGGCGGCCGCCATGGTGGCGAATCTGACCCCTGCCGCCATCGCGGCGACGGCCTTGGGGGCAGCAGCCCGTCTCAAGGCCCGGCACCACCGGCGGGACGGGGCATTGCGACCGTGCGCTGATCCCCTCCGGCCGGGTAGTGCTCTCGTCGGACCCGGCAGCTTGTCAGCGGACCGCCGCCGGGGTGTCTCGCAGGGTGACGTTGGCGTGGCTCTCCTGGAAGCTCTGCTCTGAGACGAGGGTCAGCCGGGCCGTGGACTGAAACTCCGGCAGGGTTGTGGAGCCGCAGGAGACCATCGTGGTCCTGAGCTTGGCGATGGTCAGGGCGAGCCCTTCGCTGAGGTCGCCTGCGTAGGGGACGTAGCCGTCCACGCCTTCCTCGAAGAGCAACTGCCGGCCTCCCTGGCCGTAGCGCTGCCAGTTGCGGGCCCGGTTCGACCCCTCGCCCCAGTACTCCTTCACGAACCCGTCGCGGGTGGGCAGCTTCGCGCCGGCCGCCTGGTCGAAGCGCGCGAAGTAACGCCCCATCATGACGAAGTCGGCTCCCATCGCCAGCGCCAGCGCCACGTGGTAGTCGTGCACCAGCCCGCCGTCGGAGCAGATCGGCACGTACTCGCCGGTGCGTTCGCGCAAGGCGTCCCGGGCTGCCGCGACGTCCAGCACCGCGCTGGCCTGGCCACGGCCGATGCCCTTCTGGTCCCGGGTGATGCAGATGGAGCCGCCGCCCACCCCGACCTTGACGAAGTCCGCCCCCGCCTCGGCGAGAAACGTGAACGCCTCGCCGTCGACCACGTTGCCGCCGCCGACCGGGATCTCCGGATAGTGCTTCTTCACCCAGGCCAGAGCCTGCGCCTGCCAGTCGCTGTAGCCGTCGGACGAGTCGAAGCACAGCACGTCCACGCCCGCCTCCAGCAGGGCCGGGACCCGCTCCTGATAGTCGTGCGTGTTGATTCCCGCGCCCACGCGCAGACGCTTGGCAGCATCCACGAGCTGGTTCGGGAAGCGCTTGTTGTCCGTGTAGTCGGAACGGAACACCAGATGCTGCAGGTGCCCCGCGGAATCCACGACCGGGAGGCAGTCCAGCCGTTCGTCCCACAGTCGCGCGTTGGCCTCGGAGAGCGTGATGTCAGGCCCGGCATGGGCCAGGTCGGTGATGGCGGTCAACCGACCGCTGACCGGTCCGTCCAGGCCATGGCGCTGAGGGTGGAAGTCTCGGGAGGTCACCAGACCGAGCAGCCGGCCGGTGGCGGTCCCGTCGTGGGTGACCGCGGCGGTGCTGTGACCGGTGCGGCGCATGACGTCGGCCAGGAGGCCCAGGCTGTCGTCGGGACGGACGTTGGTGTCGCTGACGACGAATCCGGCCTTGAAGTTCTTCACCTGGAGGACCGCCGCAACCTGGTCCTGGATCGGCTGGTTGTGGTGCAGGAAGCTGAGACCGCCGTTGCGCGCGAGCGCGATCGCGAGATCGGGTGTGCTGACGGCCTGCATGATCGCCGACGTGAACGGGGACTGCAACTCGATCGCCGACGTCTCGCCCGCGATGTGCCGCGCCAGGGGCGTGCGCAGGTCAACCGTCGCAGCCGAGCAATCGGTCCGTGTCCGGTTCGGCAAGAGCAGAAACTCGTTGAACGTCCGTGAGACCTCGGCGATGATCTGTGCCACTCGTTCCTCCTGACCCGTCGGCCGGGGCCCGACTGCCCCGCCGTGCGATCGCCCCCGTGTCCCAGGGCCCGGGCAGGCAGAGACCGGCACGGCAGCCGTGGAGGTGCCACCAACTGCGGCAGAGCCCTGACCGGCCCGCGGGGCGCACGGGGTGCGGTCGTGACCTGGCACCCTATCGATTGACTCGGCGGCTGCACGAATCGTGCCCCGCACCGGACGCCGCCACTGTGCCGGGCTTGTGGAAGGAGTGGGCGTCCTCCCGGACCCGGGTGAACAGCGCGAACCCGTCATTGTGGGCGACCAGCCCGCCGAGTCCTGGGCACCGCGGCGCCGCTTTCACTCGGGTTCCTTCGATCATCCGGAGCTGCACACGGTCTTCACATCATCTACGTCCGCTGCCGACACACATTCCTCGTCCGTGAGAGCCCATGGGCGGTAGCCTCGCGTCACGCAGCGCTCGCTGCACGGGGGAGGCATCAGTGGTGACGAACTGGTCGGCGCCTGGATACAGCGAGATCCGGTCGTTAGGTTCCGGAGCAAGCGGTCGGGTGGCCCTGGCCCGCAAGGACGAGACCGACGATCTCGTCGTGATCACATACCTCTCCGCGGAACTCGTCAGCGACGCCGCGAACGCCGAGCGTATACGGCGCGAGGCCGCTCTGCTGGCCGGGATGAGGCACCCGAACATCGCACACATCGACGAGGTGCTCGACTCGCCCGACGGCGAGGACATGGCCCTGGTCATGGCGGCCGTCGAAAGCCGGACACTACGCGCGATGCTGTCCCTGCGCCGCCTGCTGCCCGAGGCCGCGCTGGCCACGGTGCGCTGTGCGCTGCTGGGCATGGCCGCCGCCCATGAACGAGGCGTCGTACTTCGCGACCACAACCCGGACAACGTCCTCGTCGATGCCGCCGGGCAGTGCAAGCTCATCAACATCGGCATCGCCGCTCCGACCGGAGAGGCCGGCCCTCTCCTGGGCGCCCCGCCCTACCTGGCGCCGGAACTGTGGGACGGCGCCCCCGCCTCACCGGCCTCGGATGTGTACGCCGCCGCAGTGACGCTCTTCGAGTGCCTCACCGGTGCCCAGCCGTTCCGCGGCTCCACCGCCGAACTGCGCTCTCTGCACCGCGACGCCCCGGTGCCGCTCGACCAAGTGCCGGATCCCGTACGAGGGTTGGCGGCACGGGGAATGGCCAAGGACCCGCAGCAGAGGTATCCCAACGCACAGGCCTTCATCGACGACCTCGATGCCACCGCCGACGCCGCCCATGGCCCGGGCTGGCTGGAGCGCGGGCTCCAGGCGCTCGCGGAAGCGGCCGAGGTCATGATCAGCGCCCCGGACGGTTCCGCGGCCTCTCCCACCGGGGCAGGCGAGCCCTGGTGGCAGAGCCGCAGGGCACGGTTCGCGGGCGTGGCGGCGGTGGTCGTTCTCGCTCTTCTGGCGGTGCTGCTGTTCCTGATCGACGGCAGCAGCACGGAAAACGTGGTGCGCAAACCGTTCGACCAGGCGTTGGCCGCACTCGCGAAGTCCCCGGGCGTGCGATATCAGGACCGGCACGTGAACTTCGAGTATTTCGACGTCACGATGACGGCGACGGGTGAGAAGTTCGGGAGCGTGGGGAGCACCCCCGATGCCTCGGGCAAGTCCGACGAAGCTTTTGTGACAGCCGGCGGCCGGGACTACATGAGTTTCAAGAACGACCCTGTGACCAGGGGCTGGAGGTACGATCCGGGCGATGACGAGAAGAACGCCGGCCCCGCTCTCAAGGACTACCTGGCGCCGGCCCAGCTGGCGGCGAAGCTGACCAAGGCGCTCGAGCAGCAGCCTCGGCTGCCGGTTGTCGGCGACAGAACGGCGGCATCCGTCAAGGTCCATGGGACGCCGGCCTGGAAGGCCGACACGGTGGACGGTTTCATCTTCGTCACGCGGAAAGCCCCCTACCGGCTGCTGCGTTGGGAACCGCCGGGTGTGAACACCCTCCCCAAGATCACGTCGACGAGCCGGCTGCCCCGGTCCGTCGAGGCCCGGACTCCGCTGTCCGACTCCCGCGGCATGGACGTCACTCCGATCACCGACGCCGACCGGCTGTACGCCACCGTCGTCAAGAACACCAGAGAACTCGCCGATGCCACGGCCGACTCCGTCCAGATCCTCCAGCAAAACGGCGGCGCGAGCGGTGTCCGCTGCAGTTCGTCCGGCTGCCACGTCCACGTGGCGTTCTCCGGCCCCGTCTACAACGCCACATCCACCAAGTACTCCCTGACCACGGTCTACATCGAACTGACCGTCGGCTCCATCACCACCGGAACCATAGAGGTCGGGGGATGCGCCAGCGGCCACCGACCCTACCGGCTGACCGGACGCACCCTGGACGGCACGCTCACCTGCGACAACCCCCGGGCCGGCGCGACCTACGATTCCGTCGACGCTCAGAACCAGCGCAAAGCGAACGCCGCCGGGAACAGCTCCTTCTGGGACGTCGCGAGCGACATCAATCTCCGGGTCTACCCGCTGAGCAGTGCCGACATCGACAAACTCGTCGCCACGCAGGAACGTGAACTGAAGTCCCTCGGCTAGGACTTGCGGGCAGGCGTTCACCTCGGACAGGGGGATATGAGGGATGGCCTCACAAGAAGCGGACTCACAAGAACACCCGCAGCCGAATCCCGTGGCGCTGCGAGACAGCATCACCTCAAGCGTCATCGCACAACTCGCTCCGGAAGAACTTCCGTTGGTCGAATCACTGCACGGGCTGGACGACGAGACGGCGCTCCGGGGTCTCACCAGGCCACGCCGCCGGAGCGAGCCGCTGGGATTCGGTCTCGAAGCCGTCGGCGCGCTGTTGACTCCCGTGCTCTGGATAGCCGTCGATGAGGCCGTACGCCGGGTCATCGACTCGACCGCCGAGCGGGCAGCACGGTCCGGGCGGCGCCGACTGTTCGGACGACGCCGCGAACCCTTGCCCCCGAGCGCGCCGGCCCTCACGCGTGAACAGTTGGAGACCGTCGAGCGGTGTGTGCGCGAAGCCGCTCAGCAGGCGCGCCTTTCCAGGGACCGCGCCGAGCGGATCGCGGACAGCGTCGTCAGGCGGTTGGCGCTGGCACAGCCAGGCGGTGAACAGCCCGAACAGAGCGCCGGAGGCAGCGCGTGACGGCAACGGGGGGAGCGCCCTCCGAGTCCCTGGACAGCCCGGCATCTCCCCGTCGGCCGCCACGCATCGGTGCGGGAACCACACAGCGCTTCGTCCTTCTGGCCGCGCTGTTCGTAGCCGGGGCGCTGTCCATGCTGTCCGATCTTGTGTCGCTGCTGACCGATCCCCTCAACAACATCGCAGGATGCGAGCTCGCAGCCGGCTTCGACCCCGTGCACAACAGCCCCGCCAACGTGCTGGCCCAGGACACACCGGCCTTCCACGTCTGCATCGACCAGCATGTCGGACGATGGACCCTGCTCTGGTTGCCGCTGCTGGCCACGGCGGCCGTGCTGATGCTCACGATCCTGCTCGCCCTGCTGATCCCTCGCTGGAAGGGACGACGAGCCCGGGTCAGGCCGCTTGAGCACACCGAAGTCACCGACTGGCTGGCCACTCTGGCCGCCACCAGCGGCCTGCCCAGGACTCCGGCCTTCGTCGTCGACCGGACAGCGCTGTTCAGCGCGAACGCTGTCGTCTTCGGACGGCCGGGGCGCTACACAGTGCGCCTCGACATGGGGCTGGTGAAGCTGTTTCACCAGGACCGCAGCGCGTTCGAGGCGACGATGCTGCACGAGTTCGCCCACATCCGTAACAGGGACGTCGACATCACCTATCTGACGGTCGCGCTGTGGCGGGTGTTCCTGATCGCGGTGCTGATCCCCTTCGCCGCGGTGAACGGCTGGAAACTGGCCGTACCCGCATCGGAGGACAACCCCTTCGACGGCTCGGGAGCCGTCCTCGCCCGCAATCTGGCCCTGGCCGCGTTCATGGTCGTACTGATGTACCTGACCACGGCCGATGTGCTGCGCACCCGGGAGATCCACGCGGACCTCGACGCGGTCGCCCAGGGTGCCGACGTGATCTACTGGACCCGGCACCGACGGCCCGGCCCGGGACGCCAGAGCCCCGTGCGAGCGGCCGGCCGTGCGGTGTCCGCGATTCTGCGCACTCATCCGGACTGGGACATGCGGGTCGCCGCACTGGCCGACGCCTCCGCACCCATCGCGGTCCGGGCCCTGCCGATGTTCCTGACCGGGGCATCGGTCGAGGTCCTCGGATACCTGATCACCTTCACTCCCGGACTCAACAACTATCTGCCGGGCTGGCTGGCCGACCTCGGAATGTGGCCTGCGGCGGCGCTGGCCACGGCCGTCGGAGGAGCCGCGGTCTGGCGCGGTGTGGTGTACGCCGGAGAAGGCGAACCCAGGCCCTCCGGGATCCGTGCGGGATTCTGGCTGGGCGTCGGCCAGTTGGGCGGAGAACTCGCGGTCAGCCAGTTCCTGGGAAACCAGTGGACTCCCGCGTTCCCGGAGGCGTTTCTGCTGCTGTTGGTGGTCATCGTGCCGACTGCGGTGCTGTGGTGGACCGCGGGTTGTGCCGGGCTGTGCGCCGATCTGCGGCCTGGCTGGCGACGCACCGCAGCCGGGCTGGTGACGCTCTCCGTCGCCGGGACGGCGTTCGCCTGGTGGTACGGCTGCTGGCAGGCCGTCGGCACCGCCTTCGCCACCGGCATGCCCTACTCGAACGCCACAGCACTCGAGTTCCTCAACCAAGGCTTCGCCCCCGCGGACAGGTTGGCACCGTCGACCACTGCGCATGTCATCGCGAACCTGACCATCGTCGTCGTCAGCTTGGCGAGCCGATGGTGGGGCATATGGCTGACGGCCGCGCTGTGGATCATTCCGCTGGCCGGCCTGGCGCACCGCCGTCTGCGACCCGTCGGCCGAGCCGACGCCCAGGGCAGGTCCGGCCCGCTCCCGGAGCGAAGGCGCCCGCCGCGCGCCCTCCTGTCCGGTACGGCATGCGGTGTTCTCGGTGGTGTCGCGGCGGGTGTCGGTGTCGTTGCCGTCACGTACCGCGCCCATGTGTGGATCTGGCAGGACGGGCAGTCGTTCGTCCCGGGCATCACCGTGTACGCCGACTGGCTCTTCGCCGTCCTGCTGGGCGGTGTCATCGGTGCTGTGCTGCTCACCTCGCTCCTGAGCCGCGGCGATGTCCTCGCGGCGATGGCGGCTGCGGGTTCCGCGATGGCCATCGGATCGCTCGTGCTGCTCGCGGTCAACGCGACCGACGGATGCGTGCGGCCGCTGAACACGGTGCGTTCCACGTGCGCGATCGCCACCGGCGGCGATCGGCAGGTGCTTTCCCTGTTCCTGCCGGAACTCCTCGCCATGGCCGGCATGGCCGCCCTGGTGGCGGGACTCCCGATCGCGGTCATCGCCAGAATCCCCGGGGCCATGCGGCCCGCTCCCGCCCGCCCCGGGGCCGCCCCCCTCGAACACGGCACGAGAAGACTCGGTGCCGTACGCCTCACAACCACCGCAGCGGTCTGCACCGTGCTTCTCGGTCTCAGCGCGGCGAACTACTCCACCGCGACCTCTCCGGCCTCGGCTGGAAACGCGAACCGGGCCGGCGCCGACCCGCTGATCACCGATCTCAGAAAGAGTCCCCTGTCCGACCTGCAACTCGGCTTTCAGGTATACGCATGGGCACACTTCGGCGGAGCCGACATCATGGGTGACTACGAGCAGGACCTGGCGGACATCGACCGCAGCGTCGCGTCGAACGGAACGATCGACGGACGAGCGATGAGGCGCGGCTGCACGCACCTGATCAAGACGATCGACCGGGCCTACGCCTACTTCCCCATCCCCGACGCCGAACAGCAGACCGCCTGGACGGCCGCACTGGCGAACAGCCGCAAAGGCGCACAGGACTGCCTCGATGCCCTCACCCCGTTGAACACGGCAAGGGCATGGCGTGCGCTTTCCGCGCTGAACCCTCCCGTGGACCCCGTGGCCACCCTCTTCCACGACCTGGACAAGCTGACGAAGCCGTTCGAGAAATAGCCGGGGACAGCTTCCCCCTGTTCGCCTCCGTGGCCGTCCTCGACGAAGGAGGCCACGAAATCGTCCTGCGAGACAGCACACGACAGTTCTCCGACGGTGGTGTCCGGGACACCCCCGGGCTGGAGACGCTGTGCTGGGCGGTCTCGGGGCTGCGCCTGTGGCTGATCGCCGTGCTGCCCGGCGCCTGTCGTCCGTACTGCTGTGGGCCGAGGTGAACCCGCCCGGACGGCCGGTGGGAGCGCGGGCATGGCCGTGCACCGGACCGGCCGCAGCCGTCCGGTGCACGGCAACTCCGCGTTCAGGGGTCATGGCCAGTCGATGTCCACTCTCCTCACGACGTACGACCCCATCCCAGGCGGGGCGGCGACCACCGCCGCCCGGGCCGCTCCGGCCGGGCCCGCAGCCGTGACCGCGCGGGCCGTTCCGGGCGGGAGTCGTCCGCCACGACCGGTGCGTCCGGCATCGCCGAGAGGACACCGGCCCTCGCGTACCAGTCGTCGAACACGCCGCGGAGCACCGGGTGGGCCGGGGTCGAGCGCCTCAGGGAAGCCATCACGTTTCTCCAGGTGTTAGTCGAGGCCGACCGGACGTCCCTGGTGTCGGCCATTCCAAGCTACTGAGAAACGGCTCGCTGATACCGTCCAATGGCATGCGGGTATCACAGACCAATGTGGCGGGCGATCTCCTGCTCGACCTGGGTCGGCACGGCGACGGACCGCTGCACGAGCGGCTGAAGCGAGCGCTGCGGTCGGCGATCCGGGAGGGGCGCATCGAGGTTGGCACCGCCTTGCCGCCCAGTCGCCGGCTCGCCGCCGACCTCGGCTGTTCACGCTGGGCGGTGACCGAGGCATACGGCCAGCTCGTCGCCGAGGGATACCTGGAGGCGCGCAGCGGCTCCGCCACCCGGGTGCGGTGGTCGAACACCTTCGACACCGACGTCGCGCGCCCCGCGACACGCCAGGCTCCGACCGCCCGTTTCGACCTCGCACCGGGCCTGCCGGACCTGCGCGCGTTCCCGCGCCGCCGGTGGGCCGACGCCGTCCGCGCCCAGGTGACTCAGGCGGGGGTCACGGAGCTCGGCTACCCGCCGGCCGGCGGTCACCTCCGGCTCCGCCGCCTGCTCGCCGAGTCCCTCGGCCGCTCCCGCGGCGTCACCACGACCGCGCAGGACGTGACGGTGTGCACGAGCGTGACCGACGGGGTACGGCGCATGTGCCACGCCCTGCGCGCCCAGGGCATCACCGCCGTCGGCTGCGAGGAACCGGGTTGGACACGGCTGCGGCAGGTGATCCGCGCGGCGGGCCTGGAGCCCGTGCCGATCCGTATGGACCACGGCGGCCTGCGCATCGACGACCTCGCCGGACATCGGGGCCTGCGCGCCGTGCTGACGGCCCCGGCGCACCAGTTCCCGCTGGGCACCGTGCTCGTTCCCGAGCGGCGCGCGGCGCTGCTCGACTGGGCCCGCCGGGTGGACGGCGTCGTCCTGGAGGACGACTACGATGCGGAGTTCCGCTACGACCGCCGCCCGGTCGCGGCCGTCCAGGGCATGGATCCGTCCCGGGTCGTGCTGTTCAAGTCGCTGAGCAAAACCCTGTCCCCGGCACTCGGTATCGGGTGGGTGGTGGCTCCGCCGCGCTGGACCCAACAGCTGCGCCAGACCGACCAGGTGGCCGCCCAGCCCTCGATCCTCGACCAACTCGCCTTCGCCGCACTGCTGGAATCGGGCGCCTACGACCGTCATCTGCGGGCCTGTCGGCAGCGGTACCGGCAGCGCCGGGACACCCTCGTCCGGGCCCTCGCCGATCAGCTGCCCGGTGCCCCGGTCTCCGGCATCGCGGCCGGCCTCCATCTCATTCTGCGGCTGCCCGCCGCCGTGGACACCGCCGCCGTGGTCGCGACGGCGGCCGCCCGTTCGCTGCGCGTCGCCGACCTCGCTGTCTATCACGCCACCGAGGACCACGCCGACCACGGCCTGGTCCTCGGCTACGGCAACCTCGCCGACAGCGGCCTGCACGAGGCGGTCCGACGCCTCCGCGAGGCGATCGAGTCCGGGCCGAGCGGACCGCTGGTCCTCCGGCCACGCCGATTCAACACATAGACCGGTCCGGCCACGCCCAGCGCGTTCACGACCGGCTGCCACGCGGCGGCGTCGGCCATGCCCCCGGCACGATGAGTGCCGCCTTCGCGCCCGCATCGCCGAGATGCCGGCAGCCCGGCAGCAGGACCTGGACGGGGCGTGCCGTCGGGCACGGATGGTCCGGTTCCGGGTCCGGCAGCGTCTGAGAGTACGTCAGGGCAGGGTCAGGATGCGGGGGCCCTGGTCGGTGATGGCGACGGTGTGCTCGATGTGGGCGGCCCTGCTGCCGTCGGTGGTGCGCAGGGTCCAGCCATCGATATCGGTGCGGTAGGTGTTCTGCCCGCCGGCCATGAGCATGGGTTCGATGGCGAGGACCAGGCCATGGCGAAGGGGGAAGCCACGGCCGGGGCGGCCGCGGTTGGGGACATGAGGGTCTTCGTGCATGCGGCGGCCGATGCCGTGGCCGCCGAAGTCGGCGGGCATGCCGCAGCCCGCCTTGCGGGCGACGGTGTCGATGGCGTGGGAGATGTCGCCGATGCGACTGCCCACCTGAGCGGCGGCAATGCCGGCGTCGAGGGCCTGCTGAGTGGCGTCGATCAGATCGAGGTCGCCGGGGCGTGGCGTTCCGACGGTGAAGGTGATGGCCGCGTCGCCCGTCCAGCCGTCGAGCTGGGCGCCGCAGTCGATGCTCACCAGGTCGCCGTCGCGCAGCCGGTAGCCGGTGGGGATGCCGTGCGACACGGCGTCGTTGACGGACGTGCAGATCACGGCCGGGAAAGCGACCGGGGCAAAGGACGGCCGGTATCCGAGGAACGGGGAGCCGGCTCCGGCCTCGGCCAGAACTGACCGGGCCGCTTCGTCCAGATCCTGCAGGGACACCCCCACGCCGGCTGCTTCTTGGACTGCGGCCAGGGCGCGGGCCACCACACGTCCGGCTGCCCGCATCGCGTCCAATGCGGCATCGGTCTTGATCTCCACCATGTGTTTGACTCCTTGCAGCACGTCGACCCAATACTTATACCGGTATTAGTATCACGGTCGTGGTGAGGAGTCCTCTGACACCGTGGGAACGGGAACGGGAACGCGGCGAGCGGTTCGGTGCGTTGCTGCGTCGAGCGCGCGGCAGCCGCAGCACGGCGGAGGTGGTGGCCGCGGCGGGGGCTTCCGTGGAGACCCTGCGCGAGAGCTTGAGGAGTTCATGGTGGAGCTGTCTGAAGACGCCGACGCTGTGATCGATACGACCGTCGGTTGAGAGGACGCGCCGGAGTTGCGGCGTGGATCGGGTCCCTGCAGGCTGTATCTGGCAAGCGACCTTGATGGCGTGAAGAGGTGACCGGGTTGCAGGGCCTTGCGCGCCCGGTCAGCCCTCCGAAACGTTGGTGTGGGTGACGCGTGCCGCCTCGTAGACGGTATCCCGATGAGTCCAGTCGTAGATGTTTCAACGACCGGCCCGGCGCAGGCATCGGTCGTACGGGAACCGGCTTCGCAATCCTCGTCCCACTCCGGCACGGATGTCCGGAGTGGGACTGTGCGGCACGCGCCGCGGACTCCGTGCTCGATCCGTGGTGTCCGCTGACCGTGTGGTCCGCCGTGGCCCACATGGCCGACGCGTACGGCCACGGTCGCCACAGCCCGCCACCAGCGACAGGGAGCCACAGAACATGGGTGGAAAGCAGAAGACGCTCGCCATACTGACCGGAACCGCGCTTGCGGCCGGACTCACCAGCCCCGCCTTCGGGTCCGGCGCCGCTCACTCGCCGGCCCTGCCCATCGCGGCCACAGGGTCGGGGACGTCGGTCGTGGAATGGAACCGCGAGCTCATCACCATCCTCGGCGATCCGAAGGCGCAGCCGGCCACCGTCCACCCCACACGCAGCTTCGCGCTCCTCCAGGCTGCCGAGTACGACGCGGTCATATCGATCACCCGGGCCGGCCCCGCCTACATGTTCTCGGTGTCGGCGCCGCGAGGTGCTCGTGCGGACGCCGCAGCGGACCAGGCAGCCCACGATGTGCTGGTCGCCCTGTACCCGGCCAAGCGCGCGGGCGTGGATCAACGGCTCGGCAGCCAGTTGTCCGCGATACCCAACGGCCCCGGCAAGCAGGCGGGCACGCGTGTGGGAGCCGAGGTCGCCCGCCGACTGCTCAGCCTGCGGTCCCACGACGGATCCTCAGCGAAGCCGCCGCGGTTCCGCCCCGGCGACAAGGCCGGTGACTACCGGCCCACCCCTCCCGACTTCCCCACACCGGTGTTCACCAACTGGGGCTCGGTCAAGCCGTTCGTACTGGCCGACGGACGCCAGTTCCGCCCGGCGGCGCCGCCCGCCGTGAGCAGCGACGCGTACGCCACCGCTGTGAACGAGGTCAAGAGCCTGGGGAGCAAGACCAGTACCACCCGCACCCCCGATCAGACCGCGGCCGCGAAGTTCTGGGCGGCGGCGCCCGTCTGGAACGTCTGGAACCAGATCGCGCAGAATCTTGTCACCTCCCAGAACGCGAGCCTGGAGAAGGCGGTGAAGGTCTTCGCCCGTCTCGACCTGTCCCTTGCCGACACCGCTATCGCGATGTACGACGCCAAGTACACCTACCGCGTATGGCGGCCCGTGACCGCCATCCGGCTCGGCGATACGCACTACAACGCGCGTATCGTCGGCGATCCCCACTGGACCCCCCTGCTGACGACCGCCCCGGATCCGTCCTATCCCGGCGCTCACGGAGCCCTCAGCCAGGCGGCGGCAACGGCGCTCGCTGGGTTCCACGGTGCGCGGTATCACTTCGCGGTGACGTCGAAAGGCATCACCCGAACTTTTGCCGGCTTCCAGGACGCCGCCACTGAAGCGTGGCTCAGCCGGATCTGGTCCGGCCAGCACACCTCGCTCGACAACCGCGCGGGCCAGCAACTCGGCACACAGGTGGCCGACTTCGTGGCGGGTCACCTCTGACCGTCCGCGGCGGTCGTCCGCCCCGCGGCGGTGAGACCTGGGCCGCGGTGACCTCGGCGACATCATCACCAGGCCCGGTCAATGAGCTGTTCGCACCAGACAGTCTTTCCCTCGTGCGTGTGGCGTGTGCCCCAGCGCTGGGTGAGCTGGGCGACGAGGAGGAGGCCACGTCCTCCCTCGTCGGAGTGCCGTGCGCGGCGCATGTGGGGTGTGGTGCTGCTGCCGTCGGACACTTCGCAGATGAGCGTTCGGTTCCTGATCAGCCGGAGTTGGATGGGAGCGGTGCCGTAGCGGATGGCGTTGGTGACCAGCTCACTCACGACCAGTTCGGTGACGAAGCACACATGGTCCAGTCCCCACGCGGCGAGTTGGCGGGTGGACCAGGAGCGGGCCGCGGCTACCACCGAGGGATCGCCCGGTACGTCCATGACCGCGACCTGGTCCACGTCCAGGGCGTGCGTGCGAGCGATGAGCAGGGCGGCGTCATCCATGAAGTGGTCGGGCAGCACGTCATGGAGCACGCGGTCGCACAACGTCCCCAGGGACGAAGCAGGTTCGGCGAGTGCGCGGCACAAGCGCTGGAGTGCGTCATCGAGGTCGCTCGTACGGTAGTCGAGCAGTCCGTCGGTGTAGAACGCGAGAAGGCTTCCTTCGGCGAGTTCTATCTCTGCGGCTTCGAACGGCAGATCTCCCAGGCCAAGCGGGGGACCGGTGGGCAGCGTCAGGAGTCGGACCTCGCCATCCGGGGCGACCAGAACCGGCGGGGGATGTCCGGCGCGTGCGACGCAGCACGCACGGGAGACCGGGTCGTAGACGGCGTACATACAGGTTGCTCCGAGGACCGAGGCGTCACTGCCGACGTCGTCGTCTTCAGCGCCGAGACGGATGACCACGTCGTCCAAATGGGTCAGCAACTCGTCTGGGGGCAGATCGACATCGGCGAGGGTGCGTACCGCTGTGCGCAGACGCCCCATGGTCGCGGCAGCGTTGACGCCATGGCCGACGACATCGCCGACCACCAGCGCGGCCCTCGCCCCGGACAGCGGGATCACGTCGAACCAGTCGCCCCCGAGGCCGGACTGGCCACCGGCGGGACGATAGCGGGATGCGGTCTCGACGGCTGCGTGGGCGGGATTCCTCTGCGGGAGCAGGCTCTGCTGCAGCGTGAGTGCGGCGGTGCGCTCGCGGGTGTAACGGCGTGCGTTGTCCAGGCAGACCGCGGCCCGGGCGACCAGTTCTTCGGCCAGAAGGCGGTCATCGTCCGCGAACGGGACCCTGGTCCGTCTGAAGAATACGGTGACGCCCAAGGTCATGCCTCGGGCTCGAACAGGAACGCTCATGATCGACTGAAATCCATATGCGCGGAACTTGTCGGCCCGCACAGGATCCTGGGCCAGCCAGGATCTCATCTCGGCGTCCGACACGTTGTGAAGTACCGATCGACCCGTCGCCATGCAGCGAACCGGCGGTGAATGCGCCGGGTAGAAGTCCAGTTCCCCGGGCTGACGCACAGCCTCAGGGGATCCTTCGAGGATTGACCGGTTCGCAATCCGGCGCAGCGCCACGACACCGGTGAACGGGCCGGGCTCGTCGCCGGTGACCATCGGCTCCAGCAAGTCGACGGTGAACCAGTCGGCAAGCCTGGGAACGACCACGTCGGCAAGTTCCCGAGCGGTGTGCATGATGTCCAGAGTGCTGCCGATTCGAGTGCCGGCTTCGTTCAGCAGGGTCAGCCGCTCCCGGGCTCTGTGCTGAGCGGTGACGTCTGCCACTGTTGTGCACAGGCCGAGGACGTTCCCCCGGAGGTCGTGCAGAGCGGAGGCTGAGGCAGCAAAGACATGATCATGACCGGGGCAGGTGCGCAGTCGGCTGTGGATCTCACCGCCGAAGGCGGGCTCGCCCGTCTCGAGCGCCCGGCGCATGCACCCCTCCCACAGTGTGGCATCGGACCCGGACATGATCTCCGGCAGGCGTTTCCCCCGGCACTCGGACTCCGGTAGGCCGATCAGATCAGTCATGGCGGCGTTCTGCCGCACACACCGGAGATCCGTATCGAAGATCGTCACTGCGACGGGGCAGCGGGTGAACAACCACTCCAGCATCGTCTGCTCGGCCTCCAGTGGGAGGAACCGTCCCGGAGTGCCTGCCACGAGTATCCACTGGACATGGGCACCGCGGTCCATGAACTGGTGGCCCCTCACTCGCAGTGGCAGCACGGAGCCGTCCTGGCGCCGTACTGACACTTCCCCCGTCCAGCCGTCCTGCCCAGGGGGAAGGGTCCACAGCGGTGGGGCGCCGACGGGTACCAACAGATCCACAGCCGGTCGCCCCACGGCGTCCTCGGCACGGTAGCCGAGCATCCGCTCAGCGTCCCGGCTCCAGCCGGTGATGATCCCGTGGTCGTCGATCATGATCACGAGCGCGCCCTTGGCCTCCGCGTCCGCCGGCCCTTCGCGCGGAGGGGAACCACAGGCGTCCATGACCCACCTCACTCAGGCCGGTCGTCTGGCTAGCCTCCAGCATGCGCCGTCCAGCACCTCGGTTCAAATGCGCTCCGCACTGCATCATGTGCGCAGGGTGCTTCCTCGCGGATCTGCGTGCCCGCCCCGGCCGGCGCATCCGCCGCTTCCCGGGCGCTGCGGGCCTGCCAGACACTGTTTCCCGGCCAGGCCGCCCCGATCGTGAAGACCAGGCCACTCGGCCCGCTGCACGGTGACTCGGCTGAGCGGGGCTACGCCACATCCCGCGGTACCCGGTCATGCGATCGACCTCGCCGACGCCACCCTCCTCCCCGGCCTGGTCGACAGCCACAGCCACCCCGTGCTCGGCAGCGACGGGCTACGTGCCGCGCTCGCCACAGCTGAGCGGATCAACGGCTGGGTCCGCGGCTGGGGCCTGGGGCACCTCTGATCGAACTTCCCAGGGCAGCGTCGCCGCCGTCGCCGCGCGGACGTCTCTCGAACCTTTCTCCATGACAACGCCGAGGCCAGAGCCGCGCGCCGCCTGGTGCACATCCCGGTCGGCCGGTTCACGGAGACCAGGGAGATCGCCGCGGCGGTCGCGTTCCTCGCCGGCGGCGACTCCTCCTTCGTGAAACGCCACCGACTTCCTGGTGGACGGCGGGATCTCGGGCGCGTACCTGACACCGCTGTGAGCCGGGTGGGACGGTCAACCTCGGTGGCCGCGCCGTCAGAACGTGAGGGTAAGGTGCCGCCGTGGACATGGCGACCCCTGGGTGGTACCCGGACCCGTGGCATGAGGGCGGCGGCCCGGCCGGGCATCGGTGGTGGGACGGCACGACCTGGACCGAGCACGTGCAGGCGCCGCAGCCGCCCGGCGGGGGCAAGCGGCGTCGCGGCCTGGTCGTGGGGCTCATGGCCGGCGCCCTCGTGCTGGTCGGCGGCACCAGCGCCTGACTGCGGCGCCGTCCGGCCCGTCACAGGAACGTCCGGCCCTCGCTGCCGTACGTCGGCACGGATCGCCATCGTCCACCAAGAGTTCAGCGAGAGCCTGGCGGTGGAAGCGGTGCACGACTCGTCCCGAAGCCGCGGATGGTCAGTCCACTTTGTCGCCACTGGCCCTGTCCTGACCGCTGGAGCTTCCGTTGGGATGGACACGCTTCCGCCGATGGGATGGGAAGCGCAGAATTCGTCGCTGCCGCTACCGAGAGGCCCTCGATGACCATGCCGCGCACCCGCTCTTTCACACAGGTCGACGTGTTCTCCACGATCCCCTACAGCGGCAACCCGGTTGCGGTCGTCCTGGACGGGACGGACCTGACCGACGAGGAGATGCAGCGCCTGGCGCGCTGGACGAACCTGTCCGAGACCACGTTCGTACTGCCCCCCACCGTCCCCGAGGCGGATTACCGGCTGCGGATCTTCACTCCCCAGGGTGAATTGCCGTTCGCCGGGCACCCCACCCTCGGCTCCGCGTGCGCCTGGCTGGACGGCGGCGGCACGCCGCAACTCGCCGGCCGTGTCGTGCAGGAGTGTGCCGTCGGCCTGGTCACCGTACGCCGCGGCACGGGCACGGGCACTCTGTCATTCGCGGCGCCGCCGCGTGTCCGCGACGGCGCGCTGGATGACGCCTATCTGAACCAGATCGTCGCCGCATTCGGCATCACGCGTGACCAGGTCGTGGCCCACCAATGGGTCGACAACGGCCCCGGCTGGGCCGTGCTCCAACTGCCCACAGCCGAGGAGGTTCTCGCCCTCGAACCCGACCTCTCCCTCATCCCGACCGCGATGGTCGGCGCGATCGGGGCCTACCCCGAGGGATCCGAGCATCACTTCGAGATGCGTACCTTCGCCCCCGGTGCCGGCGTGCCCGAGGACCCCGCGTGCGGCAGCATGAACGCGGCCGTCGGGCAGTGGTTCACTGCCACCGGGGCCGCACCCTCCGCCTACCGGGTCTCCCAGGGCGCGAGGCTGGGCCGGGCCGCCAGCATCGAGATCACCGCCGACGCGGACGGCACCGTCTGGGTCAGCGGCGCCACCACCGTCTGCATCCGCGGCACCATCTCTGTCTGACCCGCCCGCCGCCGCCCCTACGCCGGACCACCGGGGTGAGGACGGGAGCGTCATGTGGTGTCGGGTGAAAGTGTTTTCATGGTGACGTAGCTGGTCACCGTGGCCACGCCGGGCAGGCTGGCCAACTGGTTGGCGTGGAAGTCCTCGTAGGCGGGCAGGTCGGCCACCTCGACCTGGAGCAGATAGTCGAAGTTGCCGGTGATGTGATGGCACGCGACCACCTCGGGCAGTCGGGTGACCCGACGCTCGAACGCGACCACGTCCGCGCGGGTGTGCCGCATCAGCCGCACCCCGGCGAACACCCGCAGACTCCGGCCGACCGCGACGGGATCGATCAGCGCCCGGTAGCCGCGGATGACCCCCGCTTCCTCCAGTTGGCGCACGCGCCGCAGGCACGGTGACGGGGACAGCCCGACCCGGACGGCGAGCTCCGCGTTGCTGATCCGACCATGCTGTTCAAGCACAGCCAGAATCGACCGATCAACCTCATCCATGGTGGCAGATTATTGCTCCAGAGGATTGCGTACCACAATCATGTGCCTGCTGTGCACGCAATTTGCTGCCAAAGTTGCTCGAGTCTGTTCGCATCGGGGCGCCGGTCGGCCACGCTTCATGGCGTCATATCGAGGTTCACGGAAGGGCAGCCATGCCGGGCAACAGCACCATCACCGTCCACGCTGATCGCGACGTCCATCCCACCCGCGCCGTGGCACCGCCCATCTACCAGACGGCGGCGTTCTGGGCCGAGGACGGGGAGACGTTCGCGCAGGGCGCCGTCGAATCGCGGGGCAAGGACTTCTACACCCGCTTCGGCAACCCGAACCACGCGCAGGTCGCTGCCGTCGTCGCCGAACTGGAACACACCGAGGCGGCCATGGTCACCGCGTCCGGGATGGCCGCTCTCACCACCTCCGTGCTGGCCCTGGTCTCCGCCGGTGACCACGTCATCGGGCAGAAGTCCACCTACGGCGGCACGGCGTCCGTACTGCTGAACATGCTGCCGCGCCTCGGCGTGTCGACCACCCTGGTGGACCAGACCGACCCGGAGGCGTTCGCGACGGCACTGACCCCGCAGACCCGCCTGATCCTGGTGGAATCACCGAGCAACCCGCTGCTGCAGATCACCGACCTGCGCGCCGTCGCGGACCTCGCCCGTGCGCATGGCGTGCTCACCCTGGCGGACAACACCTTCGCCACCCCGCTCAACCAGCGTCCGGCGGACCTCGGCATCGATCTGGTCTGGCACAGCGCGACCAAGTACCTCAACGGCCATACCGACGTGTCCGCCGGGGTGATAGCCGGGCGGGCCGAACTCCTGGACCGGATCTGGGACGTCGGCCTGCTCACCGGTGCCACGCTCGGGCCGATCGACGCGTGGCTGCTGCTGCGCGGCATGCGCACCCTGCCCCTGCGGGTGCCGCGGCACAACGCCAACGGTCTCGCGCTCGCCCAGGCGCTGAACGAGCATCCGGCCGTCAGCCGGGTGCACTATCCCGGCCTGGAGACCCACCCCCAGCACACGCTGGCGGCCGGCCAGATGAGCGGTTTCGGCGGAGTGCTCGCCATCGAGTTCGCCGGCGGTTTCGAGCCGGCCGACGCCTTCCTCGGCCGGCTGCGCTACTCCCGCCGGTCAGCCAGCCTCGGCGGCGTCGAATCCCTGGCCGTGCACCCGGCGTCCATGTGGCGCGGGATGCTCAGCGAGGATCAGATCGCCGAGTCGGTCCCGCTGGGCCTGGTCCGGCTGGCCGCGGGCACCGAGGACACGGCCGACCTCGTCGCCGACGCACTCGCCGCCGCCGACGCGGTGAGCACCTGAGCGACCGTTTGTGCGGCGGCAGTGACCGCTTGTGCGGTGGTTAGACCCGTGGCACGGCTCCCGGCGCCCCGCCCTCACCGTGGCCGAGGCCATGAGCGCGCCAGGAAGCCGTGAGCACCACCGACAGAGTGCACCGTGGGCGGACGACCACACGTCGGCGCACCCCGGCCCTGACCTGGGTGGCGCTGGCCGGGGTGCTGGCGATCCTGGGCCTCATGGCACGTCGGCCCGACACCCGCGGGCAGTTGTATTTCACCGGTGGCCTGGCGGTGGCCCTCATCCTCGTCGGCTACCTGCGGCAGAAGGCTCTGAGGTCCGCGGCTGATCGGCACGGCCGTAAGCAGAGTAGCGGTGGCCGCCACACATGATCTCGAACAATCCGAAAGCGTCTGCGAAGGAGTTCACCCGATGAAGACCCTGCTCACCGCCGGCACCGTGGTCAGCATGGACCCGGCGGTCGGCGATCTCGACCGCGGTGACGTGCTCATCGAAGACGGCGTGATCGTCAAGGTGGCCGAACGGATCGATGCGCCGGACGCCGAGGTGATCGACGCGACCGACCGGATCGTCATGCCCGGTTTCGTCGACAACCACCGCCACACCTGGCAGACCGCGTTCCGAGGCGTCGGCGCGGACTGGACATTCCGCGATTGGGCGGTGGCCATGCACGGCACGGTCAAGCCCCATTACCAGCCCGAGGACGCCTATGTGGGCACCCTGCTCGGCCGCCTGGAGGCCCTGCACTCCGGCGTGACCACGATGCTGGACTGGTACCACGTCGCGCAGAGCCACGAGCACGAGGACGCCGCCGTCGCGGCGCTGCGGGACACGCCGGGGCGGTCGATCTTCTGCCTCGGCGCAGGATGGGGCACTCCCGACCCCGTCGGCGCCGAGATCCGCCGCGTCCGCTCCGACCTGGCCGGGGACGGCCTGGTCACCATGGCGCTGGGGCTGCGCGGGCCCGAAGACACCAGCATGGAAACCGTCGCCCAGGAGCTGAAGCTGGCGGCCGAACTCGGCCTGCGCACCAGCCTGCATGTCGACGGCGGCGGGACGCAGCGCCCGGTCGCCGAGTTGCGCGAGCACGGTCTGCTGCGGGACACCACCACGTTCGTCCACGCCAACGGGATCAGCGACGAAGAGCTGCGGATGCTCGCCGACGCCGGCAGCTCGGTGTCGATCAGCCCGGACGTCGAGCTGAAGATGGGGTTCGGATCACCGATCACCGGCCGGGCGCTGGCCGCCGGCCTGCGCCCGACGCTGTCCATCGACGACGTCCCGTCCGCCGGCGGCGACATGTTCTCCACGATGCGCACCGCCTTCGCCGTGCAGCGCGGCCTGGACGGAGGCCTGCGCTCCCGGGACCTGCTGGCGTTCGCCACCGTCGACGCCGCCCGGTCGTGCGGGCTCGACACCCGAACCGGCAGCATCACGCCCGGCAAGGACGCCGACATCATCCTTCTGCGTGCCGACGACCTGACCGTTTTCCCGGTCACCGACCCGGCCGGCACCATCGTCAGCGCCGCCCATCCCGGCCTGGTCGACACCGTTCTCGTCGCCGGCCGCGTGGTCAAACGCGACGGCGTACTGGTGGACGTAAACCTGACGGCGCTGAGGACCCGACTGGTCGAATCACGCAACAGGATCGCGGCGGCCGCCGGCATTCCACTCGACGGCACCTGGCGCCCACGGCCGGAATCGGAGTGACAGCGCTCAAGCAGCGCACATGGTACGGCGCATCCGGACACATCTCCGGCGCTGGGGACCAGCGCTGCAGCCGCTGGCGCCAAGCACTTGATCTTGGTCGTCCAGCACAGGCGATCGGGCTATTGCGGGGGTTTTCCGGAAGCTCTTCGATCGCTGGCGGGGGCTGGCTACCGTCCGCCGCATGCCGGTGGAATTTCTGACTGATGAGCAGGCTGAGGCGTACGGGAAGTTCGCCGAGGAGCCGATGGCCGCGCAGTTGGAGATCGAGGACGTCTCCTGCGTCAAGGAGTACACCGAGCGGTTGAAGACGGCGTACGAGCACGCGTGGGAGATCCGCGACGCGTACGGGTACAACCCCTTCGAGGACCACGCCCAGGGCCGGAGGTTCCGGGCGTTCCTGCACGGCCGGGCGTGGACGGCGCATGCAGAGGGGCCGAAGGCACTGTTCGATCACTCGGTGGGCTGGCTGCGCCGGCACCGGGTGCTGCTGTCGGGGGTGAGCGTGCTGGCCCGGCAGGTCTCCGAGGTCCGCTCCCCGAGAAGAGGCTGCACACCACGGTCGCGAAGGCCGCCCGGCGGGCGGACCCGGCGCTGCCTGGTGACCTGGTCGCCACGCTGAAGACGCCGGAGGGCAAGCGGTACTCGGAGCTGGAACGGATGCGTCAGCCCCCGACGCGGACCACGGGTACCGCGATGAAGGGCGCGTTGCAGCGGGTCGAGGACATCGCGGCCTTCCAGCTGGGCCGCCTGAAGCTGGAGCGGATCCCGCCGAACCGGCTGTCCGCGCTCGCCCGCTACGGGCTGGGCACCAAGGCCCCGAGGCGGGAGCGGACCCCGGAGCCCAAGCGCACGGCGATGTCCACCGCGGTGATGCGCCACCTGGAGGCCAAGTCGATCGACGACGCCCTGGACCTATTCGAGATCCTGATGGCCACCAGGCTGATCAGCACCGCGAAGCGATCCACGGACAAGCAGCAGCTGTCCACGCTGCCGCAACTGGAGAAGGCATCGAGGCTGGTTGCCAGGGCGGCGGCGGTGTTCATCGAGGAGCTAGAACTGATCGAGCAGAGCGGCTGCGATGTGGACGTGGCCGCGCTGTGGGCGGCGCTGGAGGAGGTCGCACCCCGGGCGGCGCTGTCCAGCGCGGCCACCGTGGTGGTGAGCCTGGTCCCGGGCCCACCGGCCACGACTGCATGATCACCATGCCGGCGGAACTCGCCGAGCTCCTGCTCAAGCTCGGCTGACCCCGAGGGGGGATATTCGCTGGGCCGGACCGGCGGTGTGTCCGTAGGGTCACCGTATGACGGACGAGGACCAGCGTGCGATACAGGCGGCGATCGACGCGGAGCTGCGGCTCCTGGACCCCGAGGTGCGCGCCTCTCAGGCCCTCGTCCTGGAACTCCTCGACCCGGAGTTCACCGAGTTCGGAGCGTCCGGCCGCCGCTGGGACGCGACGTCGATCCTGACGGTGACAAGCGGCGGATCGGTGTCCCCCGAGTCACCGGTCGAGGTGACCGCGATGTCCGGGACCGTCCTGTCCCCGGGCATCGTCCACCTGACGTACTTCGCGGACAACCAGGGGCGCCGGGCATGGCGCAGCTCCGTGTGGCGCCTGACGGAGACGGGCTGGCGGATGTACTTCCACCAGGGGACGCCGGCCGCCTAGCTCTCATGCCGTTGCCGCCTATTCCGAGCCCCGCCGCTCGTATGATGGCGGCCCGGCGTTCGGAGCCCGGGTAGCGCTGGATCAGTTCGCGCAGCGCACGGGTCCGGTCGGCCTCGTGGGTCCACAGGCTGCCGTCGCTCGTGATCGCTACCGCGGCGTCCGGTGCGGCGCCCCGGTCCGCCATCGCGAGCACAATGACGGTATGTATTGCCTGCAAGCGGTCATCGCCGCCAATCCTGTGCTCCGCGAATTGATCGGCTCCGTCGAGGACGCACGCGTGGTCCCACTCGGCCAGCAGCTGTCGCTGCTGCCCATGACCGACGTGCTGTTCGACGCAGTAACCGTCGCGGTTGCGCCCGAGCTCGAAGGGTTCTGGAAGACGCCCGCTGGGTTCGACCGCGCGCTGGCCGTCTGCTCCGCGCATGGTCCGATAGCCTATGTCGAGGCCGAGTACTTCGGCGGGGTTGGAACGCAGTCCGCGCAGGTATGGGATGGCGGGAAGGTGGTCCTCGGCCCGGTGTGTCTGGCAGAGGGACAACCAGACCCCTTTGACGGCACCCCGATCTCTCAAGCGCTTCGGCGACTCGGAGTGGCCAAAGGTAACCACGTCGACGAGTTCGATGCTGTCGCCCTCGGCCGTCACCGCGACACGGACGACTGGCTGGCATCCACGAGTTGATCAAGATGCGAAGCCTGGCCCCTTGACTTGATGCAGGGAAGGAAGCGGAACCAGCGCAGCACGGCACGCCCGTACGCCTCGATACGCAGAGGCTCGAGACCGCACGCCTGGCACGTGCGCAGGTAGTCAAGAACCGGCACCACGGGCTGCTCGTGTGCGTCGATGACCAGGAGAGTAATTGTCAAGAGCTGTGGCTTGCTCGACTTGTCTGCTGCGATGAGGACTCGCCAGACCCCGGCTGCGACGTCAGGGCCTCGGCAAGGCGGTCGACGCCGAATCCGCTGATCAGCAGGCGTTCTTTGCGGTTACCGGTGAGCAGTTGGCTCCATTCAACGAAGCCGCCGTCGCCGACTTCCAACTGGTGGCCTCCGATGCTGGTGTAGATCTTGAAGCAGATGCCGGTGTAGTAGCCGCGTCCGGTGGTCCGGTCGGGGTCCTCGCACACCTGTATTCCTGGCACTCCGGCGAGGTCGTGGCGTATCTGCTCGAGGGTCGGACCAGTCGTGTCCCCCAGAAAGGTCAGTCTGATCTGTGTGTCCTGTGCCCCGACGCCGGCCATGACCCGGGCGGCGTACCGTAGGTGCTCGGCCAAGTGCCGGTGCTCGAAGAGTCGGTTGCCGGTGTCTCGACCGGCGGTCACGAGACCGAAGAGCTGGAAGTGGGCAAGGTTCTTCGGACCGTTGAAGCTCTGGGCGCGAGCCACTCGCTGGCTGGCCGCCAGCCGGACCGGCGCATTCGAACGCGGATCGGCAGCCAGGGCCAGGGAGCGCCGGTGCGATGCCTCTAGCGCCAGTGCGTTCGTCGGGTCGGCAGCCACCTCGCTGCCTCGAACAGTCATGATCACCTTGCGTGGATCGACGGTCGCCACGGCCGAATGCGCGGCCAGCGGCACGACCGGGGCGAGCACGAGGACCTCGAAGCCGTCGGGCAACGCCGACACCAACGCGTCCTCGGTGCGGCGCAGTGCGGTGAACTCGACCGGCGCTGGGGCCACGAACCGGTCGCTGCGATAGCGCCGCATCACATCGGCCGGCGAAAGCCGGTCCGCCCGGCGCCGGAACACCTCCAGCAGCAGCGTGGTCAGATCCGCGCCCGACATCCCGCTGGCCAGCAGTTCCAACAGTTCCGGGCCCCCGGCCCGTGTCAGAACCCGACGTAACGCTGGGTTGACCGGGATGTCTTCGGTGAGGTCATCGCGCGTCATGAACGTCGAGTATCACGGTTGGGAAATCAGCTGACCAGTGAGTTTCTGACACTTCGACGGTCATGCCACCGCAGGCTCAGGGCGCTCGACCAGGACGCCGTTCTCGAAGCGGGCGCCCGCACGGACCAGGGGCACCAGGTGGGCTCCGGTGATTGCCCGCCAGCGGGCCTGGGCGGACTCGACCAGCTTGAACACCATCGCGAGGGCGGCGGCAGGGCTGCCGGCGCCGCGGGTGACCTTGGTGCGGAGCTTGACCGTGGAGAACGTCGACTCGATCGCCCGGCTGAGCGGACTTCGGAAGAGAGTTCGTGACATTCCGGGCCTTGTGAACCCAGCATCGCTGATGCCGGGCAGCCGGGAACACCTCGGCCAGCGCCTTCCACAGCCCCATCGCGCCGTCGCCGACGACCAGCTCGGGATCGCGCATGCCGCGTCGGCGGCAGTCGCGCAGCAGGTCGGCCCACGACTCGGTGGACTCGCGCAGGCCCTCGGCCGGCGCGATCAGCTCCTTGGTGCCGTCCAGCCGGACGCCGAGCAGGACCAGAACGCAGGAGTGCGCCTGCCCGAGCCGGACCTTGGGGTGCACGCCGTCGGCCCACACGTACACGTAGTCGCGGTCCGACAGGTCCCGGTCCTGAATGCGGCGTGGTCGTCCTGCCAGTGTTTCGTCAGCCGGGTCACGGTTGCCGCGGACAGGCCCGCGGCGCCGCCGAGGAACTGCTCCAGCGCCGGAACGAAGTCCCCGGACGACAGACCATGGAGCCGGACTGCGCGGAGCCTTCGTCGGTGACTACGCTGAGTACGGGCGTGCCCTCCCGACCCGCGCTGCGAACGCGGGCCTACTCGGTGACCATTAACTCCGCGTACCGCATCACGAGTTGGAACAGGAGGCCATCAAACTCAGCCGACAGCTCGAAGAATGCCAGGAAGACCTCGACGCTGCCCGATCCGTCAACCACGAGTACATGGCTCGACTCAACGGTCCACCCCTGTCTCCGAGGTGAGAGAGCAGCCCACGACAGTACGGAGGGGCTTCGCCGAAGCCCGCAGAACCACGGCGTGCCGTTGATGAGGACCTCGCACTGCTGCTCTCGAGTTGCTTGTTCTGGTCTCAGGGGACCAGAACGACCTTGCCGAGATTGCGGCGGGACTCGATGATCTCGTGTGCGCGCGTTGCTTCGGCGAGCGGGATTTGAGCGAATACCCGGGGGCGCAGCGTGCGGTTGCGGTGGAGTTCCCACAGCTCGTCAAGCCAGTGCGCGTAAATTTCGGGTTCGGCCCGGGCGATGGCCGCCATCTGGAAGCCGATGGCCGAGGCGCTCCGGATGAGCAGTTCGTAGGCGTCGATCGTGCCGCCGCCGGAGCTGAAGGCGACCAGCCGGCCGCCGGAGGCCAGGGCGCGCACGGCGGGGCCGAGTAGTTCTCCACCGACACCGTCGATGACAATATCGACGGGATCGCCCCAGGACTCGTCTCCATACAGCACGACCTCGTCGGCGCCGAGGGCGCGAACGAAGTCCGCCTTGTCCGCACTGCTGACGGCCGCGACCACGCGGGAAGACTCGCCCGCCTTCGCGTACTGCAGGGCCAGGGTGCCGACAGCGCTGGCCGCAGCGGTGACCAGGACTGCGTCGCCGGGGCGGGGGCGGCCGGACTCGTAGGCGCCGCGTGCCACCAGGCCGCTTCGGACCAGCGCCACGGCCTCGACGCTGGTCGCTCGGTCGGGAACGGCAGAGGCCATCGCGTCGTGGATAATGGCCAGTTCGGCGTAAGCGTGGGAGAAACAGAGACCGGTGACACGGTCGCCCACTGCGAAACGGGTGACGCCTTCGCCGACGGCGGCGACAGTGCCCGCTACCTCGCCGCTGAGGGGGACGGGCTCGGTGCCCTCGCGCACCTTTCGTACGGCTGGCAGCGTGACACCGACCGCATTGGTGCGAACGAGTAGTTCACCTGGGCCGGGCTCTGGAACGGGCGCCTCCTCGGTGAAGAGAACCTCGGGGCCGCCGTTGACCTCGTAGCGGACACGACGCATGGACACCTCCGGGTGTGACACGGCTCGAAATCGTTGGGATTCCCAATGGGTGCAGGGTAGGGAAGGGCCGTTGGGAAGTCCAATGAATTGGGGATAGCCTGTCTCCATGAAGTCCACCGAGCGCCCGCCTGCCCTGGCGCACATCCAGTCCCTGCCGAGCTGGCTGGCCGGCCGGGTAGCGGCGCGCGGCCGGAGCCTGGTCGCCGAGGCGATCGCTGAGGAAGGGCTGAAACTGCCGCACCACGCCGTGCTCGCGGCAGTGGCTGAGTACGGGCCGGTCGCCCAGGCGGATGTGGTGCGCCGACTGGGATTCGATGCCAAGGACGTGGTCCTCCTGCTCAACGATCTGGAGGAAGCGGGGCTGGCGGTGCGCGAACCCGATCCGCGGGACCGCCGCAAGAACGCAGTGACGGTAACGCCGAAGGGCGTGCGGATCCTGGAGCGGTGTGCGGAGTTGGCGGAGCAGGCTAACGCCGCGCTCCTGGCGCCGCTCAGTGCGGCGGAAAGCGAACAGTTGATGGCTTTGCTGACCCGGGTGTACGAGGCGTAGCGCTGCCGGCAGGAGCGTCATGGAGCGGTTCCAGCACAGGCAGCGGCGAGGCATGACCGCCCGCCACACCCGGCTTCAGGAGCGAGACACGGCCCAGCCACTTGCACCACATGTGGTGCAGTCACTACCGTGCCGGCAACTACCTTTTGAGCTGCGAGGATGGCGGCGATCCAGGATAGCCGTGCGCAGCACCCCCACAGAATCGCAGATGCTCTCACGCTGATCCCCCAGGTGAAGCAGATAGCGGCCGTGACCGTCATGGATCAAGGCGGAAGCGTTCACCGGCTCCGGCCGCCCATCGAGGCCCTCGGCTTTCGCGTCCAGGGGTTTGGCCCGCAGCGTCGGCGACCGGACGTCGGCGAACGCCAGCCACCGAGCGCCGCAGACTTCCTCGTCCCGCAGTGTCAGGGACGGAGGCCGATCGGGCATGAGGTAGAAGACGAAGCGGAAATCGAAGTACTGGTGCGCGGGCTCATTCTTGGCCGGATTGGCGTCGATGTCGTGGACGTCGATCGGTGCGCCGAGGAACTGCGGGGTGAGACAGAGGTCTTGGGGGAGGATCCCGGTTTCCTCACGCGCCTCGCGCAGCGCGGCAGCCAGAAGGGTCCGGTCGTCGTGGCCGCCCGGTGTGAGGAACTTCCCCGACGCCTTGTGACCGATGTGCAGTACACGCCGCTCACGATCGATGACGGTCGCGCTGCACGTGATGTGGCCGGGCAGCGTCGCGCGGCTTGTCGGCTCGTCGGGTCGGTCGAGGACGGCCGGCAGCCCGGCCAGGGCCTTTCGCTCGTGCGGGTGCCGGACCAGGTACGCCTCGGTGGTCGCACGGATGTGGGAGCGGGTGAGCGGCACGTCATCACCTCGGAGGGGCGTGGGCTGGTGAAAGGAGTGCGTGGCCGTGGGCGAGGCCAGGTCGGCGGTTCCTGGTGATGTGGTGTCGGTGCGGTTCATGGGCGTGCTCCGTGCTGCTCGCTGTCCGGCTCGGAGGTGACCTGGTAGGACAGCAACTGCTGGAACATGCCTGGTTGTCGGGCAAGTTCTGGGTAGGTGCCCTCCTGTACGATCCTGCCTTCGTCGAGAACCACGATCCGGTCGGCCACGGCGACATTGGTGATGCGGTGGGTCACCAGCAGCACCGCCCGGTCACGGGCCAGGTCCCGGAGCCGCTGGAAGATCCGGTACTCGGCGCGGGGATCGAGGTTCGCGGTCGGTTCGTCGAGGACCAGCAGTCCTGCCTCGCGGAAGAAGGCCCTGGCCAGAGCGATGCGCTGCCATTGGCCGCCGCTGAGTTCTTCGCCGTTGAGCCACTCGCGGGCGAGGAGGGTGTCCAGGCCGGCACCGAGCTTGTCGACGACCTCGTCGGCGCCGGCAGCTTCGCACGCCTCACGCACCGCCGTGTCACCGCGCGCCGTCGGCTGTCCCAGGTTCACGTTCTCGCGTACCGTCAGCGGCCAGTGCGCGTAGTCCTGTGGCACCAGGGCCACCTGCTGCCACAGGGCCTGCGGATCCGCTTCGCTGATGGGCATTCCGTCCCACAGCACCTGCCCGCTCGTGGGCAGGTTCAGGCCGCTGATCAGCTTGGACAGTGTCGACTTTCCCGATCCGTTGAAGCCGACCAGAGCGGTGACTTCGCCGCGGCGCAAGGTGAGCGAGACGTCGGACAGGGCGTCGCGGTCCTTGCCCGCGTAGCGGTGGGTGACCGACTTGACCTCGATCGTCTTCGGCGGCTCGGGTCGGCGCGGACCACGGCGCATGCGGAATCCGCCGGCCTTGTCCAGGAAGCCGCTCCAGTCGTCCATGTACAGGCCGGTCCGTACGGCCCGCGCGCCGACGGCCACCAGGCCGCGGACCGACTGGCCCACCGTCTGTAGGGCGAAGACGGCGGTTCCCGCGTGCCCGACGCTGATGCGTCCGTTGGCCAGCAGCAGGACGACCGCCGCCCACACGAGGGCCGATCCCAGGCCCCCGCACAACGCGCCGACCAGGGACATGCGGGCGCCCTCGTCGGCTGCGGCCCGGTCCTCGCGGTTGATCCGGGCGACTGTCTCCCGGTACCGCCCGGACAGGAACGCGGACATGGTGCCGGCCCGGATCTGGTCGGCGGCGTCCTTGGTGTAGATGTGCCAGCGCAGCACCGACAGCATCCGCAGGTCGCCGTTGCTGCGCAGGTTCGCCAGGTATCGGACCCGTGCGGCACTGACCTGGGCCAGGGCTTGCGGGAGACTGGCCGCGATCAGGAGCGGCAGCAGCATCCAGTTCACTCCGGCGAGCACGAGCGCCCCGGCGACGAACGACGCCGAGGAGGCGATCAGGTCCTGCCCCTCGTCGATCAGGTCCCCGGTGACCTGCGCTCCGCGGTCGGCGGCCTCGCGGGCACGGTTGAAGTCGGGGTCGTCGTAGGCGCACAACTCGGCCTCGGCGCAGCCGGTGAGCAGCATCTGTTCGGCCTCGCGCGACATCAGCGGGCCCAGCCGGGAGGACAGCCAGTTGACGATGATGCCCAGCAGCGCGCGCACCCCGGCGGCTCCGGCCAGCAGGGCCACGGACGGCCACGCCTGAAGCAGCCGGTCGTAGACGTCTCCGCTGGTGAGCAGCGCGGTGAGGGTGCCGCTGATGGCGACCAGGCCGAGGGCCTGCATCACCCCTGTGACGGCCTGGCACAGCAGGAGGCCGATGGTCGCGCGTCGGTCGACCTGCCAGGCGAGAGCCAGTGAGCGGCGCACCAACTGGGGCAGACGCCGGGCCATGTCCCGCATCCGGATGGACCGCCCGGCCGCTTCCCGGCTGCCGGTCAGGTCGACGTACCGCATCTGCGGGGCGGAGACGGCTGTCTCGGGGGCAGTGCCCGGCTCGGTCTGTGAAGTGATGACGTCCGGTCCGTTGTGAGGGCGGACAGACGTTGCTGTGGATGTGGAGGGCACCCGGGTGGTGCGCGGCCCCGGGACACGGTCGGCTGCTGCATCGGTCGGCTCGCTCATGCTGCCCACCCCGTGTCCGGTCGTGCTGAGCGGCGGGTGACGGCGTCAACCGTGTGCGTGGTGAGGGAGAAGGAGCCGACGACGGGCCGCCGCTGTTCGAATCCAAGAGGCTCATTCGTGGGGGCGAGTACAGGATTCATGGCGTCCTCCATCTGGGCGCGTGAGGGGTACTGGTGCTCTTAGAACTCCTAACAAAGTGAGAGGTTGACCAGTCGGCGCCAGCAGATGATGCCGCAGGCCAGGCTGAGGAACGCTTCGTGGATGTCGTCGCGGATCTCCCAGCGGATG
>NZ_JBSFXK010000007.1:0-184840 GCF_053595355.1 Streptomyces sp. NPDC002513 | reverse complement strand
CCACCCGCTGGCTGCCCCAGGCCGACCACCCCCACACCGCAACCACCCGAAAGCCGCAGATCATCGAGCTACAGCGCGGTTCACCACCACGCTCTAAGGGAGTCCGGGGCCGCGAAATCCAGCCGAGCCGGGGATGTTCACCCGCCCGAGTGATCGCGGGCCATGGGCGGAGGGGTGGGGCTTGGCGGGGTCATTTCTCCCCCGGGTTCTTTACGGGGGGATCGCCTTCGGGACCGGGGCCCACGGGGACGGGTTCCGGCTCTGAGCAGCTCGGGGATGCGGCGATTCCCTGATTCACATCACTCGGCGTGGCCGTCCTTGCCTACCGTGAGGGGTGACCCAGCGGATACGCACGGCGACTGTCCGGTGCTGTCCGGCCTGCCGGGACGGTTGGTACGGGCAGGGCGTCGGGGTACGGCGTGGACGAGGGAGGGGCGCATGTCGGTGGACGGCGAGGCGGTACGGCTCAAGAGCGAGGCGGACGAGCCGGGGTGGGAGGTCGGGTGGGCCGGCTGCACAACGTCGTTCTTCAGGTGATGCCGTTGAACTGCGAGACGCACTCCGGGATGGACGGCAAGATCGAACTGCTGAAGTTCGCAGACGGCTCGGCAGTGGGCCGCTCCGACGGCGCCTTCAACGGTCGGCCGACCTCCGAACCCAAACATCTGCGCATCCTTGAGCTGCGGTATGGCACCATCCGGGCTCAGGCGCTCTCGCCGCGGGAGTCGCTGGTCTTCATCGAGCAACTGCTGGGAGAAGCATGATCCGCAAGACCACTGTCCGGGACGCCTCCGAGCTGGCGTGGTTCAAGAGCAGCTACAGCAGCGGCAACGACGGCAACTCCTGCGTCGAGATCGCGATAGCCCCGCGTACCGTCCACGTCCGCGACTCCAAGAACCTGGACGGCCCTCAGCTCGCGCTCACGCCGGATGCCTGGACCGACTTCGTAAGGTACGCCTCCGGAAGCTGACTCCCGAAGGGCCAGGGAAACATGATCCGTAAAGCCTCCACCGGGGACGCCTCCGAGCTGGTGTGGTCCAAGAGCAGCTACAGCGGCGGCAACGACGGCAACTCCTGCGTCGAGGTCGCCGTAGCCCCCCGCACCGTCCACGTCCGCGACTCCAGGAACGTCGACGGTCCCCGGCTGGCGCTCGTGCCCGGTGTCTGGACAGCCTTCGTGAGGTACGCCTCCGTAAGCCGATCGGGAGCGCGATCTCCGCGCGAGCCGGTACGTCGGAAGAGTGATCAGGTCTCCGGGGCGTCCCGCCACCGCTCACCCCGCGTTTGACCCAGGTCACTCCCGGGGTACTCTCTACGGCCGATTGGCCAGGCCCCCGCCCTGTATGGCAGACTAGTGGGGTTGCTCGGTCGAGTGTTGATGCTGCGCGCCTCCCGCCGGGAGGACCGGAAGCGAGTCCCACAGTACTCGTCGTCCCAACTGCCTCACGGCAGCGCTGGGACGGACGTACGGGAATCTTCCGGGAAGTGTGAGTGCAACGCCGGCCAGGCGCCCGGTGGGCTGTTCGCCCTCGGTCCCACGGCTTCGGCAGGGCCGTGCGTTATCCCCGTCAGGGATGTCCGAACAAGGGTCATCCATGTCAGCGGGGGAGCGACACGCCCGACCGCGTGGGTCGGAGAAGAGGGCTGGAACACCGGGTTCCAGAGCGTAAGCAGAGACAGGACTACGAAGTAGCCATGGCGGGACAGAAGATCCGCATCCGGCTCAAGGCCTACGACCACGAGGTCATCGACTCCTCGGCGAAGAAGATCGTCGAGACGGTGACCCGTACTGGTGCGTCGGTCGCGGGCCCGGTGCCGCTGCCCACTGAGAAGAACGTGTACTGCGTCATCAAGTCGCCGCACAAGTACAAGGACTCGCGCGAGCACTTCGAGATGCGCACGCACAAGCGCCTGATCGACATTCTCGACCCGACCCCCAAGACCGTCGACTCTCTGATGCGACTCGACCTCCCGGCCGGTGTCGACATCGAGATCAAGCTCTGAGGCCGGTGATCTGAGAATGGCTAAGCAGATCAAGGGCATCCTGGGCGAGAAGCTCGGCATGACGCAGGTCTGGGACGAGAACAACCGCGTTGTTCCCGTGACCGTCGTCAAGGCCGGGCCGAATGTCGTCACCCAGGTTCGTACGAACGACGCCGACGGCTACGAGTCGGTCCAGATCGCCTTCGGCGAGATCGACCCGCGCAAGGTGAACAAGCCCCTCAAGGGCCACTTCGCCAAGGCGGACGTCACCCCGCGTCGTCACCTCGTCGAGCTCCGCACGTCGGATGCCTCCGAGTACACCCTCGGCCAGGAGATCACCGCTGAGGTGTTCGAGGCGGGTGTCAAGGTCGACGTCACCGGCAAGAGCAAGGGCAAGGGCTTCGCCGGTGTCATGAAGCGTCACAACTTCAAGGGCCTCGGCGCCGGCCACGGCGTTCAGCGCAAGCACCGCTCCCCCGGTTCGATCGGTGGCTGCGCCACCCCGGGCCGTGTGTTCAAGGGCGTCCGCATGGCGGGCCGCATGGGCAACGAGCGCGTCACCACCCAGAACCTGACCGTCCACGCCGTTGACGCGGAGAAGGGTCTGCTGCTCATCAAGGGCGCGGTTCCCGGTCCGAACGGCGGCCTCGTCCTGGTCCGCACCGCGGCCAAGGGGGCCTGAGGTAACCGATGAGCACTGTTGACATCCTTTCGCCTGCCGGCGAGAAGGCCGGTAGCGTCGAACTCCCCGCGGAGATCTTCGGCGTGGAGAAGGTCAGCATCCCGCTGATCCACCAGGTCGTCGTCGCGCAGAACGCGGCTGCCCGCCAGGGCACGCACAAGACCAAGACCCGTGCCGAGGTCCGTGGTGGCGGCAAGAAGCCGTACCGCCAGAAGGGCACCGGCCGCGCCCGCCAGGGTTCGACCCGCGCGCCGCAGTTCGCCGGTGGTGGCGTCGTGCACGGTCCCGTGCCGCGTGACTACTCGCAGCGGACCCCGAAGAAGATGAAGGCTGCCGCCCTGCGTCACGCCCTCACCGACCGGGCCCGCCACAACCGCATCCACGTCGTCACCGGCGTGATCGAGGGCGAGACCCCCTCCACCAAGGCCGCCAGGACGCTGTTCGGCAAGATCTCGGAGCGCAAGAACCTGCTCCTGGTCGTCGAGCGCGCCGACGAGGCCGCGTGGCTGTCCGCCCGCAACCTGCCCCAGGTCCACATCCTGGAGCCGGGCCAGCTGAACACGTACGACGTGATCGTCTCCGACGACGTGGTCTTCACCCAGGCCGCTCTCGAGTCCTTCGTGTCCGGCGCGCCTTCCGCTGCGCGGAACAACGACACCGAAGGGAGCGAGGCCTGATGGCTATCCGTCACCCTGCCATTGCCTCCAAGGCCGCCAAGGCCGCCAAGGCCGCGCGCGTCGCCAAGGCGAGGCGTCACGCCACCGAGGGCAAGAACACCGTCGTCACCCCGGCGAGCAAGGCGTACACGGACCCCCGTGACGTCCTGCTGAAGCCGGTCGTGTCGGAGAAGAGCTACGCGCTCCTGGACGAGAACAAGTACACGTTCATCGTCGACCCGAACGCCAACAAGACCCAGATCAAGCAGGCCGTCCAGGCGGTCTTCTCGGTCAAGGTCACCGGGGTCAACACGATCAACCGCCAGGGCAAGCGCAAGCGCACGAAGACCGGTTTCGGTCAGCGTGCCGCCACCAAGCGCGCGATCGTGACCCTCGCTGAGGGCGACCGTATCGACATCTTCGGCGGTCCGACCGCCTGACGGCGGTCCGGATCGTCCGATATCGGACGAGGACTGAGAAATGGGAATCCGCAAGTACAAGCCGACTACGCCGGGCCGTCGTGGCGCCAGCGTCGCCGACTTCGTCGAGGTCACGCGGTCCACGCCGGAGAAGTCGCTGGTCCGCCCGCTGCACAGCAAGGGCGGCCGTAACAACGCCGGTCGTGTGACCGTTCGCCACCAGGGTGGCGGACACAAGCGCGCCTACCGCGTGATCGACTTCCGTCGTCACGACAAGGACGGCGTGCCGGCGAAGGTCGCGCACATCGAGTACGACCCCAACCGCACCGCGCGCATCGCGCTGCTGCACTACGCCGACGGCGAGAAGCGCTACATCCTCGCCCCGCGCAACCTGTCGCAGGGCGACCGGGTCGAGAACGGCCCCGCGGCCGACATCAAGCCGGGCAACAACCTGGCGCTCCGCAACATCCCGGTCGGTACGACGGTCCACGCGATCGAGCTCCGTCCGGGCGGCGGCGCCAAGCTGGCCCGCTCCGCAGGTGCCTCCGTGCAGCTGCTGGCGCGTGAGGGTGCCATGGCGACGCTCCGTATGCCGTCCGGCGAGATCCGCATGGTGGACGCGCGCTGCCGTGCCACCGTCGGTGAGGTCGGCAACGCCGAGCAGTCCAACATCAACTGGGGCAAGGCCGGCCGCAAGCGCTGGCTGGGCGTCCGCCCGAGCGTGCGCGGTGTGGCCATGAACCCGGTCGACCACCCGCACGGTGGTGGTGAGGGCAAGACCTCCGGTGGTCGCCACCCGGTCTCCCCGTGGGGTCAGAAGGAAGGTCGTACGCGTTCGGAGAAGAAGGCTTCGAACAAGTACATCGTCCGCCGCCGCAAGACGAACAAGAAGCGCTAGGAGCGGGTTTAGATGCCGCGCAGTCTCAAGAAGGGGCCCTTCGTCGACGACCACCTGAGCAAGAAGGTGGACGCCCAGAACGAAGCCGGCACCAAGAACGTCATCAAGACCTGGTCCCGTCGCTCGATGATCATCCCGGCCATGCTCGGCCACACGATCGCGGTGCACAACGGCAAGACCCACATCCCGGTGTTCGTCACCGAGTCGATGGTCGGCCACAAGCTCGGCGAGTTCTCGCCGACGCGCACCTTCCGGGGTCACGTCAAGGACGACCGGAAGTCGAAGCGCCGCTAACAGCGGATCGCATTCAGACACGTAAGTAACTCTGAAGGGACAACCATGGAAGCCAGGGCCCAGGCGCGGTACATCCGCGTCACGCCCATGAAGGCCCGCCGTGTGGTGGACCTCATCCGTGGCATGGACGCCACGGAGGCCCAGGCTGTTCTGCGATTCGCTCCGCAGGCAGCCTCTACCCCGGTGGGCAAGGTGCTCGACAGCGCCATTGCCAACGCCGCGCACAACTACGACCACGCCGATGTCGACAGCCTCTTCGTTTCCGAGGCCTACGTCGACGAGGGCCCGACCCTGAAGCGGTTCCGTCCGCGTGCCCAGGGCCGTGCCTACCGGATCCGCAAGCGGACCAGCCACATCACCGTGGTCGTCAGCAGCAAGGAAGGAACCCGGTAATGGGCCAGAAGGTAAACCCGCATGGGTTCCGGCTCGGTGTCACGACCGACTTCAAGTCGCGTTGGTACGCCGACAAGCTGTACAAGGACTACGTCAAGGAAGACGTCGCCATCCGTCGGATGATGACGTCCGGCATGGAGCGCGCCGGCATCTCCAAGGTGGAGATCGAGCGCACCCGTGACCGCGTCCGCGTGGACATCCACACCGCGCGTCCGGGCATCGTCATCGGCCGCCGTGGCGCCGAGGCCGACCGCATCCGCGGCGACCTCGAGAAGCTCACGGGCAAGCAGGTCCAGCTGAACATCCTCGAGGTCAAGAACCCCGAGGTCGACGCTCAGCTGGTGGCCCAGGCCGTTGCCGAGCAGCTCTCCTCCCGCGTCTCCTTCCGCCGCGCCATGCGCAAGAGCATGCAGTCGGCGATGAAGGCGGGCGCCAAGGGCATCAAGATCCAGTGCGGTGGCCGCCTCGGCGGCGCCGAGATGTCCCGCTCGGAGTTCTACCGCGAGGGCCGCGTGCCCCTGCACACGCTCCGTGCGAACGTGGACTACGGCTTCTTCGAGGCCAAGACGACCTTCGGCCGCATCGGTGTGAAGGTCTGGATCTACAAGGGCGATGTCAAGAACATCGCCGAGGTCCGCGCCGAGAACGCTGCGGCCCGTGCGGGTAACCGCCCGGCCCGTGGTGGTGCCGACCGCCCGGCCCGTGGTGGCCGTGGTGGCGAGCGGCGCGGTCGCAAGCCGCAGCAGGCTGCCGGCGCCGAGGCCCCCAAGGCCGAGGCTCCCGCGGCGGCTCCGGCTGAGAGCACCGGAACGGAGGCCTGACCGACATGCTGATCCCCCGTAGGGTCAAGCACCGCAAGCAGCACCACCCGAATCGCGATGGAATGGCCAAGGGTGGAACGCAGGTTGCGTTCGGCGAGTACGGCATCCAGGCGCTGACCCCGGCGTACGTCACGAACCGCCAGATCGAAGCGGCTCGTATCGCCATGACTCGTCACATCAAGCGTGGCGGCAAGGTCTGGATCAACATCTACCCGGACCGCCCGCTGACCAAGAAGCCCGCCGAGACCCGCATGGGTTCCGGTAAGGGTTCGCCGGAGTGGTGGATCGCGAACGTCAAGCCCGGTCGGGTGATGTTCGAGCTGTCCTACCCGAACGAGAAGATCGCCCGTGAGGCGCTGACCCGTGCGGCCCACAAGCTGCCGATGAAGTGCCGGATCGTCAAGCGCGAGGCAGGTGAAGCGTGATGTCGGCCGGTACCAAGGCGTCCGAGCTGCGCGAGCTGGGCAACGAGGAGCTTCTGGGCAAGCTCCGCGAGGCCAAGGAAGAGCTGTTCAACCTCCGCTTCCAGGCGGCGACGGGCCAGCTCGAGAACCACGGCCGTCTGAAGGCGGTCCGCAAGGACATCGCGCGGATCTACACCCTGATGCGCGAGCGTGAGCTGGGCATCGAAACGGTGGAGAACGCCTGATGAGCGAGAAGAACGTGACTGAGCAGACCGAGCGCAACGCACGGAAGACCCGTGAGGGTCTCGTCGTCAGCGACAAGATGGACAAGACCGTCGTCGTCGCCGTCGAGGACCGCGTGAAGCACGCGCTGTACGGCAAGGTCATCCGCCGTACCAACAAGCTCAAGGCGCACGACGAGCAGAACGCTGCCGGCGTCGGCGACCGCGTCCTCCTGATGGAGACCCGGAAGCTGTCCGCCTCGAAGCACTGGCGCGTCGTCGAGATCCTCGAGAAGGCCAAGTAATTCCTGCGGGGCAAACCCCGCAGGTCAGTTCCGCCAGGCTCGGCAGGGGCGCTCGTACTGAGCCCCCTGCCGGGAACCGGCAGACACACAGGAGATAGACGTGATCCAGCAGGAGTCGCGACTGCGCGTCGCCGACAACACGGGGGCGAAGGAGATCCTTTGCATCCGTGTGCTCGGTGGCTCCGGTCGCCGCTACGCGGGCATCGGTGACGTCATCGTCGCCACCGTCAAGGACGCGATCCCCGGTGGCAACGTGAAGAAGGGTGACGTCGTCAAGGCGGTCATCGTTCGCACCGTCAAGGAGCGCCGCCGTCCGGACGGCTCGTACATCCGCTTCGACGAGAACGCCGCCGTCATTCTGAAGAACGACGGCGACCCTCGCGGCACCCGCATCTTCGGCCCGGTCGGCCGTGAGCTGCGCGAGAAGAAGTTCATGAAGATCATCTCGCTCGCGCCGGAGGTGCTGTAAGCATGAAGATCAAGAAGGGTGACCTGGTCCAGGTCATCACCGGCAAGGACAAGGGCAAGCAGGGCAAGGTCATTGCCGCTTACCCGCGCGAGGAGCGTGTCCTGGTCGAGGGTGTCAACCGGGTCAAGAAGCACACCAAGGCCGGACCGACCGCCACCGGCTCCCAGGCCGGCGGCATCGTGACCACCGAGGCCCCGATCCACGTGTCCAACGTTCAGCTGGTCGTGGAGAAGGACGGCAACAAGGTCGTCACGCGTGTCGGCTACCGCTTCGACGAGAACGGCAACAAGATCCGCGTTGCCAAGCGGACGGGTGAGGACATCTGATGGCTACCACCACCACTCCGCGTCTGAAGCAGAAGTACCGCGACGAGATCACCGGCAAGCTGCGTGACGAGTTCAAGTACGAGAACGTCATGCAGATCCCGGGCCTCGTCAAGATCGTGGTCAACATGGGTGTGGGCGACGCCGCCCGCGACTCCAAGCTGATCGAGGGCGCCATCCGCGACCTCACCACGATCACCGGTCAGAAGCCGGCCGTCACCAAGGCCCGCAAGTCCATCGCGCAGTTCAAGCTGCGCGAGGGTCAGCCGATCGGTGCCCACGTCACGCTCCGTGGCGACCGCATGTGGGAGTTCCTGGACCGCACCCTGTCGCTCGCGCTGCCGCGCATCCGCGACTTCCGCGGCCTGTCCCCCAAGCAGTTCGACGGCCGTGGCAACTACACCTTCGGTCTCACGGAGCAGGTCATGTTCCACGAGATCGACCAGGACAAGATCGACCGCGTCCGGGGTATGGACATCACCGTGGTCACCACGGCGACCAACGACGCTGAGGGCCGTGCGCTCCTTCGTCACCTCGGCTTCCCGTTCAAGGAGGCGTGAGCGAGATGGCGAAGAAGGCTCTGATTGCCAAGGCTGCTCGCAAGCCCAAGTTCGGTGTGCGCGCGTACACCCGCTGCCAGCGCTGCGGCCGTCCGCACTCCGTGTACCGCAAGTTCGGCCTGTGCCGCGTGTGCCTTCGTGAGATGGCTCACCGTGGCGAGCTGCCGGGCGTGACCAAGAGCTCCTGGTAACAGCCCAGTTGGGTTGATACCGGGCTCTCGGTAAGCATCTGGGTCGGCAGGCGACCCACCTCACATGCCTTAGGCTTGGGGGGTTGGGCGTCTGCCGCCCGTACGACTTACTACGCCGTAGGTCCACCGCGCCGCACCCGTCCCGTCTCGGATCGGGGAGAGGGATGGCGCACCAGGAAACCCCGGCGAGAGAGGCCGAAGGCCAATTCATGACCATGACTGATCCGATCGCAGACATGTTGACGCGTCTGCGGAACGCGAACTCGGCATACCACGACTCCGTGACGATGCCGGCATCGAAGATCAAGTCGCACATCGCAGAGATCCTCCAGCAGGAGGGCTTCATCACGGGCTGGCACGTCGAGGACGCCGAGGTCGGCAAGAACCTCGTCCTCGAGCTGAAGTTCGGTCCGAACCGTGAGCGCTCCATCGCGGGCATCAAGCGGATCTCCAAGCCCGGTCTCCGGGTCTACGCGAAGTCCACCAACCTGCCGAAGGTGCTCGGCGGCCTGGGCGTGGCGATCATCTCCACGTCCCACGGGCTCCTCACCGACAAGCAGGCCGGCAAGAAGGGCGTGGGTGGGGAAGTCCTCGCCTACGTCTGGTAACGGAAGGGAACGGAGGAAACAGCTATGTCGCGCATCGGCAAGCTCCCCATCGCGGTTCCCGCCGGCGTGGACGTCACCATCGACGGCGGCGCGGTGTCGGTCAAGGGCCCCAAGGGCGAACTGACCCACACCCTCGTCACGCCGATCGAGATCGTCAAGAACGAGGACGGCACCCTCCAGGTGACCCGCCCCAACGACGAGCGTCAGAACAAGGCCCTCCACGGCCTGTCCCGCACGCTGGTGGCGAACATGATCACCGGCGTGACCCAGGGTTACGTGAAGAAGCTCGAGATCAGCGGTGTCGGTTACCGCGTGACCGCCAAGGGTTCGAACCTGGAGTTCGCCCTCGGTTACAGCCACCCGATTCTGGTCGAGGCCCCCGAGGGCATCACCTTCAAGGTGGAGACCCCGACCCGTTTCCAGGTCGAGGGCATCGACAAGCAGAAGGTCGGCGAGGTCGCGGCCAACATCCGCAAGCTGCGCAAGCCCGACCCGTACAAGGCCAAGGGCGTCAAGTACGAGGGCGAAGTCATCCGCCGCAAGGTCGGAAAGGCGGGTAAGTAAGCCATGGCATACGGGCAGAAGATCCTCAAGGGCGACGCCTACAAGCGCGCCGCGATCAAGCGCCGTCACATCCGGATCCGCAAGAACCTTTCCGGTACGGCGGAGCGTCCCCGTCTGGTCGTGACCCGCTCCAACCGCCACATCGTGGCGCAGGTGATCGACGACCTCAAGGGCCACACCCTGGCGTCGGCGTCCACCCTGGACAGCTCGATCCGCGGTGGCGAGGGCGACAAGTCCGCGCAGGCCAAGCAGGTCGGCGCCCTGGTCGCCGAGCGTGCCAAGGCCGCCGGTGTCGAGGCCGTCGTGTTCGACCGTGGTGGCAACCAGTACGCCGGGCGCATCGCTGCCCTGGCGGACGCCGCCCGCGAGGCCGGGCTCAGGTTCTGAGCCGCCGTAGCTAGCGGAATAGAGAGAGGTAAATCCAATGGCTGGACCCCAGCGCCGCGGTGGCGGTGCCGGTGGCGGCGAGCGGCGGGACCGGAAGGGCCGTGACGGCGGCGCTGCTGCCGCCGAGAAGACCGCGTACGTTGAGCGCGTCGTCGCGATCAACCGCGTCGCCAAGGTTGTGAAGGGTGGTCGTCGCTTCAGCTTCACCGCGCTGGTCGTGGTGGGCGACGGTGACGGCACCGTGGGTGTCGGATACGGCAAGGCCAAGGAGGTGCCGGCCGCCATCGCCAAGGGCGTTGAGGAGGCCAAGAAGCACTTCTTCAAGGTCCCCCGGATCCAGGGCACCATCCCGCACCCGATCCAGGGTGAGAAGGCTGCCGGCGTCGTGCTCCTGAAGCCCGCGTCGCCCGGTACCGGTGTGATCGCCGGTGGTCCGGTGCGCGCCGTGCTCGAGTGCGCCGGTATCCACGACGTGCTGTCGAAGTCGCTCGGCTCCGACAACGCGATCAACATCGTGCACGCGACCGTGGCGGCCCTGAAGGGTCTGCAGCGTCCCGAGGAGATCGCGGCCCGCCGCGGTCTGCCGCTCGAGGACATCGCTCCCGCGGCTCTGCTGCGTGCGCGTGCCGGGGCGGGTGCGTAATCGTGGCGCAGCTCAAGATCACGCAGGTCAAGTCCTACATCGGCAGCAAGCAGAACCACCGTGACACGCTGCGGTCGCTTGGTCTCAAGGGGATCAACACCGTGGTCGTCAAGGAGGACCGCCCCGAGTTCCGCGGCATGGTGCACACCGTCCGCCACCTCGTGACGGTCGAGGAGGTCGACTGATCATGGCGGAGCAGAACCCGCTCAAGATCCACAACCTCCGTCCCGCCCCGGGCGCCAAGACCGCCAAGACCCGTGTCGGTCGTGGTGAGGCGTCGAAGGGTAAGACGGCCGGTCGTGGCACCAAGGGCACCAAGGCCCGCTACCAGGTTCCGGAGCGCTTCGAGGGTGGCCAGATGCCGCTGCACATGCGCCTCCCGAAGCTGAAGGGCTTCAAGAACCCGTTCAAGACCGAGTACCAGGTCGTGAACCTCGACAAGCTGGCCGCGCTCTACCCCGAGGGTGGCGAGGTCACCGTCGAGGGTCTGGTGGCCAAGGGCGCCGTTCGCAAGAACGCGCTCGTCAAGGTCCTCGGCCAGGGCGAGGTCTCCGTGGCGCTGCAGGTGACGGTCGACGCCGTCTCCGGCTCCGCCAAGGAGAAGATCACCGCCGCCGGCGGTACCGTCACCGAGCTCGTCTGAACCTTTCGGGCGTCTCGATGACCTGAACGGTCGCAACCGGGGATATCCCACATAGGGGGTATCCCCGGTTGGTCGTTCCAAGGGGGCAGTCTCGCCGGTAAGGTGGCTTGCACTGCCAACTTTCACGGGGTGCCGCGGTTCGGGCACTCAAGGCGGCATTCGACCGTTACCCAAGTCGTTGTCCAGTCGGAATCTCAAGACCGTCACCCTTGACGCAGTTGCGCGGGGGTCGCAGGAGGCACCGTGCTCACCGCGTTCGCCCGGGCGTTCAGGACGCCCGACCTGCGCAAGAAGCTGCTCTTCACGCTCGGGATCATCGTGGTGTACCGGGTCGGTACGCACATCCCGATCCCCGGCGTCGACTACAAGAGCGTCCAGACCTGTATCGACGTGGCCAACAAGGGCAACCAGAGCCTGTTCGGTCTGGTCAACATGTTCAGCGGCGGAGCGCTGCTGCAGATCACGGTCTTTGCGCTGGGCATCATGCCGTACATCACGGCGAGCATCATTCTCCAGCTGCTGACCGTGGTCATCCCGCGCCTGGAGGCCCTGAAGAAGGAGGGCCAGGCCGGGACGACGAAGATCACGCAGTACACCCGTTACCTGACGGTGGCGCTGGCGATCCTCCAGGGCACCGGTCTCGTGGCGACCGCCCGCAGCGGTGCGCTGTTCAACGGCTGCCCGGTGGCGACCTCGATCGTCCCGGACCAGTCGATCTTCACCACCATCACCATGGTCATCTGCATGACCGCCGGTACGGCCGTCGTCATGTGGCTCGGTGAGCTGATCACCGACCGCGGCATCGGCAACGGCATGTCGATCCTGATGTTCATCTCGATCGCGGCGACCTTCCCGTCCGCGCTGTGGGCCATCAAGAAGCAGGGCACCCTGGCCGGCGGCTGGATCGAGTTCAGCACGGTCATCCTCGTCGGCCTGGTCATGGTCGGTCTGGTGGTCTTCGTCGAGCAGGCGCAGCGCCGCATCCCGGTCCAGTACGCCAAGCGCATGATCGGGCGCCGCTCCTATGGCGGTACGTCCACGTACATCCCGCTGAAGGTGAACCAGGCGGGTGTGATCCCCGTCATCTTCGCGTCGTCGTTGCTGTACATTCCGGCGCTGGTCGCGCAGTTCGCCGGGGGTAACTCGGGGTGGAAGCAGTGGGTTCAGACGAACCTGACCAAGGGTGACCACCCGATGTACATCACTTTGTACTTCTTGCTCATCGTTTTCTTCGCGTTCTTCTACGTGGCGATCTCCTTCAACCCCGAGGAAGTCGCGGACAACATGAAGAAGTATGGTGGCTTCATCCCGGGCATCCGGGCTGGTCGGCCCACCGCTGAGTACCTCTCGTACGTGCTCAACCGGATCACCTGGCCGGGTTCGCTGTACCTGGGCCTGATCGCTCTCGTACCGACAATGGCGTTGGTTGGCTTCGGGGCGAGCCAGAACTTCCCCTTCGGCGGTACCAGCATCCTGATCATCGTGGGTGTCGGACTCGAGACGGTGAAGCAGATCGAGAGCCAGCTCCAGCAGCGCAATTACGAAGGGTTCCTCCGCTGATGCGAATCGTCCTCGTCGGGCCGCCCGGTGCCGGCAAGGGAACGCAGGCTGCGTTCCTCGCCACGAACCTGTCGATCCCGCACATCTCCACGGGCGACCTGTTCCGCGCCAACATCAGCCGCCAGACGGAGCTCGGGAAACTCGCGAAGTCCTTCATGGACGCGGGCAACCTGGTCCCGGACGAGGTCACGATCGCGATGGCGAAGGACCGCATGGAGCAGCCGGACGCGCGCGGCGGCTTTCTGCTCGACGGCTTCCCGCGCAACGTCTCGCAGGCCGAGGCGCTGGACGAGATGCTCAAGGCCGAGGGCATGAAGCTCGACGCGGTGCTCGACCTGGAGGTTCCCGAGGACGAGGTGGTCAAGCGCATCGCGGGCCGCCGCGTGTGCCGCAACGACTCCTCGCACGTCTTCCACGTCTCGTACAAGCCCCCGAAGCAGGAGGGCGTCTGCGACATCTGCGGCGGCGAGCTGTACCAGCGCGACGACGACTCCGAGGAGACCGTCCGCACGCGGCTGGAGGTCTACCACACGCAGACCGAGCCGATCATCGACTACTACAAGGCCCAGGGCCTGGTGGTCACGATCTCGGCGCTCGGGAAGGTGGAAGAGGTCACCCAGCGCGCGATGGAGGCGCTCCAGCAGAAGGACGGCGACAAGTAGTCGTCGCCGTTGCCACGGCCGCGGTTCCCCTGCCGGGGGCCGCGGCCGAGCTGTGGGCGGTGCCGGTGGCACCGGCTTCCCGGGGCTCGGCCCCCTGACCTCCGTCGGCGCGGGCGGCCCGTCCGCACCCGCCGGAGGGGCGGCTTTCCGTCCCTGCGCTCCGGACCGGTCTGAGGGCGTGGCCCCTTATGGTTGAAGGTGTTCCCAGTCCCGGTTCAGAAAGGCCGCAGCCCTCATGGTGCAGATCAAGACCCCCGAGCAGATCGCCAAGATGCGCGAGGCGGGGCTGGTCGTCGCCGCCGTGCACGCGGCCACGCGTGAGGCGGCGGTGCCGGGCGCCACGACGAAGGACCTCGACGAGGTGTCCCGCAAGGTCCTCGCCGAGCACGGGGCGAAGTCGAACTTCCTGGGCTACGGCGGCTTCCCCGCGACGATCTGCACCTCGGTGAACGAGGTGGTCGTCCATGGCATCCCCTCCGACGAGGTGGTCCTCAAGGACGGCGACATCATCGCCATCGACGCGGGCGCGATCGTGGACGGCTGGCATGCGGACGCGGCCTTCACCGCTTTCGTGGGGTCCGGTCACACCCCGGAGCTGATCGAGCTGTCGCGGGTGACCGAGGAGTCGATGTGGGCCGGGATCGCGGCGATGAAGCAGGGCAACCGGCTCGTCGACATCTCCCGGGCGGTCGAGACGTACATCCGCCGGCAGCCGAAGCCGGGCGGCGGGAAGTACGGGATCATCGAGGACTACGGCGGCCACGGCATCGGCACCGAGATGCACATGGACCCGCACCTGCTGAACTACGTCGACCGGCGCCGGGGCAAGGGCCCCAAGCTGGTGCCCGGCTTCTGCCTCGCCATCGAGCCGATGGTGTCGCTGGGCACGCCGAAGACGGAGGTCCTGCCGGACGAATGGACCGTGATCACCACGGACGGTACGTGGGCGTCCCACTGGGAGCACTCCGTCGCCCTGACCGAGCAGGGCCCTCTGGTGCTCACGGCTCCCGACGGCGGCAAGGCCAAGCTCGCGGAGTACGGCATCACCGCGGCTCCCGATCCGCTCGCATAATGATCTTCGCGGTGGGGCAGGCTCCCCGGATTCGTGTTTCCGGGTGCGCTGACGTAGACTGACTCGTCGGCTCTCTTGCACCCGCATGTCCGCATGCGCTCGTATGGAGTCGATCAAGGTAGTCGATTCGAAGGGCGAAGCGTGGCCAAGAAGCAAGGTGCCATCGAGATCGAGGGCACTGTCGTCGAGTCTCTGCCGAACGCCATGTTCAAGGTCGAGCTCCAGAACGGTCACCAGGTCCTGGCACACATCAGCGGCAAGATGCGTATGCACTACATCCGCATCCTCCCTGACGACCGGGTCGTGGTGGAGTTGTCTCCGTACGACCTGACGCGTGGCCGGATCGTCTACCGCTACAAGTAGATCCTGCCCGTACCCCGCGTTCGCGGGGTGCGCATCCCGCGAACGCGGGGTGGTGGCACTGACCCGGAGAACCTCACATCCCATGAAGGTCAAGCCGAGCGTCAAGAGGATCTGCGACAAGTGCAGGGTGATCCGCCGTCATGGGCGGGTCATGGTCATCTGCGAGAACCCGCGCCACAAGCAGCGCCAGGGCTGACGCACGACCGCACCCTCTGCATCGATTCGCAGAGACTCGCGCGACGCGAGCTGAATAGTTCATACGCAGGGCCCGAGCCGCATGGCTCGACACCCCCGGTTCGGAGGCTGGGGACCCAGTTCGTACCTCGTACGGCGAATGGGAGCCGGTCCTGTCGAAGACCTCCGAGTAGTCAACTGGAGCCATTGAATGGCACGCGTTTCCGGTGTCGACATCCCGCGCGAAAAGCGCGTGGAGATCGCCCTCACCTATGTGTTCGGCATCGGCCGGACCCTCTCGCAGGAGACGCTGGCTGCGACCGGCGTCGACCCGAACACCCGCGTTCGCGACCTCTCCGAGGAGCAGCTCGTCGCGATCCGCGAGTACGTCGACAACAACATCAAGACCGAGGGTGACCTCCGTCGCGAGATCCAGGCCGACATCCGCCGCAAGGTCGAGATCGGTACCTACCAGGGTCTGCGGCACCGCCGCGGTCTGCCCGTCCGCGGTCAGCGCACCAGCACCAACGCCCGCACCCGCAAGGGCCCGCGTCGCGCCATCGCCGGCAAGAAGAAGCCGGGCAAGAAGTAGTCCGCAGCGGACACCTGTCCACGGTCTTCGCTGTAGGACCGACCACCTCCCGTAGGAGTTAGTAGATGCCCCCCAAGGGACGTCAGGGCGCTGCCAAGAAGGTGCGCCGCAAGGAAAAGAAGAACGTCGCTCACGGCCACGCGCACATCAAGAGCACGTTCAACAACACCATCGTTTCGATCACCGACCCGTCCGGCAACGTGATCTCCTGGGCCTCCGCCGGCCACGTCGGCTTCAAGGGCTCCCGGAAGTCCACGCCGTTCGCCGCGCAGATGGCCGCCGAGTCGGCTGCCCGCCGCGCCCAGGAGCACGGCATGCGCAAGGTCGACGTGTTCGTCAAGGGCCCGGGCTCCGGTCGTGAGACCGCGATCCGCTCCCTGCAGGCCACGGGCCTCGAGGTCGGCTCCATCCAGGACGTCACCCCGACCCCGCACAACGGCTGCCGTCCGCCGAAGCGCCGCCGCGTCTGACGCACGGCTGCTTCGTCCGGCAGTCGCCGGGCAGTGGTTTCCGGGCGGTACGGCTCCTTCGGGTCGTGCCGCCCGTACCCTTGCAGTACCCGCACGTTTCACGGGTGCGGTGTCCGTCGGACGTCAAATAGCGGGCGTCCACGAATGAAGGATCTGATCCACACATGCTGATCGCTCAGCGTCCCTCGTTGACCGAAGAGGTCGTCGACGAGTTCCGCTCCCGGTTCGTGATCGAGCCGCTGGAGCCGGGCTTCGGCTACACCCTCGGCAACTCCCTGCGCCGTACGCTCCTCTCCTCGATCCCGGGTGCGGCGGTCACGTCCATCCGCATCGACGGCGTTCTGCACGAGTTCACCACCGTGCCGGGCGTCAAGGAGGACGTCACCGACCTGATCCTCAACATCAAGCAGCTGGTCGTCTCCTCCGAGCACGACGAGCCGGTCGTGATGTACCTGCGCAAGCAGGGCCCGGGTCTGGTCACCGCCGCCGACATCGCGCCCCCGGCCGGTGTCGAGGTGCACAACCCCGACCTCGTCCTCGCCACGCTCAACGGCAAGGGCAAGCTGGAGATGGAGCTGACCGTCGAGCGCGGTCGCGGTTACGTCTCCGCCGTGCAGAACAAGCAGGTGGGCCAGGAGATCGGCCGTATCCCGGTCGACTCGATCTACTCGCCGGTCCTCAAGGTCACCTACAAGGTCGAGGCGACCCGTGTCGAGCAGCGCACCGACTTCGACAAGCTGATCGTCGACGTCGAGACCAAGCAGGCCATGCGTCCGCGTGACGCCATGGCGTCGGCCGGCAAGACCCTGGTCGAGCTGTTCGGCCTCGCCCGCGAGCTGAACATCGACGCCGAGGGCATCGACATGGGCCCGTCCCCGACGGACGCCGCCCTGGCCGCCGACCTGGCACTGCCGATCGAGGAGCTGGAACTCACGGTCCGCTCCTACAACTGCCTCAAGCGCGAGGGCATCCACTCCGTGGGTGAGCTCGTCGCCCGCTCCGAGGCCGACCTCCTGGACATCCGCAACTTCGGTGCGAAGTCCATCGACGAGGTCAAGGCGAAGCTGTCCGGCATGGGCCTGGCCCTGAAGGACAGCCCGCCCGGATTCGACCCCACCGCCGCCGCCGACGCCTTCGGCGCCGACGACGACGTGGACGCCGGATTCGTCGAGACCGAGCAGTACTGAGCGCTCCGCGGGGAGGCCGTACTGCGTCTGCGGGGCCGGTTCCGGCCGGCCGCGCAGTTCCCCGCGCCCCTTCCGGAGGCGCCCCTCGGGGCTGCCTCCGGATCTCCGACGGGCAACCGCCCGCTCGGATACTGACCCTGGTACCTGACACGGCCGGGGCAGACACCTAGGAGAAACACGATGCCGAGGCCCACCAAGGGCGCCCGTATGGGCGGCAGCGCCGCGCACGAGAAGCTGCTGCTCGCGAACCTCGCGAAGGCGCTGTTCGAGCACGGCCGTATCACCACCACCGAGGCGAAGGCCCGCCGCCTGCGCCCGTACGCCGAGCGTCTGGTCACCAAGGCGAAGAAGGGCGACCTTCACAACCGCCGTCAGGTGCTCCAGGTGATCACGGACAAGAGCGTCGTCCACACGCTCTTCACCGAGATCGGCCCGCGCTACGAGAACCGTCCGGGTGGCTACACCCGCATCACCAAGATCGGTAACCGCCGTGGCGACAACGCGCCCATGGCCGTGATCGAGCTGGTCGAGGCGCTGACGGTGCAGCAGAAGGCGGTCGGCGAGGCCGAGGCGGCGACCAAGCGCGCCGTCAAGGAGGCCGAGGAGACCAAGGTCGAGGAGACCAAGGTCGAGGACGCGGCTCCGGCCGCCGACGAGGCCACCGAGGCTCCCGCCGAGGAGTCCAAGGACGCCTGAGGCTCTGCCCTCGCTCCTTGAGCGGGTCCGCCCTTCGCGGGGCGGGCCCGCTTTCGCGTACCTGAGAGGATCGAGAAGTGAGTGACGAAGTACAGCCCGGACACGTCCGCGTCCGTCTCGACCTCTCCTACGACGGCACCGACTTCCATGGCTGGGCCAAGCAGGCCGGCGGCAGGCGGACCGTGCAGGGAGAGATCGAGGACGCCCTGCGGACGGTCACCCGGTCCGGGGAGACGTACGAGCTGACCGTGGCCGGGCGGACCGACGCCGGGGTGCACGCGCGGGGACAGGTGGCCCATGTCGATCTGCCCCTGGGAGTCTGGGGCGAACACCGTGGGAAGCTGCTGAAGCGGCTCGCGGGGCGTCTGCCCAAGGACGTACGGGTGTGGGCCCTGCGGGAGGCCCCCAGCGGCTTCAACGCCCGTTTCTCGGCCGTCTGGCGGCGGTACGCGTACCGGGTCACCGACAATCCCGGCGGAGTCGATCCCCTGCTGCGCGACCATGTCCTGTGGCACGACTGGCCGCTCGACGTCGACGCCATGAACGAGGCGGCCCGGCTGCTCCTCGGGGAGCACGACTTCGCCGCCTACTGCAAGAGGCGTGAGGGCGCCACCACCATCCGCACCCTCCAGGAGCTGAGCCTGGTGCGCGGGGAGGACGGGATCGTCACCGCCACCGTCCGAGCCGACGCGTTCTGTCACAACATGGTGCGCTCGCTGATCGGGGCGCTGCTGTTCGTGGGGGACGGGCACCGCCCGCCCGACTGGCCCGGGAAGGTGCTGGCCGCCGGGGTGCGGGACTCGGCGGTGCACGTCGTACGGCCGCACGGGCTCACCCTGGAGGAGGTCGGCTACCCGGCCGACGAGCTGCTGGCCGCGCGGAACAAGGAGGCGCGGAACAAGCGGACGCTGCCGGGGGCGGGCTGCTGCTGAGCGCCCGGACGGTGTCCGGGCGCTCCGGGACGGCGGGGCACCCGGCGGCTCCCCCGTGGCGCTACCGGTTGGAGGCCGCGGACGCCTGCGCCTCGCCGCGGCGGCGGATCTGGCGGAAGGTGAACTCGGCCAGGTCGTCGCCGGCCGCGAAGACCGTGGCGTCCTTGGCCGTCACGTTCTTGCCGCTGGTGAAGCCGGCGAGCGTGAAATAGGCGTAGCGGCCGTAGGAATTGGTGGTGGAACGGCAGACCACCGTCCGGCAGAACGCCGGCACGCCCTTGCCGAACAGCGAGGTGATGATGCTCTTGCCGTCCGCTTCCTGCTTCGCCTTGGTCGCCTGGGACGCGGTGTCGAACAGGGCCACACCGACCGTCACCGCGACGCCGTCCTTGGTGTAGGTGGCGCGGAAGAGGGTGGTGCAGTCGTTCTTGGTGAGCACCGCGGGCAGGGTGCCCTGGACGGCCGAGGCGCAGGTGTTCGTGGCGGCCGAGGGGCCCCGCTTGTAGACGTTCGCGCCCACGGTCAGCTGAGTGCCGGGGAACAGCGTGTTCGCGCTGATCGGGGCCGTGTCCTTCGTGGCGCTGGAGATGAAGTCCATCGGGTTCAGCGGGGGCGGGGCCGAGGTCGGGGCGAAGGACGGGGCCGGGTCGGCGCTCTCACTGGGGATGTCCGCCGTGCTGGGCAGGGCGGTGGCCGGCTGGTCGGAGGCCGTGGTCTTGCCGTTCGCGTTCACGACCGCGACCGCGACGGCGGCGCCGATGCCGATCGTGGCCAGGGCCCCGCCGAGGATCAGCAGCAGCCGGCGGCGCTTGTTGCGCGCCTCGGAGGCCTCGGCGAGCGCGGCCCAGTCAGGGGTGGCGTTGCGGCTGCCCTGCTGGGAACTCGGTGTCCAGGGATCCCACGGGGGCTCCCCCTGCCCATAACTCATGCGGCGCATCTTAGACGCGCCATGGACCGCCTTGTTCCCCTTCGGCGGGCACCACGGCGACAACACAGCTCAAGCGAGACAAAGCTCCGGTCACCCGGATGACACGGCCGGGTGGCGGCGGCCCCGTTTTGACCCGTGTCGGTCGCCCCGTTATTCTGGCTGTTCGTTATGTGTATTGGCTTGCTCATTCTCACGTGAGGGGCCCTTACACCGGTCCGCCGGGCCGATGACCAGCGACCAGCACGCGGCTTGCGTCACCGTGGTGCGGTCAGGGCTGTCGTGATCGTCTTCGGTGACCTTGTCAGGAACCTCACTGAAGAAGCGAAGGCTACGAACCGTGCGTACGTACAGCCCCAAGCCCGGCGATGTGACGCGTCAGTGGCACGTCATCGACGCTCAGGACGTCGTCCTGGGCCGTCTGGCCACCACTGCCGCCACCCTTCTGCGCGGCAAGCACAAGCCGATTTACGCGCCCCACGTGGACGCCGGCGACTTCGTCATCATCATCAACGCGGACAAGGTGCACCTGTCCGGTAACAAGCGGACCCAGAAGATGGCGTACCGCCACTCCGGTTACCCGGGTGGTCTGCGTTCCGTCCGCTACGACGACCTGCTGGCGAACAACCCCGAGAAGGCCGTCGAGAAGGCCGTCAAGGGCATGCTCCCCAAGAACTCCCTGGGCCGTCAGATGCTCTCGAAGCTGAAGGTCTACAAGGGTGACCAGCACCCGCACGCCGCCCAGCAGCCGGTGCCGTTCGAGATCACCCAGGTCGCGCAGTAAGTCCGGCCACCCCCTAAGACTGAAGAGAATCTGAGGAGAATCGTGGCCGAGACCACTGCCGAGCAGCCGCTCGAAGAGCTTGACATCGACAGCTACACCACCGAGACCGAGGTCCCGCTGGAGGGTGAGTACACCTCCGAGTCCCTTGCCTCGCGCTTCGGTGAGCCCCAGCCGGCCGCCGGCCTGGGCCGTCGTAAGAACGCCATCGCCCGTGTCCGGATCGTTCCGGGCTCCGGCAAGTGGAAGATCAATGGTCGCACCCTTGAGGACTACTTCCCGAACAAGGTGCACCAGCAGGAAGTGAACGAGCCCTTCAAGGTGCTCGAGCTCGAGGGCCGCTACGACATCATCGCCCGCATCGCGGGTGGCGGTGTCTCGGGTCAGGCCGGTGCGCTCCGTCTCGGTGTCGCCCGCGCCCTGAACGAGGCGGACGTCGACAACAACCGCGGCCCGCTGAAGAAGGCCGGCTTCCTGCGCCGCGACGACCGTGCGGTCGAGCGCAAGAAGGCCGGTCTGAAGAAGGCCCGCAAGGCGCCGCAGTACAGCAAGCGCTAATCGCGCCGCTGGTCGCGCAGGCTCGTACCGCCTGCTGCGCGCACGTATCGCCCCGGCAGCACGCTCTGTGCCGCCGGGGCGGTTCGTTTACGCGGAAAGGTTCTTATCAACGGCTTAGGGCGCTGATGGGGCTTATGGAGCAATCCCGACAGGCTCGGGGCGGCTGCGTGGGATAAGCCTCAAGACAGGCCTGAGGGATGTACCTGTCCCGCACGGGCCTGGACACTCGGCATGAGCCGCACATCTGCAGCAAGTTCGGAGGACAGCACAGTGGGACGACTCTTCGGTACGGACGGCGTGCGCGGTGTCGCCAACGCAGACCTCACGGCCGAGATGGCACTCGGCCTGTCCGTGGCGGCGGCTCACGTACTGGCCGAGGCGGGCACGTTCCAGGGCCACCGGCCGACGGCGGTCGTCGGACGCGATCCGCGTGCGTCCGGGGAGTTCCTGGAGGCCGCCGTGGTCGCCGGCCTCGCCAGCGCGGGCGTGGACGTGCTGCGCGTCGGCGTGCTGCCCACCCCGGCCGTCGCGTATCTGACCGGGGCGCTCGGCGCCGACCTCGGTGTCATGCTCTCCGCCAGCCACAACGCCATGCCCGACAACGGCGTCAAGTTCTTCGCCCGCGGTGGCCACAAGCTCGCCGACGAGCTGGAGGACAAGATCGAGGCCGTGTACGAGGAGCACCGCACCGGTGCTCCCTGGGACCGGCCCACCGGTGCCGGCGTCGGCCGGGTGAAGGCGTACGACGAGGGCTTCGACCAGTACGTCGCCCATCTCATCGGGGTCCTCCCGAACCGGCTCGACGGGCTCAAGATCGTCCTGGACGAGGCACACGGCGCCGCCGCCCGGGTCTCGCCCGAGGCGTTCAGCCGGGCGGGCGCCGAGATCGTCACGATCGGCACGGAGCCGGACGGGCTCAACATCAACGACGGCTGCGGCTCCACCCACCTGGACAAGCTGAAGGCCGCCGTCGTCGAGCACGGCGCCGACCTGGGCATCGCGCACGACGGGGACGCCGACCGCGCTCTCGCCGTGGACCACACCGGTGAGGAGGTGGACGGCGACCAGATCCTGGCCGTGCTCGCGCTGGCGATGCGGGAGCGTTCCGCACTGCGCTCCGACACCGTTGTCGCGACGGTCATGTCGAACCTGGGCTTCAAGCTGGCCATGGAGCGCGAGGGCATCCAGCTCGTCCAGACCTCGGTCGGTGACCGGTATGTGCTGGAGGAGATGAAGGACAAGGGCTACGCCCTGGGCGGCGAGCAGTCCGGCCACGTCATCATCCTCGACCACGCCACCACCGGCGACGGCACGCTGACCGGTCTGATGCTGGCCGCGCGGGTCGCGGAGACCGGTCGTACGCTCAAGGACCTCGCGTCCGTGATGGAGCGGCTGCCGCAGGTCCTCGTGAACGTCCCGGACGTCGACAAGGACCGCGTCGCCACTTCCGCCGAGCTGGCCACCGCGGTGACCGAGGCCGAGCGGGAGCTGGGCGCCACCGGACGGGTGCTGCTGCGTCCCTCGGGCACGGAGCCGCTCGTACGGGTCATGGTCGAGGCCGCGGACATCGAGCAGGCCAGGTCGGTAGCCGGCCGTCTCGCGGACGCGGTGAAGTCGGCGCTCGGTTAGGCCGGACGCCGTGAGGTCGGCGCCCGGCTAGGCCCTGACCGCCTCACCGGCACGGGCGCGCTTCCTGGCCCAGAACCACTTCTGGGCCAGCAGCGTGAGGCCGCCCGCCAGGACGATGCCGAGCATGTTCAGCAGCAACTGCTCGGTGGACCCCCATGCCTGCCGGTATTCGTCGTAGCTGAAGGCCACGGCCGCGTTCGCCGCGGCCGGGACCGTGGTGACCGAGATCGCCACGCCGATCAGCGCCCCCGACTTCGCCGAGGTCAGCGAGAGTGTGCCGGCGATGCCCGCGAGGACCGCGACGACGAACGAGAACGCGTCCGGCTGGTAGATGAAATTGGTGTTGGGCCGCGCGGCGTCCAGCTTGACCCGGCTGAACAGGCCGACGGCGTCCATGAAGTAGGTGAAGCCGACCGCCACCAGCAGGGCCGCCGCGAACCCCACGAGGAGCGCGCTCAGCGAGCGCAGCGCCAGCCGCGGCGCCCGCTGCACCAGCGCGGTGCTCAGCCCGGCCAGCGGGCCGAACTCCGGACCCACCGCCATGGCTCCCACGATCAGGATCGCGTTGTCGAGGACGACACCGCAGGCCGCGATCATCGTGGCGAGCGCGAGGAAGGCGACGTAGGTGACCGACAGCGTCGACTCCTCGTGTGTCACCTCCTCCAGCTGCTCCCACAGCACCGCGTCCGCGCTCTCGCCGGGCGCCTCCTCCTCAGCCATCTCGGCACGCCGCGACAACGACAGTTCGATGTTCTCGACCGCGATCGAACCGGTCTGCTCCAGGCCCGATTCCTTGAGCTTCCCGAGCAGTTCGTCACCCGCCTCCCGCGCGACGTCGCACATCACGACATCGCCGGCCGGGTCGCGGGCGGCGCCCGCAATCACGACGAGGTGCGCGGTGCCGACCGTCTCCTCGATCAGGCGGACCACGGTGTCCGTCTGTTCGGCCGGGGTGATCAGACGCAGATGCAGCATGACGCCTTTCTAACAGCCCCGGCGAACGGGAGTTCACAGCTTGCGCAGACTCAGCCGCTGCACCTTGTGATCGGGGCCCTTGCGCAGCACCAGGGTGGCGCGTCCGCGGGTCGGGGCGACGTTCTCCAGCAGATTCGGCCTGTTGATGGTCCGCCAGGTCGTCCGGGCGTAGTCGAGGGCCTCCTCCTCGGAGACCTGGGTGTACTTGCGGAAGTACGAGGACGGGTTCTGGAAGGCCGTCTGACGGAGCTTCTTGAACCGGTTGAGGTACCAGCGTTCGATGTCCTCGGGGCGGGCGTCGACGTACACGCTGAAGTCGAAGTAGTCCGCGAGGCCGACCCGGGTGCGGCCGTCCGTGCCGGGAAGGGCGGGCTGGAGCACGTTGAGGCCCTCGACGATGAGGATGTCCGGCCGGCGGACGGTGAGCTTCCGGCCGGGGACGATGTCGTAGATCAGGTGCGAGTAGACCGGGGCCGTCACCTCGTCCTTGCCGGCCTTGATGTCGGCGACGAACCGGGTGAGCGCGCGGCGGTCGTACGACTCGGGGAAGCCCTTGCGGGACATCAGCCCGCGGGCCTGGAGTTCCTTGGTCGGCAGCAGGAAGCCGTCGGTGGTCACCAGTTCCACGCGCGGGTGCTCCGGCCAGCGGGACAGCAGGGCCTGGAGCAGTCGGGCCACGGTCGACTTGCCGACCGCGACGGAGCCCGCCACGCCTATCACGAAGGGCGTGCCGGACTGGGAGCCCTGCTCGCCGAGGAAGGTGTTCAGGGCGCCGCGCAGGCCGTCCGTGGCGCCGACGTAGAGATTGAGGAGCCGGGACAGCGGGAGGTAGATGTCCCGCACCTCGTCGAGGTCGATCACATCGCCGAGGCCGCGGAGCTTCTCCACCTCCTCGGCGGTCAGGGGGAGCGGTGTCTTGTCGCGCAGCGCGCTCCACTCGGCACGGGTGAGGTCGACGTAGGGAGTCGCCTCCGGCCTGGGCCGGTGGGCGCTCCGGGGCATCGAGGAGACCGGAGAGATCACAGTCCATTGTGAACAGAGTTTGAACAGGCCGCTCAGTGGCCTCGGTCACGTCGCGTCCATGGCCATCCGGACGATGCCCGCCGAGGCGGCTCGACGGGCCGTACCCGGGCTCCGGCCGATACGCAAGACGGGCCGGTTCGGCGTTCGTACGCCAGTGGGAATTTCCGATTTCGGGCAGGATTCGAGAGGTCGGGGCACCGCCTGGACCGTAGGCTGCCGAACATGTGCGGAATCGTAGGATATGTGGGACCGCAGTCGGCGCTCGATGTCGTCGTGGCCGGACTGAAACGGCTGGAATACCGGGGCTACGACTCCGCGGGCGTCGCCGTGCTCGCGGACGGCAGCCTGGCCGCCGCCAAGAAGGCCGGCAAACTGGTGAACCTGGAGAAGGCGCTGGTCGAACGGCCGCTGCCGAGCGGCAACACGGGCATCGGGCACACCCGTTGGGCCACCCACGGCGGTCCCACCGACGCCAACGCGCACCCCCACCTCGACAACGCCGGACGCGTCGCCGTCGTCCACAACGGCATCATCGAGAACTTCGCTGCCCTGCGGGCCGAACTGGAGGAGCGCGGCCACGCCCTCGCCTCCGAGACGGACACCGAGGTCGTCGCCCATCTGCTCACCGAGGCGTTCTCCGCCACCGCGGACCTCGCGGAGGCGATGCGGCTGGTGTGCCGGCGACTGGAGGGCGCGTTCACGCTGGTCGCGGTGCACGCCGACGATCCGGACGTGGTCGTGGGCGCCCGGCGGAACTCCCCGCTCGTGGTGGGCGTCGGCGAGGGCGAGGCGTTCCTCGCCTCCGATGTCGCCGCCTTCATCGCCCACACCCGCTCCGCGATCGAGCTGGGCCAGGACCAGGTGGTGGAGCTGCGCCGGGACGGGGTGACGGTCACCGGCTTCGACGGCCGGCCCGCCGACGTCCGCTCGTACCACGTCGACTGGGACGCCTCGGCCGCCGAGAAGGGCGGCTACGACTACTTCATGCTCAAGGAGATCGCCGAGCAGCCCAAGGCGGTCGCCGACACCCTGCTCGGCCGGATCGACGCGGCCGGCTCGCTGACGCTGGACGAGGTGCGGATCTCGGCCGCCGAGCTGCGTGAGATCGACAAGATCGTGATCGTGGCCTGCGGGACCGCCTTCCACGCCGGGCTGATCGCCAAGTACGCCATCGAGCACTGGACGCGGATCCCGTGCGAGGTGGAGCTGGCCAGCGAGTTCCGCTACCGGGACCCGATCCTCCACCCGCGCACGCTGGTCATCGCCATCTCCCAGTCCGGCGAGACCATGGACACCCTGATGGCGCTCCGGCACGCCCGCGAGCAGGGCTCCAAGGTGCTGGCGATCTGCAACACCAACGGCTCGACGATCCCGCGCGAGTCGGACGCGGTGCTCTACACGCACGCGGGCCCGGAGGTCGCGGTCGCGTCCACCAAGGCGTTCCTGACCCAGCTCGTCGCCTGCTACCTGGTGGCCCTGTACCTGGGCCAGGTGCGCGGCACCCAGTGGGGCGACGAGATCCGGGCCGTGGTCCGCGACCTGTCGAAGATCTCCCAGGAGGTCGAACGGGTCCTGGAGACCATGGAACCGGTACGGAAGCTGGCGCGCTCGCTCGCCGCGAAGAAGGCGGTGCTGTTCCTCGGGCGGCACGTGGGCTATCCGGTGGCCCTCGAAGGCGCCCTCAAGCTCAAGGAGCTGGCGTACATGCACGCCGAGGGCTTCGCGGCGGGCGAGCTGAAGCACGGGCCGATCGCACTGATCGAGGCGGACCTGCCGGTCGTGATCGTGGCGCCGTCACCGCGTGGCCGCTCGGTCCTGCACGACAAGATCGTGTCGAACATCCAGGAGATCCGGGCGAGGGGTGCGCGCACGATCGTGATCGCGGAGGAGGGCGACGAGGCGGTGGTGCCGTACGCCGACCATCTGATCCGCATCCCGGCGACCCCGACGCTGCTTCAGCCGCTGGTCGCGACGGTGCCGTTGCAGGTGTTCGCCTGCGAGCTGGCGACGGCGCGGGGCAACGAGGTCGATCAGCCGCGCAACCTGGCGAAGTCGGTGACCGTGGAGTGACCCTTCAGGGCCCGACGAAGGTGGGGTGCCCTTGCGGCGGTCGTGTCCCCGAAGGTGGTGCACCGGCCGAACTGCGACACATTCGGGAAATGTGTCGCACCTGCGGAGCCAACTGCCTGCCCGCGACCGCTGTACACCACGGCCGCGGACGTGCCCCAAGTCCTCACCGACCCGCACTTCGGTGGTCCGGCATGCGTGCAGCAGCCATTTCTCGCACTGCCGCGTAGGTGACCTCACCGCGGCTTGATCGTTTTTTCGCCGCTCGAAAGGGTGAACGCCGACCTATCGCCCGGACAATCCGTCCCTTGATCCACCTAGATTGCGCACATGGTCACATCAGCTCATGAGGGCATGCACCGCATCTTCCAGGAGCGGCCCGAGATCCTGGCTCCCGTGTTCGGGGTGCTGGGCGTCCCGTTATCCGAAAAGGCGACCGTGGATGCCATCACCACGGACGTGACGGAGATTCGGCCGCTGGAGCGACGCGTGGACACCGTGCTGCGGGTCGGCCCGTCCGACGGTGAGGACTTCCTGCTCGCCATCGAGTCACAGTCGGGCAAAGACGAGGAGAAGGCGTCCAGTTGGGCGTACTATGTCGCCTATCTTCAGGCCAAGTTCCGCCTGCCCGTGCTGCTTCTCGTGGTGTGCCAGGACCCGGCCACGGCCAAGTGGGCGACCGGCCCCTTCGACTGCGGCACGCGCGGCTGGACGGCCCAGCGGACGTATCCACTGGTTGCCGGGCCGGACAATTTGCCGGTGATCACCGACGCCAGGACCGCGGCGAAGAACCCCGCACTGGCGGTGTTCTCCGCCCTGGCGCACGCCCGCAGCAGCGACTGCGGCGCCATACTGCAGGCAACGGTAACCGCCCTTCAGGAGATCCGGGACACGGACCCCGAGACCGCCGACTACTTCGCCGACTTCCTGGAAATCAGCCTGGGGAACTCCCCGGCCGGACAGAAATTGAGGGAAATCATGTCGTTCGTCAGTTACTTCCCTGGTCGTGGGACAGTCCGCGAAACCGCCTACCTGGAAGGCAAGGCCGAAGGGAAGGCCGAAGGCAAGGCCGAGGGGAAGGCCGAAGGCAAGGCCGAGGGGAAGGCCGAGGGGAAGGCCGAGGGGAAAGCCGAGGGCAAAGCCGAAGACCGCGCCTCGCTGATCCTGCGCGTCCTGGAGAAGCACGGGATTCCTGTCCCCGAGGAGGCACGGGAGCGCATCACCTCGTGCACCGACCTCGACACCCTCGCCCTCTGGTTCGACCGTTCCCTGACGGCCACGGCGGCCGGGGATCTGTTCGCCGTGGACCCCGAGGTTCCGGGGACCAGTACCAGTCCTGGGCAGGCCTGAGCATTGGCCGATCAGCAAGACAGCAGGCAGGACATGCCGTCGGAGCTGTTCGACCTCTACCGGTTCATAGCGATGTGCCTCGCGTTGGGTATCCCCGTGCCCAAGGTGGTGGGTGACTTCCGGTTCGGGCTGGAGCGTCTCAGACAGCGCGGGGTTCCTCCCCTTGAAGAGGTGGCCCGGATTCGCGCCAGGGCGGAGGGGGAGGACCACCCGGAGCAGTGGGCCGCAGGTTTCGCCGCGGGGTATCGCTCGGCCTGGACGGCGCCCATCCTGCGCGTCCTGGACACGCGTGGTGTGAAGTTCTCCAAGCATCTCCACCGGGGTCTCCACCTGCACCTCGATACGGATGCGCTCACCCGCTTCCTCGATCAGGCCGTCATCGCGACGCATGAGGCCGATGTGGTCACCGCGGAGCGGAGCCGGCGGTCGCCGGACGGGTCGTAGAGTGCCCGGATGAGCATCATCGGGGTCGGTATCGACGTGGCCGAGATCGACCGGTTCGCGGCGTCGTTGCGGCGTACGCCCGGACTGGTCGAACGGCTGTTCCTGGAGCGTGAGTTGCTGCTGCCCAGCGGCGAGCGGCGCGGTGTCGCCTCGCTGGCCGCCCGGTTCGCCGCCAAGGAGGCGGTGGCCAAGGCCCTGGGCGCGCCGGGCGGGCTGCACTGGACCGACGCGGAGGTCTACGTCGAGGACAGCGGGCAGCCGCGGCTGCGGGTGACGGGCACGGTCGCGGCTCGCGCCACCGAACTCGGCGTCACCTCCTGGCACATCTCGCTCAGCCATGACGCGGGCGTGGCGTCGGCGGTGGTGGTGGCCGAGGGGTAGCACCGGGGACCGCCTCCGTCGACGTACGGCATACGTGGGGGAGACTCGACGGTATGCGTACTGCGTACAGCGTGGAGACGGTCAGGGCTGCCGAGCGTTCCCTCATGGCACGGCTTCCGGAGGGAGCGCTGATGCAGCGCGCCGCCGCCGGACTGGCCGCGACCTGCGCGGACTTGCTCGGACGGGTGTACGGCAGCCGGGTGGTGCTGCTGGTCGGCAGCGGGGACAACGGCGGTGACGCCCTGTACGCCGGGGCGCGGCTCGCCCGGCGCGGGGCGGGCGTCACCGCCGTACTGCTGTCGCCCGGACGCGCCCACGGGGGCGGGCTCATCGCCCTGCGCAGGGCGGGCGGCTCGGTCACGGAGCCCTCGAAGGCCGCCGAGGAGCTGATCGGGCGGGCCGACCTCGTCGTCGACGGCATCGTCGGCATCGGTGGCAAGGGCGGACTGCGGCCGGTGGCCGCCGCGCTCGCCGCGCTCGCCGAACGGTCGCCCGCGGCCGTCGTCGCCGTCGATCTGCCGAGCGGGGTCGAGGCGGACGGCGGGGAGGTGCGGGGCGAGGCGGTACACGCGGACCTCACCGTGACCTTCGGCACCCACAAGCCGGCCCTGCTGATCGATCCGGCGCGGGAGTACGCCGGTTCGGTACGCCTCGTGGACATCGGGCTCGACCTGCCGGAGGAGGCGGAACTCGAGGCGCTGCAACACGCGGACGTGGCGGCGCTGCTGCCGCTGCCGCGGGCGGAGAGCGACAAGTACCGGCGCGGGGTCGTCGGCATCGCCGCCGGATCCGCCCGCTACCCCGGCGCGGCCGTGCTCGCCGTGGCGGGCGCGCTGCGGGGCGGGGCCGGAGCCGTGCGGTATGTGGGACCCGCCGGAAGCGCGGTGATCGCCCGGTTCCCGGAGACGCTGGTGTCCGACCGGGGACCCGCGAAGGCCGGGCGGGTGCAGGCGTGGGTCGTCGGCCCGGGCGCGGGGGACGACGCGGCGACGGTGGCGGAGGTCCTGGAGGCGGACGTGCCGGTGCTCGTCGACGCGGACGGACTGCGGCTGGCCGACCGGGACGCCGTACGCGGCCGCACCGCGCCGACGCTGATGACCCCGCACGCCGGTGAGGCGGCCGCGCTGCTCGGCGTGTCGCGCGAGGAGGTGGAGGGCGCCCGGCTCACGGCGGTGCGGGAACTGGCGGCCCGGTACCGGGCGACCGTCCTGCTCAAGGGCTCCACCACGCTGGTGGCGAACCCCGGGGGCGGGCCGGTGCGGGTGAACGCCACGGGCACGCCGTGGCTCGCGACCGCGGGCAGCGGAGACGTGCTGTCCGGGCTGTCGGGCTCGCTGCTCGCGGCCGGTCTCCCGGCGCGGGACGCCGGCAGTGTGGCGGCCTATCTGCACGGTCTCGCGGGCCGCTACGCGGCGGACGGCGCCCCCGCCGGAGCCCATGACGTGGCGAACGCGATCCCGGAGGCATGGCGGGACGTTCGGAGCTGACGTACGGAGTGACGTACGGAACTGAGGGGACGGCGGCGCGCCTCTCGTCTGCCGGGCCCCGCAGGGCCGTTCGCCTCGGCCGCCGGCCGAGGGCGGCATCGGTGCCGGAACGCCGGCGGAGGCCTCTGAGACACTGGTGGCGCGATGACGAGTTCTGAGACAGCACCCCTGCGTGCCCGCGCCGAGATCGATCTGGCCGCCCTGCGGGCGAACGTACGTGCCCTGCGTGCCCTCGCGCCCGGCGCGGCCCTGATGGCCGTCGTGAAGTCGGACGCGTACGGCCACGGGGCCATCCCGTGCGCCCGCGCGGCCCTGGAAGCCGGTGCCCAGTGGCTCGGCACGGCCACCCCCGAGGAGGCCTTCGCCCTGCGCGAGGCCGGTCTGCCCGGGCGTGTGATGTGCTGGCTCTGGACCCCCGGCGGCCCCTGGCGGCGGGCGATCGAGGCCGAGATCGACGTCTCCGTGAGCGATCTGTGGGCGCTGGAGGAGCTGCGCGAGGCCGCGGCCGCGGCGGGCGCGCCCGCCCGGGTCCACCTCAAGGCCGACACCGGTCTCGGGCGCAACGGCTGTCAGCCCTCGGACTGGCCCGGACTCGTCGCCGAGGCCCTGCGTGCCCAGGCGGACGGTCTGGTCACCGTCGTGGGCCTGTGGTCGCACTTCGCCTGTGCCGACGAGCCCGGACACCCCTCCATCCAGGATCAACTGGGCCGTTTCCGCGAGATGGTGGCGTACGCCGAGGAACAGGGTGTGCGGCCGGAGGTGCGCCACATCGCCAACTCGCCCGCCACGCTGACCCTGCCCGAGGCCCACTTCGACCTCGTCCGGACGGGGATCGCGGTCTACGGCCTCTCGCCCAGCCCCGAACTCGGCACCCCGGCCGACTTCGGGCTGCGCCCCGTGATGAGCCTGAAGGCCTCGCTCGCCCTGGTGAAGCAGGTCCCCGGCGGCCACGGCGTCAGCTACGGACACCTCTACACCACCCCCGGCACCACCACCCTCGGCCTGGTCCCGGTCGGCTACGCGGACGGCATTCCGCGCCACGCCTCCGGCGCCGGACCGGTCCTGGTCGACGGCAAGCTCCGTACGGTCGCGGGCCGGATCGCCATGGACCAGTTCGTGGTCGACCTGGGCGGCGACGCGCCTTTGCCCGGCACGGAGGCCGTCCTCTTCGGTCCCGGCGACCACGGCGAGCCCACCGCCGAGGACTGGGCGCAGGCGGCCGGAACCATCGCTTACGAAATCGTGACCCGGATCGGATCCCGTGTGCCCCGCGTCTACGTAAATGTGAAGACAGAACAAGATGGGTAGCCCACACGGGTGAACCCAGGCAGGCGTAGGGCAGGACGAGCGGAGCATCCGCGCAGGGCAGGAAGCGCGGATGCTCCGGCGAGGAGGGGACCGTGAGCGAGACGAGCGCGGAGGCGGTGGAGGCTGTCGCGGGCGCTACCGCCGCCACCACCGGGACCTGGCGTCTCGCCGGCCTCGCCGGCGCCGCGATAGGCGTGGTCGCGGCGGGTGCCGCGGCCGGTGTCGCCCTCGAACGGATGACGGTCGGCCGCGGCATGCGCCGCAAGGCCCGGCTCGCCCTCGACTCGGCCGGCCCCTACGGAACCCTCCGCGGCACCCCCGGCAAGGCGTACGCGGACGACGGCACCGAGCTGTACTACGAGGTCGACGACGTGGAGCCGGGGGGCGTCGGCATCCCCGCACAGCGCCGCCGCCGGCTCTTCGGCCGCAAGGCCCCGGCCCCGGTCACCGTCGTCTTCAGCCACGGCTACTGCCTCAACCAGGATTCCTGGCACTTCCAGCGGGCCGCGCTGCGCGGTGTCGTCCGGACCGTGTACTGGGACCAGCGCAGCCATGGCCGCTCCGGGCGCGGGGTCGCCCAGGCGGACGGCACACCCGTCTCCATCGACCAGCTCGGGCGCGATCTCAAGGCCGTGCTGGACGCGGCCGTGCCCGAGGGACCGGTCGTCCTCGTCGGGCACTCCATGGGCGGTATGACGGTGATGGCCCTCGCCGACCAGTACCCCGAGCTGATCCGTGACCGGGTCGTCGGCGTGGCCCTGGTCGGCACGTCGTCCGGGCGGCTCGGCGAGGTCAGCTTCGGGCTGCCCGTCGCGGGCGTCAACGCGATACGCCGCGTCCTCCCCGGCGTGCTGAAGGCGCTGGGACAGCAGGCCGAGCTGGTGGAGAAGGGGCGCAGGGCCACCGCCGACCTGTTCGAGTGGATCATCAAGCGGTACTCGTTCGCCTCCCGCGACGTCGACCCGGCCGTCGCCCGGTTCGCCGAGCGGATGATCGAGGCCACACCGATCGACGTGGTCGCCGAGTTCTATCCGGCGTTCGCCGACCACGACAAGACCGAGGCGCTGGCCCGTTTCGCCGACCTCCCCGTGCTGGTGCTGGCCGGCGTCCAGGATCTGGTGACGCCGAGCGAGCACAGCGAGGTCATCGCCGATCTGCTGCCCGACGCCGAACTCGTGCTCGTGCCGGACGCCGGACACCTGGTGATGCTGGAGCATCCCGAGGTCGTCACCGACCGCCTCGCCGACCTCCTGACGCGCTCGGGAGCGGTTCCCGCAGGGGCTACCGTGGGGGGCTATGGAAGCACCAGCGCCGCACAGCCCGGCTGAGTCCCCGCTGCCGGGCGTCACCGCCGAGTTCACCGTCACCTCCCCCGAACAGATGCAGGAGCTGGGGCGCCGTCTGGCCAAGCTGCTGCGCGCCGGCGACCTCGTGATGCTGAAGGGCGAGCTGGGTGCGGGCAAGACCACGCTGACCCGCGGCCTCGGCGAGGGGCTCGGGGTGCGCGGCGCGGTCACCTCGCCGACCTTCGTGATCGCCCGGGTGCACCCGTCCCTCGGGGACGGCCCGCCGCTGGTCCACGCGGACGCCTACCGCCTGGGCGGCGGGCTCGACGAGATGGAGGATCTCGACCTCGACGTCTCGCTGCCGGAATCCGTGATCGTCGTGGAGTGGGGCGAGGGCAAGGTCGAGGAGCTGACGGACGACCGGCTGCACGTGGTCATCCACCGCGCGGTGGGGGACACGACGGACGAGGTACGCCATGTCACCTTCACGGGCCTCGGACCCCGCTGGGCGACGGTCGACCTGGCCGTGTTGTCGGCCTGAGGGGGCCTCGGCGGGGCTTCGCCCCGGGTTCGGGGTATTTCTTGTGTCCCGGGCTCGGGGAGTTCGTATCCGCGATGGATGCGGGGCCTGCGGATCCGGCGGCTCCAGGGCGTTCGTCATTTCGGCAGAACGTGCCGACAAGCCGTCGGCAAGGTGTTGCGCCGCAGGTGCCGGGCGTGGTCACATGGACATCAGTCCGTGGTTAGGGCTGCCTAACCATGTCCGCCCCCGCGAGTCCAGGAGGCGTCCATGCCGGCTTCAGAACGCGACGAGGCGCCGCCGCGCGTGGTGGCCGGGGCGGCCGGAGTGCCGATGCGGGACCTGCTGGCGTCGTGTGCCGCCGCGAAGGCGGTCTCGACCCCGCCGCAGCGCCCCGAACCGGGGGCACCTCCGGCGACCCCCGAGGCCGAGGAGCCCCGCAGAGCCGCGTAGAGCGACCGCGGGCCCGTATCCCGTGGTGACCGGACGGGCCCCAGCCGCGTACCGGACGAAGGTTCTCACCCGGTTTACCGGGTTTGCCGGAATTACTGGGCTTACTGGACGACGACGATCTTCTCGCCGGTCGTCGCGAACTCCCACATCGCCGTGCCGTCCGCACGGGCCTCACGGATCCCGCCCAGCTTCTTCGAGGGGTCGGGCTTGGCCGTCGCGCCGTCCACGGCCGCGCTGAAGCCGATCACCACGGGGTTCGACGTGAACCGCACGATGTGCTCGACCGCCGTGCCGTCCGAACCGGTTCCGGCGGCGGTCCGCGAGGTCACCTGGTACGTCCCCGGCAGCGGATCCACCGTCCCGGGCGTGACCGGGAACGTGCGCTGCACCTTGTTGTCCGGGCCCACCAGCCACACCCGGTCGTCGCCGAGCGCGTACACGACCCGCTCACCCGTGCCGGAGCCGCCGGGCAGCGCCGCCGGGTTCTTCTTGGCCGGGGCCGGCTTCGACCCGTGGGCCCCCGAGGTCTTCACCTGCGGCTTTCCCAGCGTGTCCGGTACGTGCGCCGACGCCTGGTAGGCGAGGAAACCGACCATGGCGACAGCCGCCACGGTGAGCCCGGCCACGAATCCCGAGCTGCTCCTAGCCACCCTGTGTCCACCTCTCGACCCCCGCACGCGCGGAAGCGGTGCGTCGCCCGGATACCTCTCGTACGACGTGCCCGATCCGTTGATCGTTTCCGTCGTACTGCTTCGCTGTGACGGTAGCAGCAGGCACGCGCCGGACCGGCCCGCCCGTGTGTCGGGCGTGAGCGCCGTAGGCTGTTTGCGTGCTCTTGCTCGCTCTGGATACCGCCACCCCCGCCGTCACCGTCGCCCTGCACGACGGCACGTCCGTCGTCGCCTCGTCCAGTCAGGTCGACGCGCGCCGGCACGGGGAACTGCTGCTGCCCGCCGTCGACCGGGTCCTCGCCGAGGCGGACACCCGGCTCGACGCCGTCACCGGCGTCGTCGTGGGCATGGGCCCCGGCCCCTATACCGGGCTGCGGGTCGGCCTGATGACCGCCGACACCTTCGGTCTCGCGCTCGGTGTGCCCGTGTACGGCCTGGGTACCCTCGACGGCCTCGCCTACGCCTCCGACCTGGAGGTGCCCTTCGTCGTGGCCACCGACGCACGCCGCAAGGAGGTCTACTGGGCGCGGTACGACAACGCCCGGACCCGGGTGTCCGGGCCCGCCGTGGACCGGCCCGCGGACATCGCGGAGCAGGTCGCGGGCCTGCCCGCCGTGGGCGCCGGGGCGCTGCTGTACCCGGACACGTTCCCTCGGGCACACGAGCCCGAGCATGTCTCGGCGGCCGCGCTCGCGTCCCTGGCGGCGGAACGGCTGGCGGCGGGCGAGGAACTGGCCGCGCCCCGCCCGCTGTATCTGCGCCGCCCCGACGCGCAGGTGCCGAAGAACTACAAGGTGGTCACCCCCAAGTGACCACGCCCATGACACCCGTGCTGCGCGAGATGCGCTGGTGGGACATCGACGCCGTCCTGGAGCTGGAGAAGGAGCTCTTCCCCGAGGACGCCTGGTCGCGGGGCATGTTCTGGTCCGAGCTCGCGCACGCGCGGGGACCGGAGGCGACCCGGCGGTACATCGTGGCCGTCGAGGGCGAGCGGATCGTCGGCTACGCGGGGCTGGCCGCCCAGGGCGACCTGGCGGACATCCAGACCATCGCCGTGGCCCGCGGCCTGTGGGGCACGGGACTCGGCGGGCGGCTGCTGACCGAGCTGCTGCGGTCCGCCACCGCGTTCGAGTGCTCCCAGGTGATGCTCGAGTGCCGGGTCGACAACGTGCGCGCGCAGAAGCTGTACGAACGCTACGGCTTCGAGCCCATCGGATTCCGGCGCGGCTACTACCAGCCGGGGAACGTGGACGCCCTGGTGATGCGCCTGACCACTTCACCCGACAGCGGCTTCGCTGCGGGCTCCCCATCAGTACGAGGAACCGAGAACAATGGCTGACGAACCGCTGGTCCTGGGGATCGAGACCTCCTGCGACGAGACCGGCGTCGGCATCGTCCGCGGCACCACCCTTCTCGCGGACGCCGTCGCCTCCAGCGTCGACGAGCACGCGCGCTTCGGCGGTGTGGTCCCGGAGGTCGCCTCCCGTGCACACCTGGAGGCGATGGTGCCGACCATCGACCGGGCGCTGAAGGAGGCGGGGGTGAGTGCGAAGGACCTGGACGGCATCGCCGTCACCGCCGGCCCCGGGCTCGCGGGCGCGCTGCTGGTCGGTGTCTCGGCGGCGAAGGCGTACGCGTACGCCCTGGGCAAGCCGCTGTACGGCGTGAACCACCTCGCCTCCCACATCTGCGTGGACCAGCTCGAGCACGGCGCGCTGCCCGAGCCGACGATGGCGCTGCTGGTGAGCGGCGGGCACTCCTCGCTGCTGCTCTCCACCGACATCACCTCGGACGTACGGCCGATGGGCGCGACCATCGACGACGCGGCGGGCGAGGCCTTCGACAAGATCGCCCGGGTGCTGGACCTCGGCTTCCCCGGCGGCCCGGTCATCGACCGGTACGCCAGGGAGGGAGACCCGGAGGCGATCGCGTTCCCGCGCGGGCTGACCGGTCCGCGCGACCCCGCGTACGACTTCTCCTTCTCCGGTCTGAAGACGGCCGTGGCGCGCTGGATCGAGGCGAAGCGCGCGGCGGGGGAGGAGGTCCCGGTGCGCGACGTGGCGGCCTCCTTCCAGGAGGCGGTGGTGGATGTGCTGACCCGCAAGGCGGTGCGGGCCTGCAAGGACGAGGGCGTCGACCATCTGATGATCGGTGGCGGGGTGGCGGCCAACTCCCGGCTGCGGGCGCTGGCCCAGGAGCGCTGTGAGGCGGCCGGGATCCGGCTTCGGGTGCCCCGTCCCAAGCTGTGCACCGACAACGGCGCGATGGTCGCGGCGCTCGGCGCGGAGATGGTCGCCCGCGGGCGGTCCGCGTCGGACTGGGACCTGTCGGCGGACTCCTCGCTCCCGGTGACGGACCCTCATGTGCCCGGCCAGGCACACGCCCACCACGACCATGTCCACGAGATCAGCAAGGAGAACCTGTACTCGTGACGGTCGCGCTGATGTGGGAGGCCCGGGCGGCCGACGGGCGGGGCGAGGATCTGCTGGCCTGGGCGCGGGCCCGGGAACTGACGCCTCCTCCGCTGCGGCGCGAGACCTTCCGGGCTCCCCAGGACCGTGTTCTCGTCGTCACCTGGTGGGACGCGGACCTTTCCGACACCCTCCCCGAACTGCCCGAGCCAGACGGGGAGTTGGTGACCCGCGCGGTGCACCGCTGGCGTTTCGAATCGGTGGACGGCGGCTGAACTGCCCCACCGCGTGCCGCTCTTCGGGCTCGCGGTGATCCGCGGTCGCCGGGGCCGTGGGCGTCCTGAGAAGAGTGAGAATTTCCGAAGAATGTCGGTCACGGGTCCCTGCTCGTCATAATTCGGACTTACGTTCCTCCGCGTGACTTCCGAAGACGAGCACGGGGACGGTGACGGGCGCGGCGCACGACGGGGCGGCCGGCGCTCACGTCTGGTCAAGGCCCTGGGGGCCGTGGTCGCGTGCGGCCTGGTGCTGACGGCCGCCGGGGCGGCGTGGGCGTACTGGCATCTGAACCACAACATCCACAGCGTCGACATCGACGGCGCCCTGGGCACCGACCGACCGGCGCGCACGGCGGCGACGCCGGGGCCGTCGGCCTCCCCGTCTGCCGCGCCGCTGCCCAGCGGCGCCCTCAACATCCTGGTCCTCGGCTCCGACTCGCGCAGCGGCACGGCGAACGCGGCCCTCGGCGGCGGCCACAGCTCCGGCGCCCGCTCGGACACCGCGATGGTGGTGCACCTCGACGCGGGCCGCACCCGGGCGACGGTGGTGAGCATCCCGCGCGACACGCTGGTCACCCGGCCGTCGTGCCCGCTGGCCTCGGGCGGCACGACGGCGGTGGCGTACGGCGCGATGTTCAACAGCGCCTATGAGGTGGGCGGTCCGGTCTGCGCGGTCAAGACGGCCGAGTCGGTCACGGGCCTCCGCATGGACCACTATCTGGAGATCGACTTCTCGGGGTTCGCGAAGCTGGTGGACGCGCTCGGCGGGGTCACCGTCACCACCGCCCAGGACATCGACGACGACATGAGCCATCTGCACCTCGCGGCGGGCACCCACCATCTGGACGGCACGCAGGCCCTGGCGCTGGCCCGTACCCGGCACGGCATAGGCGACGGCAGCGACCTGGGCCGCATAGGGCTCCAGCAGCGGCTGGTGAAGGCGCTGCTGGCGCAGATCGCCTCGACCGACCTGCTGACCGACCCCGCCCGGCTCTACCGCGTCGCGAACGCCGCCACGGGCAGCCTGACCACCGACACGGGCCTGGACTCGCTGCCGGAACTGGTCCGTCTGGGCGAAAGCCTGAAGGGCCTCGCGGCGGACCGGGTGACCACGGTGATGATGCCGGTCGTGCTCGCGCCGTCGGACCACAACCGCGTGGTCGCGAAGGAACCCGCCGCGAGCACACTGTGGGCGTCCCTGCGCTGAGAACGACGCCGCACGGGATCGAAGAGGGCCGGGACATCGCCGTACGACCTGGGGAAACACCCCTCGGGACGAGCCCCGGAAAAAACTTCGAAGAATTCCGGGGACCGTGTCGATCCAGGTGCCTCCCGATCGACGCATGGGTGAGAGGCGGGGACGGGCCCCGCCGCTTCTGAACGAAGGAGCCACCATGCCCCGCTATCTGTCGCTCGTACGGATCGACGAGTCCACCGTCCCCGCCGAGGGTCCCAGCCCCGAGCTGATGCAGCGGATGGGCGAGCTGATCGAGGAGGTCACCAAGGCCGGCGTGATGCTCGACACCGCCGGGCTCACCCCCTCCGCCCAGGGCGTCCGGGTGCACTGGGAGGGCGGCAAGACCTCCGTCACGGACGGGCCGTTCACCGAGTCCAAGGAGGTCGTCGGCGGCTACGCGATCATGCAGTGCAAGGACATGGCAGAGGCGCTGGAGTGGGCCGGCCGGTTCCTGAAGGTGCACGAGGACTACTGGACGGTGACCTGCGAGGTGCGCGAGATCGCCGAGGGCTGACCGTTCCTTGGCATATGCCCGGCCGGGGTGTTGCATGGTGGGCTGTGGAACAGCAGCCCACCGCCGCCCACGCCGGCCACACCATCGAGACCGTCTTCCGCCTGGAGTCCCCCCGGGTCGTCGCCGGAGTCGCGCGGATCGTCCGAGACGTCGGGATCGCCGAGGAACTCGCCCAGGACGCGCTGGTCGCGGCCCTGGAGCAGTGGCCCCGGGACGGTGTGCCCGACAACCCCGGCGCCTGGCTCATGGCCACCGCACGGCACCGGGCCGTCGACCTGGTCCGCCGCCGGGAGCGCTACGCCCGCAAGCTGGCGGAGATCGGCCGGGACCTGGAGACCACCGCCCCGCCCGCGGAGCCGGCGGATCCCGCCGACATCGACGACGACCTGCTCCGCCTGGTCTTCACCACCTGCCACCCGGTGCTGTCGGCCGAGGCCCGCGCCGCCCTGACCCTGCGGCTGCTCGGCGGTCTGACGACGGCCGAGATCGCCCGCGCGTATCTCGTCCCGGAGCCGACGATCGCCCAGCGCATCGTCCGGGCCAAGCGCACGCTGGCCAGGCGGAACGTCGCCTTCGAGGTCCCGTACGGCCCCGACCGCGAGGCCCGTCTCGGCTCCGTCCTCGACGTCATCTATCTGATCTTCAACGAGGGGTACGCGGCCACGTCCGGCGACGACTGGCTGCGCCCCGCCCTGTGCGAGGACGCCCTGCGCCTGGCGCGGATCCTGTCCTCCCTCATGCCGAAGGAACCGGAGGTGCACGCACTGACCTCGCTCCTGGAGTTCCAGGCGTCCCGCACTCCCGCCCGCACCGGCTCCGACGGCGCCCTCGTCCTCCTCAAGGACCAGAACCGCCGTCGCTGGAACCGCATGCTCATCGCCCGCGGCATCACCGCGCTGGCCCGCGCCGGCGCGACCGCCACCGGCGCGCCCGGCCCGTACGCCCTCCAGGCGGCGATCGCCGCGTGCCATGCGCACGCGTACACCTACGAGGCGACCGACTGGACCGCCATCGCCACCCTCTACGGCCTGCTCGCCGCCCGGTCCCCGTCCCCCGTCGTCGAGCTGAACCGTGCCGTCGCGGTGTCGCAGGCGGAAGGTCCCGGACCGGCCCTGGAGATCGTCGACCGGCTGACCGCCGAACCCGCCCTGCGGGACTACCACCTGCTGCCGAGCGTCCGCGGCGACCTGCTGGCCCGTCTGGGCCGCACCGCCGAGGCCCGCGCCGAGTTCGCCCGGGCCGCCGCCCTGGCCCGCAACGAACGCGAGCGGGAACTGCTTCAGGCCCGCGCCCGGGAGTGCGGCTAGCGGTGCGTGCCGGGTGCTTTTTGGGCCGGGTGCCCCAGCAGCATCGTCGGTGCTCCCGCCACCCGGGTCAGAAACACCGTCACCGCGCGGGAGCCGTACGGCTTGGGCAGGACCTTGCGGCGCAGTTCCTCCGGTTCGACCGCCGAGCCGCGCTTCTTCACGGTCAGCACCCCGACCTCCCGCTCCCGCAGCAGGGCCTTCAGCCTCTTCACGTTGAAGGGGAGCCGGTCGGTGATCTCGTAGGCGGCGGCGTAGGGGGAGTCGTGGTGCTCGTCCGCGGTCACGTAGGCGATCGTCGCGTCGATCAGCCCGCCGTCCAGCTCCTCGGCCACCTCCGCCACCAGATGCGCGCGGATGGCGGCGCCGTCGGGCTCGTAGAGGTAGCGGCCGAGCGGGCGCACCGGCGGATCGGGCAGGCCGCGGCCGCGCAGTTCGCGGGGGCCGGGCAGCAGGGTGGCCCGGACGAGACCGGGTTCGGTGCCGAACCACAGCACCGCCTCCTTCACGTCCCCGCCGTCCGAGATCCACTCGGCCTCCGCGCCCGCGGGCACCGCCTCGTGCGGGATGCCGGGCGCGACCTTCAGCGCGGCGTGCGGCGCTCTGAGGGCCGTGGCCACGGCCCAGGACAGCGGGGGTGAGTACGCCTCCGGGTCGAAGATGCGGCCGCGCCCGCCGCGCCGTGCCGGATCCACGAAGACGGCGTCGTACGGGGAGACGTCCACCCGTGTGACATCGGCCTCGCGCACCTCGATCCGCGCGGACAGGCCGAGCGCCTCGGCGTTCGCCCGCGCCGCCGCCGCGGTCAGCGGGTCGCGGTCCACGGCCAGTACCCGCAGGCCGGCCCGGGCGAACGCGATCGCGTCGCCGCCGATGCCGCAGCACAGGTCGGCGACGGAGGTCACGCCGAGCGCCCGCAGCCGCTGCGCGCGGTGGGCGGCGACCGTCGTCCTGGTCGACTGCTCGACACCGTTCGGGGTGAAGAACATCCGCTGTGCGTCCTCGGCCCCGAACTTCGCCGCCGCCCGCTCGCGCAGCCGCGCCTGGGTGAGGGCCGCCGAGACCAGTTCGGCGGGGTGCTCGCGGCGCAGCCGGGTGACGACGGCCAGCTCCTCGGCCGGGGCGGTGCCGCGCACCTCGTCGAGGAGGGCGCGGCCCTCGGGGCCGAGCAGGGAGTCGAGGGAGAGGTCGTTCACGGGGCCATTGTCGGCCAGTCGGTGGATGGTGTGCGTCCGGTCGAGGTGTCGGCCCGCGGTGGTCCTCGGCGGCTGCGAGGATCCGACAACATGCAGCTCGTACGACAAAATGAACAAAAGTGCCCGAACCGTCTCACGGGACATGTGCGGCGTCCCGGTGCGCGGGGCGCCGTGGCCGCGTCTGCGGCGCGCGGGGTCCGCGCCGCCCTCGTATCCGGCTGCACCGGTGCCGAGGTGCGCGGCGCGCCCGGCCGGCCCGGGTCCCCGAAGGCGCCGCCGGCGCGCGCCCTCGATGAGAACGCGACGATGCCCGGACCGGCCCGCCGGTTCCCGGAGAAGGGCACGAGCGCGGGGGACGCGGTGGCACGCCCGGAGGACTCCCGGTGAGAGGGCGGCGTCATCTGCGGGCGATGCTCGTCGGAGCACTCGCCGCCGCGCTGCTGTCCGGCTGCGCCCAGTCCGTCGACCCCATCGAACGGCTGGGCGAGAAGGCGGCGCAGCGGGTCCACCACAGGCGCGCGCCCCACGAGCGGGCCTACCGGCGCTGGCGCCTGCCCGCCCCGCTCGCGCCCGCACCCCGGCCGAACCGCTCCCCGGGCCGGGTGGCCGAGCATCTGCCGGCGGTGCTCGACCGCGTCCCCACCCGGGACAGGGTCGTCTTCCTGACCTACGACGAGGACGCCGAGAACGACCCCCGGTTCGTCGACATGGTCCGCGAACTGCGGCTGCCGGTCAGCGTGTTCCTCGCCGACAGCGCCGGCCCTGCGGCGGCCGCAGCAGCACGCCCAGCCGCGCCTTCAGCCGGTCGCCCCGCCCCGGGCCCGGGGACCGGTCGCCGGGGCAGGGGAACGACGCTCCACCCGGGGGACATCGTCCTGACCCGTGAAGGGGGCCGCCCACCGGCCTCACTGACCGCCGAGACGGCCCGGCTTCTGCGCCGTATCCAGGCAAGGGGGTTCACGGTGGGGCGTCTGGAGGACTACCTGTAGACCGGGCCCGGGCACCCCGGTCACGCGCCGCGCCGCCGTCAATTGGCACTCCGCTTGACCGAGTGCTAATCGCGGTCATAGTCTCGGCCCTGGCACTCGCCATCGGAGAGTGCCAACACAGCGACGGGCAGGTCCGGCACCCGCGACGACGGATCGACCTGGTCGCCACCTCAGACAGTTAACCCCGAGATCTCCGAAGGGGGAGGTCGGATCGTGACGACCGCCAGCTCCAAGGTTGCCATCAAGCCGCTTGAGGACCGCATCGTGGTCCAGCCGCTGGACGCCGAGCAGACCACGGCCTCTGGCCTGGTCATCCCGGACACCGCGAAGGAGAAGCCCCAGGAGGGCGTCGTCCTCGCCGTGGGCCCGGGCCGTATCGAGGACGGCAAGCGCGTCGAGCTTGACGTCAAGGTCGGCGACGTCGTGCTCTACAGCAAGTACGGCGGCACCGAGGTGAAGTACAACAACGAGGAGTACCTCGTTCTCTCGGCCCGCGACGTGCTCGCGATCATCGAGAAGTAATTCACCGAAGCAGACCGCTTTGAGCTGCGCCCCTGGCCCCGCGAGTATTCATCAGCCGGGCGCCGGGGGCGCGGTTCGTTTTTCACCGCGGTGGCGGCCGCTCCGGGAGAGCGGCCGGGCATCGCAACGAGAGGACTGAAACGCTCCATGGCGAAGATCCTGAAGTTCGACGAGGACGCCCGTCGCGCCCTCGAGCGCGGCGTCAACAAGCTTGCCGACACGGTCAAGGTGACGATCGGCCCCAAGGGCCGCAACGTCGTCATCGACAAGAAGTTCGGCGCCCCGACCATCACCAACGACGGCGTCACCATCGCCCGTGAGGTCGAGGTCGAGGACCCCTACGAGAACCTCGGCGCCCAGCTGGTGAAGGAGGTGGCGACCAAGACCAACGACATCGCGGGTGACGGCACCACCACCGCCACCGTGCTCGCCCAGGCGCTGGTGCGCGAGGGTCTGAAGAACGTCGCCGCGGGTGCTTCCCCGGCCTCCCTGAAGAAGGGCATCGACGCCGCGGTCCAGGCCGTCTCCGAGGACCTGCTGGCCACCGCCCGCCCGATCGAGGAGAAGTCGGACATCGCCGCCGTCGCCGCGCTGTCCGCCCAGGACCAGCAGGTCGGCGAGCTCATCGCCGAGGCGATGGACAAGGTCGGCAAGGACGGTGTCATCACCGTCGAGGAGTCCAACACCTTCGGTCTGGAGCTGGACTTCACCGAGGGCATGGCCTTCGACAAGGGTTACCTGTCGCCGTACTTCGTGACGGACCAGGAGCGTATGGAGGCCGTCCTCGACGACCCCTACATCCTCATCCACCAGGGCAAGATCTCCGCCATCGCGGACCTGCTGCCGCTGCTGGAGAAGGTCATCCAGGCCGGCTCCTCCAAGCCGCTGCTGATCATCGCCGAGGACGTCGAGGGCGAGGCCCTGTCCACCCTCGTCGTGAACAAGATCCGCGGCACCTTCAACGCCGTCGCCGTGAAGGCCCCCGGCTTCGGCGACCGCCGCAAGGCGATGCTCGAGGACATGGCGGTCCTCACCGGCGCGACCGTCATCGCCGAGGAGGTCGGCCTCAAGGTCGACCAGGTCGGCCTGGACGTGCTGGGCTCCGCCCGCCGCGTGACGGTCACCAAGGACGACACGACCATCGTCGACGGCGGCGGCAAGTCCGGGGACGTCGCGGGCCGCGTCGCCCAGATCAAGGCCGAGATCGAGACCACGGACTCCGACTGGGACCGCGAGAAGCTCCAGGAGCGCCTCGCGAAGCTGGCCGGCGGCGTGTGCGTGATCAAGGTCGGCGCCGCCACCGAGGTGGAGCTGAAGGAGAAGAAGCACCGTCTGGAGGACGCCATCTCCGCGACCCGCGCCGCGGTCGAGGAGGGCATCGTCTCCGGTGGTGGCTCCGCGCTGGTGCACGCCTCCAAGGTGCTCGAGGGCGGCCTCGGCAAGCAGGGCGACGAGGCGACGGGTGTCGCCATCGTCCGCCGCGCGGTCGTCGAGCCGCTGCGCTGGATCGCCGAGAACGCGGGCCTGGAGGGCTACGTCATCGCCTCCAAGGTCGCCGAGCTGGAGAAGGGCCAGGGCTACAACGCCGCCACCGGTGAGTACGGCGACCTGATCAAGGCCGGCGTCATCGACCCGGTCAAGGTCACCCGCTCCGCCCTGGAGAACGCCGCCTCCATCGCCTCCCTGCTGCTCACGACCGAGACCCTGGTCGTCGAGAAGAAGGAAGAGGAGGAGCCGGCCGCCGCGGGTCACGGCCACGGCCACGCCCACTGACGGCTGATCCTTCCGAGCCGGCCGAGGCCCGGCCCCCCGAAGACGGGGCGCCGGGCCTCGGCGCGTTCCGCGCCGGTGACACACCGGGGCGAGGGCCGCGGTCACGCGCACCGCGGGCCGCAGGCCCGCCGCGCGAGGGCCTCAGTCCTCCAGCGCGTCGAGCGCGCCGAGCTGGTCCATCAGCCCCAGTTGGTCGTACTGCCACCAGATCTCGGCGATCTTCGCGTCCGGCCCGAACCGGAGCAGGGTCATCCCGGTCATGGCGACCTGCCGTCCGGTGGGGGCGATCCCGAGGAACTCGCCCTTGTGCGTGGCGTTCCAGGTCCACCGGGCACAGACCCGCTCGCCCTGCGCGATCAGGTCCTCGGTCATGAAGGTGAAGTCGAAGGCGTCCCGCCACATCCGGCACTCGCGCCGGATCGCGTCCAGGCCGATGGTGTCCCGCGGGTTGACGGGATCGCGGCTGTGGCAGTCCTCCGTGAGCAGGTCGTTGAGCGGCGGCAGTTCACCCGCGGTCGAGAGCGTGTCGAAGAAGCGCCGTACGGCGTCCGTGCACAACTGCTCGTCGCGCACCACCTCGAGATCCATGAAGACGGGCATCTCGTCGCACAGGGCGACCATCTCCCGGAAGATCCTGCCGGTCTCGGGCAGGTTCGAGTTCCGCATCGCCTCCTCGTACGACGGGAACTCCACGAGTTCGACGAAATGCGACGCGTCGGAGCGGTCCCTGCCGATGAGGTCGTGCGTGGCCGTCCGCTTCCCCCTGGTCTGCTCGACCCACGCGTCGATCAGCCGGTTCATCTCCTCGAACCGGTCCGTCCTGCACTCGATGAGCTGTACGAAGGTCATGACGTCGCCTCCGGCGCGCTGCGTCCGGTTCGGTCAAGGCCATTTTCCCACCGGAGCGGCGACGCCACCTCCGCCCGTCACTTCGGCCCGTACTTGCGCCCCGTCCGGGAGCTGATCCCGCCCAGCAGCGCACGCGGTGTCACCTTCACCACGCCCATCAGCGCCTTGTACCGCGGGTCCGGAATGGACAGCGTCCTGCCCCGCGCCAGGTCCGCGAGCGCCGAGGCGACCAGCTTGTCGGCGTCCAGCCACATCCAGCCCGGGATGTTGTCCGTCCCCATCCCGGCCCGCTGGTGGAACTCCGTGCGCACGAAGCCCGGGGCCAGCGCCATCAGCCGTACGCCCGACCCGGCCAGGTCCCGGGCCGCGCCCTGGGTGAACTGCACGACCCACGCCTTGGACGCGCCGTAGGTGCCGCGCGGGACGAACGCCGCGACGGAGGCCACGTTCACGACGCCGCCGCGCCCGCGGGTGCGCATGGCCTCGGCCGCCGCGCTGGTCAGCCGCAGTACGGCCTCGCAGTGCACCTTCAGCATCCGCAGCTCGTCGGCCATCGGTACCTCGAGATAGCGGCCCTTGTTCCCGAAGCCGGCGTTGTTGACCAGCAGGTCGACCGGGTTCCTGGGGTCGGACAGCCGCGCGGCCACCGCCTCGATGCCCTCGTCGGTGGCGAGGTCCGCGGCCAGCACCTCCGCCTCGATGCCATGGCGGTCGTGCAGTTCCGTCGCCTGCTCACGCAGCCGCTTGGTGTCGCGTGCCACGAGGACGAGGTCATGGCCGTCGGCGGCGAGCCGCCGTGCGAACGCGGCGCCGATGCCCGCGGTCGATCCCGTAATCAGAGCCGTTGTCATGCGCCAACGATAGTGACCCGGACTGACCGATTCCGCCCGCCGGACCGGGGATTTCACCGGCTTCGCCGCCAACGTCCGCACATTTCACGTCAGTTCCCCGCGGCCTGCTCGCGCGCGTACCGACGTGCCGCCGCCGCGCTCTCCGGGTGCAGCGCGTCGCCCGCCGCCAACAGACCGGGCAGCAGATGCCGTTCCGTCGTCGACGCCCGGAACTGGACGGCGACCGTGATGTCGTGGTCGGGCCGGTGCACGATCGTCACGGGGTCGCCGGCCCGCATCTCACCCGGTGTGATCACCCGCAGATACGCGCCGGGGGCGCCCCGCCGCGTGAACCGCCTGACCCAGCCGCGCTCGCCCAGATGCTCCTGGAAGGTGCGGCACGGAATCCGCCCCGAGGTCACCTCCAGCACCACCTCGGGCCCGATGCGCCAGCGCTCGCCGATCCGCGCGCCGGACACGTCGAGCCCCTCCGTGGTGAGGTTCTCGCCGAACGAGCCGTTCGGCAGCTTCCGGCCCAGCTCGCGCTCCCAGTCGTCCAGGTCCTCGCGGGCGAACGCGTACACCGCCTGGTCGTCGCCGCCGTGGTGCCGCAGATCGCACACCGCGTCCCCGGCCAGCCCGCTCGCGCCGGTCCCCTTGGGCCCGGGCGAGGCCACCCGCACAGGACCGTCCACCGGCCGCTTGTCGATGCCGGTCAGGCCCTCCGGCTGGTCGGTGTGGCCCACGGACCGGGGCCGGCCCACGTTGAGAGAAAGAAGCTTCATGCCCGCACGGTAGGCGACCGGCAGTCAAAGCGTCGATGCGATATGTGCCGCCGTACCCAAGAAGCGCTTATGCTCACAGGGTGATCGAGGCCCGCCATCTCCGTGTGCTGCGCGCCGTGGCCGCCACCGGCTCCTTCTCGGCGGCGGGGCGCGAGCTGGGCTGCACCCAGCCCGCCGTCAGCCAGCAGATGAAGGCGCTGGAGACGTCCGTCGGCACGCCCCTGCTCATCCGCACCGGCCGCGAGATGCGCCTGACCCAGGCCGGCGAGGCGCTGGTGCGGCACGCCTCGGGCATCCTCGCCGGTCTGACCGCCGCCGAGGAGGAGGTCGCCGCCATCGCGGGGCTGCGGGCCGGCCGCGTCCGGCTCGTCTCCTTCCCGAGCGGCAGCTCCACGCTCGTCCCCACCGCGCTCGCCGCCCTGCGCGCCGCGCACCCCGGCACCCGGGTCTCCCTGGAGGAGGCCGAACCGCCCGAGTCCGTCGAGAAGCTGCGCGCGGGCGACTGCGATGTCGCGCTCGCCTTCCGCTACGAGGGCGCGGCGGGCTCGAAGGAGTGGGACGACCTGTTCGTACGCCCCCTGCTGACCGACCGGCTGGTCGCCCTCGTCCCCGAGGGGCACCGGCTGGCGCGCGCGGAGTCCGTCGCGATCGGCGAACTCACCGGGGAACCGTGGATCGCGGGCTGTCCGCGCTGCCGGGGGCAACTCGTGGAGGTGTGCGAGAGCGCCGGTTTCGCGCCCCGTATCGACTTCGCGACCGACGACTATCCGGCGGTGGTCGGCCTGGTGGGCGCCGGGCTCGGGGTGGCCGTGCTGCCGCAGCTCGCGATCGAGTCCGTACGTCCGAGGGGCGCGCGCCCGGTGGCGCTGGAACCCGCGGTGCGGCGGGAGATCGTCGCTCTGACCCTGCCGGATCTGGCGCACGTACCGGCGGTGGCGGCGACGCTGGAGGAACTGGCGCGGGCGGCCGTGCGCTAGCCCGGTCCGCGACGGGGGCCGGCTGTTCTGCGGCCCGGCGGTACCCCGGGAAGAACCGGCGGTACCCCAAAAATGGGCACGCCTATGCGTGCCCGTCGTGCAAAAACGTTCCTTCAGTTGTTCGAGGCGGCGGAGCCCCCGCTGGCGGTCGATGCCGGCACCAGCCGGTTCCGCGCCCGTCCCATCAGCTCTTCGCGCTCGTCCTCGGTCAGCCCGCCCCATACGCCGTACGGCTCGCGCACCGCCAGTGCATGGGCCGCGCACTCGGCGCGTACGGGGCACCTCATGCAGACCTCCTTGGCCGAGTTCTCACGAGCGCTCCGGGCCGCCCCGCGTTCTCCCTCCGGATGGAAGAAGAGCGAGCTGTCGACCCCACGGCAGGCCGCATGGAGCTGCCAGTCCCACAGATCCGCGTTCGGACCGGGAAGGCGGGAGAAATCTGCCATTGCGTGTCCCCTTGTTGCCGTTTTGGGCGGATACCTGCCCCTGACCGTACATCTACGGTCTAAGGATATGAAAATATGACTCATTGCGAATCTAGCCCTAGACACCAGCGAACGGGAAGAAAAGCGGCTAAATGGGGCATAGGTTGTGATGAAAGTTCAAGGGTCCGCCGCGCATGTATGCACCGTGTTCGCGCCCTCACGTACAGTGCCGAAGATGGCTTGCTGCACCGTAACTCTTTCGAGTGACCATCGTTGAGAGTGCGGAGGCGGTTGAAACAACAAGCGCTCGGGCAGGCGTCCGAGGGCGTCGACCGCTCAGGTGACGATTCGTACCAGCCTGGAGGCTCAAGGTGACGCGCATCAGCTGCGGGGGGCGGTCATGACATCCGTCCTCGTCTGCGACGACTCCCCGCTTGCCCGAGAGGCGCTCCGCCGCGCGGTGGCGACCGTGCCCGGTGTCGAGCGCGTGACGACGGCGGCCAACGGCGAGGAAGTCCTCCGCCGCTGGGGTGCCGACCGTTCGGACCTGATTCTGATGGACGTACGCATGCCCGGTCTGGGGGGCGTCGAGACCGTGCGGCGGCTGCTGTCCGCCGACCCCGGTGCGCGCATCATCATGCTCACCGTCGCGGAGGACCTGGACGGGGTGGCGCTCGCGGTGGCCGCCGGCGCGCGCGGCTATCTGCACAAGGACGCCTCGCGCGCGGAGTTGCGGGCGACCGTCACGCAGGCCCTCGCCGACCCGACCTGGCGGCTCGCCCCGCGGCGGCTGCGCTCGGCCGAGATGGGCGCCGCGCCCACGCTCACCGCGCGTGAGATCCAGGTCCTCGAGGGCATGAGCCACGGCCGCTCGAACGCGGAGATCGGCCGTGAGTTGTTCCTCTCCGAGGACACGGTCAAGACGCACGCCCGCCGGCTGTTCAAGAAGCTCGGTGCCTCGGACCGCGCGCACGCCGTGGCGCTCGGTTTCCGATGGGGCCTGGTCCGCTGAGTGGACCACCGCGGGGGTACGTGGATCCCCGCCTGCCGGACGGTGGGCGGGGCCCGCGACAGGGCCCGCCGGGTGCCCGCTGCTCGTTTCGCCGCGGATGCCGCATCCTTGAGGTGTGGAGTTCCTCGGGGACGAGTCGGACGAGCGGGAGGGGAGGGCGCAGGCGATGGGTTCCGGCGCACCTGCTCATAACGCTTCGGTGCACAACTACGGACGCGGTGCCATGGATCGGACGACGTCAAGGCACCATGGACCGATGCGCGACGACGAGACAACGGTGATCGGTGCGCTCGTCCATCGCGCGGTCGACGGCGACGAGCAGGCGACTCACGACCTGCTCGCCCGTGTTCACCCCCTGGCCCTGCGCTACTGCCGCACGCGGCTGTCGCGGCTGCCCGGCGATGCGCGGCACTTCGTCGAGGATCTGGCGCAGGAGGTCTGCGTGGCCGTGCTGCTCGCGCTGCCGCGCTACAAGGACACCGGACGCCCGTTCGAGGCATTCGTCTTCGCGATCGCCGCGCACAAGGTCGCGGACCTCCAGCGCGCGGCGATGCGCCACCCGGGCTCGACGGCGATCCCGTCGGACGAGATGCCCGAACGCCCGGACGACTCCCTGGGCCCCGAGGAGCGGGCGTTGCTGAGCAGCGACGCCGAGTGGGCCAAGAAACTCCTGGCCAATCTCCCGGAGAACCAGCGCGAGCTGCTCCTGCTGCGGATCGCCGTGGGCTTGACCGCGGAGGAAACAGGTCAGATGTTGGGAATGTCACCGGGAGCGGTGAGGGTGGCGCAGCACAGGGCCCTGAGCAGGCTGCGCGCGCTCGCCGAGCAGTAGCGGCGCCGCCGCGTCCCCGCGCGCCACGGCTCGTGGTCCGCGACCGCGCTCCCCTCGCCGACCCAACGACGACCAGCCAGGACGGCGGAATCGGCGGCACCGAGGCCTGCCCGGCCCGGTGCGCCGCACGGTCCCGTGGCCCCGGGTGTGAACCCGTGGGCCCCCGACTCCGTACGAACATACGAAGCCCAGGGTCACTCCACACCGTGGAATGAGACACCCAAGCTTCCCGTTAGCATGGACATCCGCACCGATCAAGGCCATTTGGGGAAGGTGTCATGACTGCCAACGTCGACGGAGTGCCCGAGAAATTCGCGACACTCGGGCTGACCTACGACGACGTGCTGCTGCTGCCGGGCGCGTCGGACATGGCGCCCGACGAGATCGACACCGCCTCGTACGTCTCCAAGAACGTCCGGGTCAACGTCCCGCTCCTGTCCGCCGCCATGGACAAGGTCACCGAATCGCGCATGGCGATCGCGATGGCCCGCCAGGGCGGCGTCGGTGTACTGCACCGCAACCTGTCCATCGAGGACCAGGCCAACCAGGTCGACCTGGTCAAGCGCTCCGAGTCGGGCATGGTGGCCAACCCCATCACCATCCACCCGGATGCCACCCTCGCCGAGGCCGACGCCCTGTGCGGCAAGTTCCGCATCAGCGGTGTCCCCGTCACCCATCCCTCCGGCAAGCTGCTCGGCATCGTCACCAACCGTGACATGGCCTTCGAGAGCGACCGTTCCCGCCGGGTGCGCGACGTCATGACCCCGATGCCCCTGGTCACCGGCAAGGTCGGCATCACCGGCGCCGAGGCCATGGAGCTGCTGCGCCGCCACAAGATCGAGAAGCTTCCGCTGGTCGACGACTCGGGCGTCCTGAAGGGCCTGATCACGGTCAAGGACTTCGTCAAGGCGGAGCAGTACCCGAACGCCGCCAAAGACGCCGAGGGCCGGCTCATCGTCGGTGCCGCGGTCGGCGTGGCGGGCGACGCCTTCGAGCGTGCCCAGGCCCTGATCGAGGCGGGTGTCGACTTCATCGTCGTCGACACCGCGCACGGCCACTCCCAACTGGTCGGCGACATGGTCGCCAAGATCAAGTCGAACTCGTCCGGCGTCGACGTCATCGGCGGCAACGTCGCCACCCGCAGCGGCGCGCAGGCCCTGATCGACGCCGGTGTGGACGGCATCAAGGTCGGTGTCGGCCCGGGCTCCATCTGCACCACCCGCGTGGTCGCCGGCATCGGCGTGCCCCAGGTGACCGCCATCTACGAGGCCTCGCTCGCCGCCAAGGAGGCCGGTATCCCGGTCATCGGCGACGGCGGCCTGCAGTACTCCGGTGACATCGCGAAGGCCCTGGTCGCGGGCGCCGACACGGTGATGCTGGGCTCCCTGCTCGCCGGCTGCGAGGAGTCGCCGGGCGAGCTGCTCTTCATCAACGGCAAGCAGTTCAAGTCGTACCGCGGCATGGGCTCCCTGGGCGCGATGCAGTCCCGTGGTGACCGCAAGTCCTTCTCCAAGGACCGCTACTTCCAGGAGCGCATCGCCTCGGACGACGAACTGATCCCGGAGGGCATCGAGGGCCAGGTGCCCTACCGCGGCCCGCTCGCCTCGGTCGTGCACCAGCTGGTGGGCGGTCTGCGCCAGTCGATGTTCTACGTCGGCGGCAGGACGGTCCCCGAGCTCCAGGCGAAGGGCCAGTTCGTCCGGATCACGTCCGCGGGCCTCAAGGAGAGCCACCCGCACGACATCCAGATGACGGTCGAGGCGCCGAACTACAGCAGGAAGTGAACTACAGCGGGAGAACCACAGCGGGAAGTGGGCACGCGCGCGTGCAGCGCGGGTGACGACCTCAGCGGAGGGCGGTCCGGAGGCTTCCGGACCGCCCTCGTCGTAGGCCCGGCCCCCTTCGCCGTACGCCGTGGAACCGCCCTGTCCCACGTCCCGACGGCGTTCGTCCTCCGTCCGGACCGGCCTCGTCCTCCGTCCGGGGCGGCCCCCGTCGCGGCCGTCGGCGATACTGGAAGACGCTGAAACGCATCAGGGAAAGGCCACAGACGTGACTGAGATCGAGATCGGGCGCGGCAAGCGCGGCCGCCGGGCGTACGCCTTCGACGACATCGCCGTCGTCCCCAGCCGCCGTACGCGGGACCCGAAGGAGGTCTCGATCGCCTGGCAGATCGACGCCTACCGCTTCGAGCTGCCCTTCCTGGCCGCCCCCATGGACTCGGTCGTCTCCCCGGCCACCGCGATCCGGATCGGCGAGCTGGGCGGTCTGGGCGTGCTGAACCTCGAGGGCCTGTGGACGCGGTACGAGGACCCGCAGCCGCTCCTCGACGAGATCGTCGGGCTGCCGGTGGAGTCCGCCACCCGCCGCCTCCAGGAGATCTACGCGGCTCCCATCAAGGAGGAGCTGATCGGGCAGCGCATCAAGGAGGTGCGCGACTCGGGCGTGGTCACCGCGGCCGCGCTCTCCCCGCAGCGCACGGCCCAGTTCTCCAAGGCCGTCGTGGACGCGGGCGTGGACATCTTCGTCATCCGCGGTACGACGGTGTCGGCGGAGCACGTCTCCCACTCGCACGAGCCGCTGAACCTGAAGCAGTTCATCTACGAGCTCGACGTCCCGGTGATCGTCGGCGGCTGCGCCACCTACACCGCCGCCCTGCACCTGATGCGCTCCGGCGCGGCGGGCGTCCTGGTCGGCTTCGGCGGCGGCGCCGCGCACACCACGCGCAACGTGCTCGGCATCCAGGTCCCGATGGCCACGGCGGTCGCGGATGTGGCGGCGGCCCGCCGCGACTACATGGACGAGTCCGGCGGCCGGTACGTGCACGTGATCGCGGACGGCGGCGTCGGCTGGTCCGGCGACCTGCCGAAGGCGATCGCCTGCGGCGCCGACTCCGTCATGATGGGCTCCCCGCTCGCCCGCGCCACGGACGCACCGGGCCAGGGCCACCACTGGGGCATGGAGGCCGTCAACGAGGAACTGCCGCGCGGCATGAAGGTCGACCTCGGCACGGTCGGGACGATCGAGGAGGTCCTCACCGGGCCCTCGCACACCCCGGACGGCTCGATGAACTTCTTCGGTGCCCTGCGCCGGGCCATGGCCACCACCGGCTACAGCGAGCTGAAGGAGTTCCAGCGGGTCGAGGTCACGGTGGCGGACTCGCAGCACCGGCGGTGACGTGACGCCGCGCTCGGCTTGAGCGGATGAAGGGGCCCGGTTCACTCCGATGGGTGAACCGGGCCCCTTCATGTGTCCAAGTGCCCAGATGGGGGCGCGTTTTTCTGCGGAGGGGCGCACGGTTGCGTTCGGCGTGATGACGCGGGGAGCGGCCGTGACGAGCCGATAGTGTCCCTCTCCGGCGACCCCGTTCTCCGGGGCGCCCCCTTCCAAGGACAAGGTTCCGGACCCCGGCCGGTCGGGGCCCGGCCCGAGTTCCGATGGGCCGTCCACCGGGCAACTGGGCGGCGTCATGGAAGGGGGCGCGCCCATGGGCCGTCACCGCAAGCCCACCTGCCGGGACCGGATCCGTCTGTGGATGGTGAAGTGCCGAAGGAGGTGGATCTTGCGGATTTTCGGATGGTGAGCGGCCACCCCTATGTGAACTAGGGGTGGACACTCTGTTCATCATCCAGGAGCCCGCCGCAATGCCCTTTGCGGTGGGCTCCGCCCTTTGCACGCTACCGGATCCGCCGTCGGGCAGCCCGGTACCGGAGGAGGTGGATCTTGCGGATTTTCGGATGGTGAGCGGCCACCCCTATGTGAACTAGGGGTGGACACTCTGTTCACCCTTCAGGAGCCTGCCGCAGTGCCCGCTGCGAGGGGTTCCGTCCGGCCGTACCGTAGCGGCGCGGCCGCCCCCCGTGCCACCGTCCCCGGAGGCTCAGGCGCCGCGCGCGCCCCCCTCACAACCGATGCGCCGCCCCCGTGGGCGTGGCTCCCCGCGTGTCCAGCAGCAGTTGGGCCTTCACCGACAGGCCCTGCAGGTCGTAGGTGCGGTGCTGCTGGAGCAGGATCGTCAGGTCCGCGCCCGCCGCCGCCTCGTAGAGGGAGTCCGCGCGCGGGATCGGGCGGTCGAGGACGCTCCATGCCGGGACGTGCGGGTCGTGGTAGCTGACGGACGCGCCCAGCTCCATCAGGCGCAGGGCGATCTCGTGTGCGGGGGAGCCCTGGAGGTCGGCGAGATCCGGTTTGTAGGTCACGCCGAGCAGCAGGACCCGGGCGCCGCGCGCCGACTTGCCGTGCTCGTTCAGGAGAGCGGCGGCGCGCTGCACGACGTACCGGGGCATACGGCTGTTGACCTGCTGTGCCAGTTCGACCATCCGCAGGCCGTGCCCGGTCGTGCCCGCCAGGTCCTGCGGGACGGCGTGGCCGCCGACGCCGGGGCCGGGGCGGAACGCCTGGAAGCCGAACGGCTTGGTCTCCGCGCAGCGGATGACGTCCCACAGGTCGACGCCCAAGTCGTGGCAGAGCACCGCCATTTCGTTGACGAGGGCGATGTTGACCTGCCGGTAGTTGGTCTCCAGCACCTGCACGGTCTCCGCCTCGCGTGGCCCGCGCGCGCGTACCACCTTGTCGGTCAGGCGCCCGTAGAAGGCGGCGGCGGACTCCGTGCAGGCGGGGGTGAGGCCGCCGATGACCTTGGGGGTGTTGGCGGCCCCGAAGTCGCGGTTGCCGGGGTCGACGCGGCTCGGCGAGTAGGCGAGGTGGAAGTCGCGTCCCGCGCGCAGCCCGGAGCCCGATTCGAGGAGCGGACGCAGGAGCTTTTCCGTGGTACCGGGCGGAACCGGTGACTCCAGGATGACGGTGGTGTGCGGGCGCAGCCGCTCGGCGAGGGTACGGGCGGCGGCCTTCACCTGGCTGAGGTCGGGTGCGCCGTCGGCCCCGCGCGGGGCCGGTGCGCAGATGACGGCGGTGCGGACGCGGCCGAGTTCGGCGGGGCTGGAGGTGGGCCGGAAGCCCCGCGCGAGCATCCGGCGCAGTTCGGCGGCGGTGAGGGAGCCGGCCTCGGGACCTGTCCGGTAACCGAGCGTCGGAATGCCGGCCGCGACGGCGGCCTGGGCCAGGGGCAGGCCGAGATGACCGAGTCCGATGACGGCGAGATCTGCGGGCATGGCGTGGGCCGTCCTTCCCAATAGCCGAAGCGGGAGAGGTGCGCAATCGCTGTGGACAGAATGAGCGAGCGACGAGGGCAATGTCAGACTAGGAGTAAATATGTCGATTTGCGTGATTGACTGCGCGTTTCCTCGGGTGTTTGTCCACAGGCTGCCGGTGCGTGGTGGCCGAAGCCTGGCATCACGGTCAGACTTTGGGCATGAGGAGAGGTGAGCCGGGTTTCGCTTGACGGGGGTGGCCGGCGCGACATGGCGGGAGGCAGCGGTGAGGACAGGGACACTGGGGCCGGCGCAGCGTGCCGAGTCACTGGCGGGCATGGCCGAGCGAGAGCTGGACGTGCTGGTCGTGGGCGGAGGCGTGGTCGGCGCGGGCACGGCGCTGGACGCCGCCACCCGCGGCCTGTCCACGGGGCTGGTGGAGGCCCGTGACTGGGCGTCGGGCACCTCCAGCAGGTCGAGCAAACTGATACACGGTGGCCTGCGCTATCTGGAGATGCTGGACTTCGCGCTCGTCCGCGAGGCGCTGAAGGAGCGCGGTCTGCTGCTGGAGCGCCTGGCGCCCCACCTCGTGAAGCCGGTCCCGTTCCTGTACCCCCTCCAGCACAGAGGCTGGGAGCGGCTGTACGCCGGCTCGGGCGTCGCGCTCTACGACGCCATGTCGATGGCGCGCGGCCACGGCCGGGGCCTGCCGCTGCACCGTCATCTGAGCCGCCGTCACGCCCTGCGCATCGCCCCCTGCCTGAAAAAGGACGCCCTGGTCGGCGCCTTGCAGTACTACGACGCGCAGGTGGACGACGCGCGCTTCACGGCGACCCTGGTGCGCACAGCGGTGTGGTACGGCGCGAAGGCCGCCAACCGCGCCCGCGTGATCGGCTTCCTTCGCGAGGGCGAACGGGTCGTCGGCGCCAGGGTCCAGGACGTGGAGGGCGGCGGGGAGTACGAGGTCCGCGCCCAGCAGATCGTCAACGCGACGGGGGCCTGGACCGACGACACCCAGGCGATGGTGGGCGAGCGGGGCCAGTTCCACGTCCGGGCGTCCAAGGGCATCCATCTGGTCGTCCCGAAGGACCGGGTGCACTCGACGACGGGTCTGATCCTGCGGACCGAGAAGTCCGTCCTCTTCGTCATCCCGTGGGGGCGGCACTGGATCATCGGCACGACCGACACCGACTGGAACCTCGACAAGGCGCACCCTGCGGCCTCCAGCGCCGACATCGACTATCTGCTGGAGCATGTGAACTCGGTCCTCGCGGTGCCGCTCACGCGCGACGACGTCGAGGGGGTGTACGCGGGCCTCAGGCCCCTCCTCGCCGGCGAGTCCGACGCCACCAGCAAGCTGTCCCGCGAGCACACCGTGGCGCACCCGGCGCCCGGTCTCGTGGTCGTCGCGGGCGGCAAGTACACGACGTACCGGGTGATGGCCAAGGACGCCGTCGACGAGGCGGTGCACGGTCTCGACCGGCGGGTGGCCGCATGCGTCACCGAGGACGTCCCCCTGCTGGGCGCCGAGGGGTACCGGGCGATGTGGAACGCGCGGGCGCGCACAGCCGTGCGCACCGGACTGCATGTGGTCCGGGTCGAGCATCTGCTGAACCGCTACGGCTCGATGGCGGAGGAGGTGCTCGACCTGATCGCGGCCGATCCCTCACTGGGCGAACCGCTCCACACGACCGACGACTATCTGCGCGCCGAGGTGGTGTACGCCGCGTCGCACGAGGGCGCCCGGCATCTGGACGACGTGCTGACCCGGCGGACGCGCATCTCGATCGAGACGTTCGACCGCGGGACGCGCAGCGCCCGGGAGGCGGCCGAGCTGATGGCCCCGGTGCTCGGCTGGGACATGGACCAGACGGAGCGCGAGGTGGAGCACTACGAGAAGCGGGTGGAGGCGGAGCGGGAGTCACAGCGCCAGCCCGACGACCTGACGGCGGACGCGGCGAGGCTGGGGGCGCCCGACATAGTGCCGCTGTAGTCGCCGGGGGCCGGGGGCTGGGGCACCACGGTGCGATCGGCGGGAGTGCCGGGGGCGTTGTAGGTGCCGGTGGCGGCGGGAGTGCCGTGGGTTCCGGGGCGGCGGGAACGGCAGGAGCGCCCGGAACGCCGGGGGTTCTGCGGGTTCTGCGGGTGCTGCGGGCCGTGGGAGTGCCGGGGCGCCGGGGGCATTCCGGGTTCACTCGAACGGGTGGCGCGATCCGGGATCTCCGTTCGGAACCGGGGCGTTCTAAGAGGTGCGGGGACAGAATTCGGCTGTGAGCAGGGCCTGTTCCAGGTCGGAGTCCGTGAACCCGTCCGTGTTCACCCGGAAGGTGAGGACACGACGGCCGTCGGCGGTGGCTGCGCTGCGCACGTAGCTTCCGGCTATGCGGCCGTCATGCCCCCACACCGTGGTGCCGCACGGAAGCCTCACCGGAAACAGCCCCATGCCGTACACCCCATGTGCGGTCCGGGTGTCGAGCATCTCGTGCAGCCGGCGCGGGGGCAGTAGTTCGCCGCCGAGCAGCGCCGCGTAGAAGCGGTCCAGATCGGCGAGCGTCGTCACCAGCTCACCCGCCGCGCCGGCCACGCGCGGGTCGAGCCGTGTGACGTCGGAGCCGTCGGCGGACCAGGCGCGGCCGTGCGGTGAGGGAAGCGTGGTGCGGGTGCCCGGGAAGGAGGTGCCCGTCAGATGGAGGGGAGTGATGATGCGGCGCTGGGCCTCGACGGCGTACGAGTGCCCGGTCACCTGCCGGATCACCATACCGAGCAGGACGTAGTTGGTGTTGGAGTACGAGAAGCGGCCCCGGGCCGCCGGAGGGTGGGTGAGCGCGATGCGTACGGCCTGAAGCGGGGTCAGGGGGACGACCCCCTTGGTGTCCGCGGTGAAGTCGGCCAGGCCACTGGTGTGCGTGAGCAGGGCGCGCAGGGTCAGCACCCGGCCGTCGTTGCCCGCGCCGCGCACCAGCCCGGGCAGATGGTCCTCCACCGTGTCCGACAGGGACAGCCGGTGCTCGTCCGCCAGTTGGAGGACGACCGTCGCGATGAAACTCTTGGTGATACTGCCGGCGCGGAAGTGGTCGGCCGGGGCGATGCCGTGACCGGCACGGACGAAGCGCGTCCTCCTCCCCTCACGGACGAGCAGCGCGGCGCCGGGAACCCGGTCCCGTCGGACCAGCAGCGGGAGCACGGCGTCCGCCCTGGCCGCGGGGGCGCCGGAGCCGCCCGGAGCGGTTCCGAGCAGCGCCAGGCACACGGGCACGGCCAGCAGGGTCAAGCGTGTCCGGCGCGGCGGCATCGCGATCCTTCCTTGTCGCGGCCCATCATGGGGGACCACCCTGTGACGGGGACGGGTGGGGCTTCTGCGTGACCGGTTCCGACGACGGGACAGGAGCGGGCCAGGGGTGCACGGCGGGTGCCGGTACACACCGGGCGCCAAGGCGCATACCGGGCCCGCGGGCGCCCTGCCCGGACCTCGCTCGTGCTGCGGCGGGTCTCCCTTGGTGCCCTCCGGCATGGGGCGACCCGCCGAAGCAGGGGCACCCTGGACGTCGGGCGGTCCGGGCGTGAGGGACAATGGAGGCTCTGTCAGGGCGGGTTGCATGAGGGGACGCATGTCGGAGGCGGAGCGGGCGGGGACATCCCGTCAGGACAAGAGCGAACGTCTCCTCGCCGGGCGGTACCGGCTGGGAGACGTACTCGGCCGCGGCGGCATGGGCACGGTGTGGCGGGCCGAGGACGAGACCCTGGGCCGTACGGTCGCCGTCAAGGAGCTGCGGTTCCCGTCGAGCATCGACGCGGACGAGAAGCGCCGGCTGATCACGCGCACGTTGCGGGAGGCCAAGGCGATCGCCCGGATCCGCAGCAACGGCGCCGTGACGGTCTTCGACGTGGTCCACGAAGACGACCGGCCCTGGATCGTGATGGAGCTGATCGAGGGCAAGTCGCTCGCCGAGGTCATTCGCGAGGACGGCCTGCTGGAGCCCAGGCGCGCCGCCGAGGTCGGACTCGTGGTCCTCGACGTGCTGCGCGCCGCGCACCGCGAGGGCATCCTGCACCGCGACGTGAAGCCGTCGAACGTGCTGATGGCCGAGGACGGCCGGGTCGTGCTCACGGACTTCGGTATCGCGCAGGTCGAGGGCGACCCCTCCGTCACCTCCACCGGCATGCTGGTCGGCGCTCCCTCGTACATCTCGCCGGAGCGGGCGCGCGGGCACAAGCCCGGCCCGGCGGCGGACCTGTGGTCGCTCGGCGGACTGCTGTACGCGTCGGTCGAGGGCGTCCCGCCGTACGACAAGGGATCGGCGATCGCCACGCTGACCGCGGTGATGACCGAACCCCTGGAGGAGCCGAAGCACGCGGGTCCGCTGAAGGGCGTCATCTACGGCCTGCTCGCCAAGGATCCGCACCAGCGCCTCGACGACGCGGGCGCCCGGGCCATGCTCAACGAGGTCATCCACGCGCCGGACCCCCAGCAGGAGGTGCCGGCGGACGCGACGCGGGTCGTGGCACTGCCGCCGGTGCCCGGGGAGCGCGCGGACGAGGGGGCTTCGGCCTCCGGGGGCAAGCGGGGCGATGAGGCCGCCGAGCGGTTGCGCGGTGCGCTGCGGTCCGTACGCAAGTCCGCGGCGTCGCTCGGTGCGGCCCCGACCGCCGCGCGGACCACGTCCTCGGGGACCGGGGCGAAGGAGGCGTTTGAGGACGCGGGTGCCCCGAGCGCCGGGACGCCCGCCGCCGGGATGTCGGGGTCGGCGGGCCGGGCTGGTTCCCCCGGGTCGTCCGGCGGGTCCGGCTCGTCCGGTTCGGGGACGGTTTCCGCGGGTGCGCGGAGCGACGGTGGCGGCACTGGGGCGAACTCCGGTTCCGGCAAGCCGAGTTCGGGATGGCCCATACTGCCGGACCCGGACCGGCCCGCGCGGCCGGTGCAGCCACCGCGGGCACCGCTCACCGACGTGGTGCCGAAGCGGACCCTGGTGATCGTGGCGGTCGTCGTGGCGCTGGCCGTGCTGGGCACGGTGCTCGCGCTCACCCTCCGCGGCGGTGACAGCGGCGAGCAGGACGGCAAGAAGGGCGGCGTCAAGACCGCCGTGACCGGCGGCGCGACGGCCCGGAGCGGCGGCAGCGCGCACACGGACAGCGACAGCACGAGCGATACCGCGACGAGCGGGTCCAACGCGCAGGACACCGCGGACAGTTCGCCGGTGCCCGGCGGGAGCGGCAATGGCACCTCCTCCGGTTCCGAGGGCGACGACGGCTCGGTGAAGACGTACAAGGGCGGTCAGGGATATTCCATCGGGCTGCCGAAGGGCTGGAAGTACGGGTCGTCGGGCTCGACCGGAGACCGTTTCACCGGGCCCGGCGGGCAGCGACTGCTGGTCGCCTGGACCTCCACACCCAAGGGCGACCCGGTCGCGGACTGGGAGAACCAGGAGGGCTCCATGGTGCGCCCCCACTACAAGAAGATCCGTATCGAGAAGGTGGAGTACCGGAACTGGAACACGGCCGACTGGGAGTTCACCTACACCGACGGCGGTACTACGAACCGGGTGATCGACCGTGGATTCGTCGTCAACTCGCATCAGGGATACGCGCTGATGTACACGGCGAAGTCGGACGACTGGGACAGCGACCTGCGGACGGGAACCTGGAAGACGCTGACCCAGACCTTCCGGCCGAAGTCGTGACGTACCGCGCGCCGGACTGAGGTTCCGCGCGGTTGTGCCGTGAGGAGATATGACATCCCCGGGTTGCAGGTTGCCTCCGGCACGTATCGTGAGGAATTGCGGACTGTACGCATCCCGAACGGGGCGCAAGGCGAACGCAATTGACCACCGGGCGGCCGGGGGAGGCATCGTGGACGACTATGCGGGACGGGTGCTCGCTGACCGCTACCGCCTGCCGCTGCCGCCCGCCGACGCGTACGAACTCGCCGAGACCCGCGCCTTCGACACCTACAGCGGACAGGAAGTCTTCGTACGGCAGGTTCCGTTGCCCGAGATCGTCGAGGCGGAGGTGCTCGGCGCCGACGGACTGCCCGAGGGATTCGTGGCCCGGGACGGCCGACCCCGCGGCGCCGCCGGCCGCACCACGGCCACGCGCCGGCCCGCCGAGCCCGCCGTACGGCGCGCGATCGAGGCCGCGCAGGCCGCCGCCCGGATACCCGACCACCCCAAGCTCGACCAGGTCTTCGACGTGTTCGCCGAGGGCGGTTCGCTGTGGATCGTCAGCGAACTCGTGCCCGCACGGCCGCTGGCGGCGCTGCTCGCGGAGAGGCCGCTGACGCCGTACCGCGCGGCGGAGGTCGCCTCCGACGTCCTCACGGCACTGCGCGTGCTGCACGGCCACGGCTGGGTGCACCGGAACATCACCGTACGCACGGTGCTCGTCTGCGACGACGGCCGAGTGATGCTGACCGGACTCGCGGCCGGGGCGGCCGAGGAGGCGCTGTGCGGGTACGACCCGGTGCCGGCGCAGGAGACCGAGAGCGATGCCGGGCCGCCCGGCCGGAGCGGGGACACGCCGAGGGCCCCGGCCGGGGGTTCCGGGGGGCGTACGGGGAGTGGCGGTCCCGGGGGGCCGGGAGGATTCACAGCGCGCGCCGTCCCCGCGGGTGACGGTGGCGCGTTCGGTGCTGCGGGCGGGGCAACAGGCCGGTTCGCGGGCGTGGCTGCGGGCGGGCCCGTGCAGGGCACGGACCCCGAGGCCGCCCGACGGGCCGCGATCGAGGCGCGGGCGAACGGCGCGGCCCCGGGCGGGGGCGCACCCGGCGGCGCCGGTTCCGTTGTCCCGCAGGCACGGGAGTCCGCCGGGGACGTGCGGGCGGCGCGGGCCGGGGCGATCGCGGCGTACCGCGCCGGGGCCCGGGCCGCGGCGCGCGTGCAGGAGGACCAGCGTGGCGCAGGGGCGACGTTGCCCGCACCCCGTCCGGCCGGCAACGGTGCCGCGACCGGTGCGGACACCACGGCCCCGCCGCCGGGCCCCGGGCCGGGCGCGGACCGCCGACCCGGCACCCCGCCGGGGCTGATCGCCGACCCCTACGGGGTGGGCCGCACGTCCTGGCACGGCGCGATACCACGCCCCGCGGCACCTGCCGCCGCCGACGACCGCTCCCGCACCGCACTGCCCGGCGGCACACCCGCAACCGAGGGCACCGGCACGGGTCCGTACGAGAGCGGTGCGGGCCCGTACGGCATCGACCGGGGCCCGTACGACAGAGGCACAGGTTCGTACGACGGCGACCGGGACCCGTACGAGAGCGGTGCGGGCCCGTACGAAAAAGGCACCGGCAGCGTCCCGCACGCGCAGCCGGCCCCTGACGCGCACCCCACCGAACCCGGTGCCGCCGGCACCCCCTGGAACCACCGCGGCCCCACCACGGCCCTGGCCGCCGAGCGTGCGCGGCAGGCGCGGATGGCCGTCGTCGGGCCGGTCACCGAACGCTGGGCGCCCGAGCAGGCCGGTCCCGTGCACGAGAACTGGCAGCTGGCCCCGCCGATCGGTCCGGCCACCGATCTCTGGGCGCTGGGCGCGCTGCTGTTCCGGGCTGTGCAGGGGCATGCGCCGTATCCCGAGGAGAGCACCGCCGAGCTGGTCCAGCTCGTCTGCTCGGAACCGCCCGCCTTCGCGGAGGAGTGCGGCCCGCTGCGTCCGGTCGTGGAGTCGCTGCTCCGTCAGGACCCCACCGAGCGCCTCGGCGTCGAGGAGTTGAGCGGCTGGCTGCGCTCTCTCGTGCGGTCCGCGCCCGAGCCCGAGGCGGGGACGCACATGGTCGCGACGCCGCCCGTCGACCCCAGCCGGCTGCCGATCGTACGGCGCCGCGGCGAACTGGTCCGCAGGCGCCGTACCGGGCTGCCCGCGACCACCGGTGCCCGGCACAAGCGGGCCCGCGACGAGCGGGCCCGCGACGAGCGCCCGCCGAAGCCCCGCAGGCTCGGCCGCACCCTGCTTCTGCTGATCCTGCTCGCGCTGGCGGCGACGATCGCGTACGCGGTGGCCTTCATGCCGAAGGCGGGGCACAGCACCGGCGAGGGCACCGTGGGCGAGCGCACCGGTGCCACCGAAGACGTCGGTCCGGCGCCGCGGCAGTCCGCCACGAGCGGCGCGCGGCAGCCGGGTCGCGGGGGCTCCAGGAGTCCTTCCCCGTCGACCGGTTCCCCGCAGACCCAGACCGGCGAGACCCAGGTCGCACGGGGTTTCACCCTGCGCACGGACCCCGAGGGTTTCCGTGTCGCCGTCGCGAGCGGCTGGAACCGTACCCCGAAGAACAACAGGGGTCAGATCGTCTACTCCCAGGGCGACTTCGAGCTGATCGTCGTCCCCGGACGCGACAGCACCAGCGGATACGGCGGCGATCCACTGGTGTACCAGCGGGAGTCGGAGCCCGAACTGCAGCCGTTCCGCGACTCGTCCTGGGCCACCTCCAGCGGGATGCGGCGCATCGACGTCGGCGGACGGACCATGGCCGAAGGGCAGTTCACCTGGACGGAGGGCGACGGACGCGAGCTGTTCGTACGCAATCTCGCGCTCGTCGTCGGCAACCGCTACCACGTGGTGCAGGTCCGCGGCCCGGAGGCCGAAGTGGACGAGGTGACCCGGCTGTTCGAGCAGGCGGAGCAGACGTATCAGGTGATCGGCTGACGCGTGACCGGGGCGTACGGTCGTGGTGCACGGCCGAGGCGTGGGGCCGCGGGGAGTGGCCGAAGCGTAGGGCCGCGGTGAATGGCGGAAGCGTAGGGCCGCGGTGAACGTTTGGAGCATGGCCGCGGTGAACTGCCGTGGCGGGCTTGCCGACTCGGGGGGACGACGTCCGATTGCGCTGAGAGTGCGGTGGTTCCGTCCCCTCCGGGAAAGCGAGAACCGTCACAGTGCGGTCTCCGTAACGACCCCACCCGTTCCCTGGGCGGGGCGTGCTCTTTACTCTGACCTCGTCAAGACCATTGCGGGGAAACGTGAATCAGATGCAAGGCCTGCTCCTCGCGGGCCGCTACCGGCTTGTCGACTCCATCGGCAGCGGGGGCATGGGCCGGGTGTGGCGCGCCCACGACGAGGTGCTTCACCGGGCGGTCGCCATCAAGGAACTGACGGCCGCACTGTACGTCACGGACAGTGACCGCTCGGTCCTTCTCGCCCGGACCCACGCCGAGGCACGGGCCGCCGCGCGCATCAACCACTCGGCCGTCGTCACCGTCCACGACGTTCTGGATCACGACAACCGGCCCTGGATCGTCATGGAGTTGGTCGAGGGCGGCTCGCTCGCCGACGCGGTCAAGGAGCGCGGCCGGCTGGAACCCGCCGAGGCCGCGCGCATCGGGCTGTGGGTGCTGCGGGCCCTGCGCGCGGCGCACTCGGCGGGGGTTCTGCACCGCGATGTGAAGCCCGGCAACGTCCTGCTCGCCGCCGACGGACGGGTGCTGCTCACCGACTTCGGGATCGCCCAGGTCGAGGGCGACACCACCATCACGCGCACGGGAGAGATCGTCGGGTCCGTGGACTACCTGGCGCCCGAACGTGTCAGCGGCCACGACCCGGGCCCCTCCTCCGACCTGTGGGCGCTCGGCGCCACCCTGTACACGGCGGTGGAGGGCAGGTCGCCGTTCCGGCGGACCTCGCCGCTGACCACCATGCAGGCCGTTGTCGACGAGGAGCCCCCGCAGCCGGAGTTCGCGGGCGTTCTGGCCCCGGTGATCGCGGCGCTGCTGCGCAAGGACCCGGCCGAGCGGCCCGACGCGGAACAGCTCGAACAGATGCTGGCCGAGGCCGCGGAGGGACGGCGGCCGAAGGCGGCGCAGGCGTACGTGGCGACGCGGCACCTGGACATCAGCGCGGTCGGGGACCCGGCCACGTCTGTGGCGGGCCCCCGGGAGGCCCGTGGCGCGCGGCCGGCCGGCGGCACACAGAACCATCCCGCCCCCGCGCCCGCTCCCCGCAGACGCCGCCGGGGCCGCACGGTCGTGCTCGTCCTCGCGGTGGCCGCCATCGTCGGCGCGGCGGGCGCGGTGGCCGTGGACTTTTTCGGCAACCGGGGCGGCGGCACCTCCGCGAACGCCGCCACACCCGACCCGACGCCCAGCACGAACACGCAGGCGCGGTCGACGGGTGCCGTCCCGGACGGCTGGGTGCGCAAGAAGGACCCCGCGGGCTTCAGCCTCGCCCTGCCCGGCGAAGAGTGGCAGCGGAAGCGGTACGACGCCTCCCAGACCGACTACTCACCGGACGGCGGCCGGCACTTCATCCGGATCGCCGTGGACAGCTCACCGGACTTCGAGGACGCGCACGAGCACCAGCTCGACCTGGACCAGCAGCTCCGGCGGCTCGTCGACTACCGGCGGGTGACCCTGCACAAGAACATCTACCGCGACCGCCCCGGGTCCCTCTGGGAGTACACGTGGACGGCGCTGGCGAAGGACACGCCGTTCCCGGGACCGCGGCACGCCGTGGAGGAGACGTACTTCGCCCGCAACGGTGTGGAGTACGCCCTCTACATGTCCGGCCCGGCCGCGGACTGGGACACCACGCGCCGGCAGTTCGACGCGGTGCTGCGGGGGTGGCGTCAGCCGGAGGGGTGACGGCAGCGGGGGAGTGCCGCCCACGCCTTTCGTACGCCCTGCCCGCCCCACCCGCACGCCCTTGTACGTCGCTTGTCGGCCACCGTGGCGACAGCGTCCCGGAGGGTGCCCATCCGGTGCGGCATGATGGGGCGTATGGGGACCGAGGGGGACAACGTCCGTGTCGTAGCGGGCCGCTACCGGCTTCAGGCGCGGATCGGCCGCGGCGGCATGGGCGTGGTCTGGCGCGCGTCCGACGAATTGCTCGGCCGTCAGGTGGCGGTCAAGGAACTCACCCTCGACCCGTCGCTCTCCGCCGACGAGGCCCGGCTCCAGCGCGCGCGCACCCTGCGCGAGGCGCGTGCGGTGGCGCAGTTGCGGCATCCGCACATCGTCGTCGTCCACGACGTCGTCGAGCACGACGAGCGCCCGTACATCGTGATGGAGCTGATCGACGGCGGCTCGCTCGCCGAACGCGTCGCCGGGCAGGGCCCCGTCGACGCCCGCGAGGCCGCCCGTATCGGCATCGATCTGCTGGGCGCGCTGCGCCGCGCGCACGACGCCGGTGTTCTGCACCGCGACCTGAAGCCGGCGAACGTCCTGATCGAGGCGGGCACCGACCGCGTCGTCCTCACCGACTTCGGCATCGCGCAGGTCGCGGGCGCCACGACGCTCACCGAGACCGGCTCCTTCGTCGGCTCCCCGGAGTACACCGCCCCCGCGCCTCGTGCCGTGCGCTTCGGGCCGCGGCGGTGACCGAGGTCACGCACGATGCCATGATTCATCGAATCTTCACGATGAAGTCATGGGCGAGTCATGATATCTTCATGGTTCTTACCGGTATCTTGCCTGCCCCTTGAGTGCGAGTAAACGGCGACCGTTACCGAGGTGGCGACGTCGAGCCCGGAGTCCAGCAAAAAAGTGGGGCGTGCCCTAGTTTCTGGAGAGCGTGAGGATGGTCAGCCCCACCGTCTCGGTGATTGTCGCCGCGTACAACGCGATGCCGTATGTGACGCGTTCCATCACATCCGTGGCCGAACAGACCATCGGCCGGGAGGCCCTCGAGGTCATCACCGTCAACGACGGCTCGACCGACGGAACGGGTGAAGAACTGGAGCGCCTCGCCGAGGTGTATCCGGGACTGGTGCGCGTCATCCACCAGGAGAACTCCGGCGGCCCTTCGGCGCCCCGCAACGTCGGCCTCGACCACGCCCGTGGACGATTCGTGTTCTTCCTGGACGCCGATGACTATCTGGGGCCCGAGACCCTGGAACGCATGGTGGCGATGGCCGAGGAGAACGGCACCGACATCGTGCTCGGCAAGATGGTCGGCGTGAACGGACGCGGCCTTCCCGCGTCGATGTTCAAGCGCAACCAGCCCAAGACCGACGTCTTCAACTCCCGGGTCTACTGGGCCCTGAACCCGCTGAAACTGTTCCGCCGCGAACTGCTGGAGCGGGAGGGGCTGCGCTTCCCGACCGGCCTGCCGATCGGTGAGGACCAGCCGTTCACGGCGCTGGCGTATCTGGCCGCCAAGGGTGGCATCTCCGTGATCGCCGACTACGACTGCCTGTTCTGCACCCTGCGCGAGGACGGCGGCAACACCACGTCCCGCACCAAGGGGTCGGAGCCCCGCCTGCGGTTCCTCCCGCACATGATCGATCTGCTCATCGAGAACGTGCCGCCGGGCCGCAACCGCGACCACCTCGCCCACCGCCATCTGACCATCGAGGTGCAGAACCTTCTCGCCCATATCTCGCGCGAGCCGCGCGAGGAGGCACAGCACACCATCGCCCGGCTCGCCGACACCATCGCCCCGCTGTGGCACGAGGGCATGAACGAGCACCTCTCCGCGATGGCCCGGCTGCGGCTGTACCTGGTGCGGCACCGGATGCTCGACGAGGTCGTCGAACTGCTCAGGTTCGAGCGCGAACTGGCCAAGAGCAAGGTGTCCACCCCGGTGCACGTCGAGGGCGGCCGTGCCTACGCCCGCTACCCCTTCTTCCGTGACCCGGCCCGCGCCGTCCCGGACTCCTGCTACGACGTCACCCCCATGCTCGGCGTGCGGCACCACGTCAGCCGCGCCGAGCTGAGCGGCACCACCCTGCACCTGGCGGGACACGGCTATCTGCACCGGGTCGAGACCCGGGACGTGACCTCCGAACTCCTGCTGCGGGAGCGGGAGAGCGGCACGGAGTACCGGCTGCCCGTCACCCACACCGCGACGCCCGGACTCGGGGCGGACGAGGACGAGGGCCGGTTCGCCTACGAAAAGGCCGGGTTCCAGGCCGTCGTCGACATCGCCACCGCCGCCGGCGGCAAGCCGCTCGCCGACGGGCTGTGGGACATCTCCCTCGTGATCGGCGCGCAGGGCGTCACCCGCGAGGTGCGGATCGGCAGCAAGCGCGCCTCCGACGTCTCCGGCGCCCCCACCACGCGCGTCGTCACCGGCGCCGGTGACGGCCCGCGGGCCGTCACGCTCTACACCACCAAGCCCTTCGGCAACTTCACCCTCGACCTCGGCCAGAAGAAGCACCGCGTCGCCTCGCGCCTCAAGGCCGCCGCGGTGCGCTGGTCGGCCAGCAACCCGACGGAACTGGTGATCGGCGGGACCAGTGGGCTCGCCGACTTCCCGGGCGGGCTGGCGGTCGTCCTCACCGCCGACGACGGGACGACGGCGGCCTTCCCCGCCCAGCGGACCCCGCACACCGACAGCTTCATCGCGCGCGTGGACGTGCGGGACCTCGCGCCCGGCGTGTGGCAGGGCGAACTCCGCGTCGGGGACCCCGGGGCGCTGGCCGTACCGCTGCCCGCGCTGCCCAAGGCCCTCGGTCCGGCCAAGTGGCGCCGGGTGGGCCTTCCTTGGTACGCCAAACAGGCCGACGGCAAGCGCGACCGCCTCGTGCTGCGCGTCGCCAGGACCGAACTGGTCAAGGCGGTCGCGCGCCGCGTCAAGCGCTGAGCGCGGGCGACCGGGCCGGACGTCCGTGGCCGGTCCGCCCGGCCGCGGCGGTCCGGCGGCCGGAGCGTACCCGCGTCGACAGCCCGTGTGGACGCGCGGTACTGATGGGACATGAGTACTGACACCGGACGCCTGATCGACGGCCGCTACCGGTTGACCGAGCGGGCCCGCTCCGCCAGGTCCCCGCCGCCGCGTTCGGCGTTCTGCTCGTGGGCGGCGCCTGGCTCGGCACGTCCTGGTTCGGCGACCCCGGCAGCGGGGGCGTCACCGAACACACCGCCACCTACCGCTCGGCGCCCGGAGCCGTCGCCGCGAGTCCCGCCGCCGGCACCTGGACCGCCCACCGCGAGCAGCGGCTCGACGCGATCGTGTACGTCCCGGCGGGCATCGCACGGGACTCGGCCACGGAGCGCACGGTGACCTACGGCGACGACACCGTCCGGCTCCGCCTGACCCGCGAGGAGTCGGCCCCCACCCCGCTGTCGGCGTGGGCGCGGCAGGCGACCGCGACCTGGCCGGGTGACGACCCGCACACGCTCTCCACCCCCACGAGCTTCCACGGCGACGACGCCATGCTCACCGACACCACGTACCGGGTGAAGGAGAAGCGGTACCGGGTGTTGCAGCTCCTGGTCGTCACGGCCGCCCGCGAGTTCTACGCACTGCGCGTGGACATGTCGAAGGGCACCCCCGACGAGCGGAGCGGAGCCTTGCTGTTCAAGGGCGCCCGGGGCCGTCTGAAGGTCGGCACCACCTCGTCGGGCTCCTGACAACGGCCTGATCAGCGCATTTGCTGCCAGCGGTCACTGGCGCGATGTGGACACCCCGTGAAAGCGCGTTACCGACGGGTATCCAAAAGCTTCACCCCGGCATACGCTGCGCCTCATGACGGACTCGCAGGCCCCGGAGAAGGCCACCGACAACACCCCTACGGTCGCGGCCGGCACCAACCCGCTCGCCCCCGTCCCCACCGGCGCCCGCACCGCCGTCGACGTGGTCACCCCGGAGCTGGTCGCCCAGCTCACCAAGGGCGTCGTCGGCTCCGGCCGCACCGCCAGCCAGGCGCCGTTCACCGGCGGGAAGCTGGCCGACCTGCCCGAGTCCACCCCCGAGGACGTGGCGGTCGCGTTCGAACGGGCCCGTGCCGCGCAGGCCGCCTGGGGCGCGACCCCCGTACACCGGCGTGCCGCCGTCCTGCTCCGCTTCCACGACTTGGTGCTCGCCCGCCAGGCCGAGGTCCTCGACCTGATCCAGCTGGAGACCGGCAAGGCCCGCCTCCACGCCCACGAGGAGGTGCAGGCCGTCACCATCGCGGCCCGGCACTACGGCCGCAAGGCCCCCTCGTATCTGAGGCCCAAGCGGCACACCGGTGCCATCCCGGTGCTGACGAAGGTCACCGAACTGCGCCACCCGCGCGGCGTCGTCGGCCAGATCGCCCCCTGGAACTACCCCTTCGAGCTGTCGGTCGGCGACGCGCTCCCCGCGTTCGTCGCGGGCAACGCCGTCGTGATGAAGCCCGACACCGAGACCTGTCTCACCGCGCTGTGGGCGCGTGACCTGCTGATCGAGGCCGGACTGCCCGCCGAGGTCTTCCAGGTCGTCATCGGCGAGGGACCGGTCGTCGGCCCGGAGGTCGTCCGGCACGCCGACTACGTCTCCTTCACCGGCTCCACCCGCACCGGCCGCGAGGTCGCGCAGGGCGCCGCCGCCCGCCTCGTCGGCGTCTCGCTCGAACTCGGCGGCAAGAACGCCATGCTGGTCCTTCAGGACGCCGACCTCGACAAGGCCGCCGCGGGCGCCGTCCGCGCCTGCTTCTCGTCCGCGGGCCAACTCTGCATCTCCATCGAGCGGTTGTACGTCCACGAGTCGGTCGCGGACGCCTTCCTGGAGCGCTTCGTCGCCCGTACCAAGGCCATGCGGCTCGGCACGTCCCTCGCGTACGGGGCCGACATGGGCTCGCTGGTCGGCGAGCGGCAGCTGCAGACGGTGACCCGGCATGTCGAGGAGGCCGTGGCCAAGGGCGCGAAGGTACTGGCCGGCGGGGTCGCCCGCCCGGACGTCGGCCCGTACTTCTACGAGCCCACCATTCTCGACGGCGTCGAGGCGCCGATGGCGGTGTGTGCGGAGGAGACCTTCGGGCCGGTGGTGTCGGTGTACCGCTTCTCGTCGGAGGACGAGGCGGTCGAACGCGCCAACTCCACTCCCTACGGCCTCAATTCCTCCGTCTGGACGAAGGACGGCCGGCGCGGCCGGGAGGTCGCCGCCCGGCTGCGCACCGGCACGGTCAACGTCAACGAGGGCTATGCGCCGGCGTACGGCAGCGCCCAGTCGCCGATGGGCGGCATGGGGGACTCCGGCCTCGGCCGCCGGCACGGCTCCGAGGGCATCCTCAAGTACACCGAGGCCCAGACCGTCGCGCAGCAGCGGCTGCTGCCGATGGCGCCGTCGCTCGGCATGGACGACGAGCGGTACGCGGCGTTCATCAGCCGCAGTCTGCGTCTGATGAAGGCGTTCCGCCTGCGCTAGCCAGTGCCGCGGCACGGCCACCCACCACTCTCTGTCCGCCCGCAATCACCCGTTCTCAACGAGGAGAGCACGTGTCGCAGGAGAAGTCTGTCCAGACCCGGGACGAGGACGGGTACGACTACGACGTCATCGTCGTGGGGTCGGGGTTCGGCGGATCCGTCACCGCCCTGCGGCTGACCGAGAAGGGCTACCGCGTCGGCGTTCTGGAGGCGGGCCGCCGCTTCACCCGCGCGTCGCTGCCGAAGAACTCCTGGGACCTGAAGAACTACCTCTGGGCGCCCGCCCTCGGTCTGTACGGCATCCAGCGCATCCATCTGCTCGGCAATGTGATGGTGCTCGCGGGTGCCGGGGTCGGCGGCGGCTCCCTCAACTACGCCAACACCCTCTACGTACCGCCGAAGGCGTTCTTCGACGACCCGCAGTGGAAGGACATCACCGACTGGCAGGAGGAGCTGGCGCCGTACTACGACCAGGCGCGGCGCATGCTGGGCGCCCGGCTCAACCGCACCATGACCCCCGTGGACGTCCATCTGAAGGCCGCCGCCGAGCGGATCGGGGTGGGGGAGACCTTCCACATGGCGCCGGTCGGCGTCTTCTTCGGCGACGGCGACGACGCCGACGGGTCGGCCAGGGCGAAGCCGGGCGAAGAGGTCCCGGACCCCTACTTCGGCGGCGCCGGGCCCGCCCGCCGGGCGTGCACCGAGTGCGGCGAGTGCATGACGGGCTGCCGCCACGGCGCGAAGAACACCCTCAACGAGAACTACCTCCACCTCGCCGAGAAGGCGGGCGCGACCGTCCACCCCATGACGACGGTGGTGTCCGTCACGGACGACTCCCGGGGCGGCTTCGCCGTCGCCACCCTGCCGACCGACGACAAACGCAAGGGCAGGGGGCGGTTCTTCACGGCTCGGCAGGTCGTCCTCGCGGCGGGCACGTACGGCACGCAGACGCTGCTGCACCGCATGAAGACGCACGGCCGGCTGCCCCACATCTCCGACCGGCTGGGCGAGCTGACCCGCACCAACTCCGAGGCCCTGGTGGGCGCGAGCACGGACGACCGCCGCTACCGCACGGCGCACGGCGTGGACCGGGTCGACTTCACTCGCGGCGTGGCCATCACCTCCTCCATCCACCCGGACGAGAACACGCACATCGAGCCGGTCCGCTACGGCAGGGGGTCGAACGCGATGGGCGGTCTGTCGACCCTCCAGGTCCCCTACGCGGAGGACTCCTCGCGCGTCCTGGCCTGGCTGGCGAACGCGGCGCGGCACCCGTGGCTGATGCTCCGCTCCCTGTCCTTCCGCCGCTGGTCGGAGCGGACCCTCATCGCCCTGGTGATGCAGTCGCTGGACAACTCCCTGACGACGTATCTGAAGCCGAAGGGCCCGGGCCGGGGCCTGCTGACGGCCCGCCAGGGACACGGCGCGCCCAACCCCAAGCAGATCAAGGCGGGCACGGACGCGGCGAGCGTGATCGCCGCCGAGATCAACGGCTTCGCGGGCAGCAACGTCGGCGAACTGATGGGCACTCCGCTGACCGCGCACTTCCTCGGCGGCTGCGCGATCGGGGCCTCGCACGAGACGGGGGTGATCGACCCGTACCACCGGCTCTACGGCTACCCAGGGATCTCGGTGGTCGACGGCGCGGCGGTGTCCGCGAACCTGGGCGTCAACCCGTCGCTGACGATCACCGCGCAGGCCGAGCGGGCGATGTCGTACTGGCCGAACAAGGGCGAGGCGGACCCGCGCCCGGCCCAGGGAGCGGCCTACGAGCGTCTCGAGCCGGTGGAGCCCCGGCGCCCGGCGGTGCCCGAGACGGCGTTCGGGGCGCTCCGGCTGCCGTTCCTGGGGATACCGACGGTGCCTCCCAAGAACGGGTGACATCCCGGGTCACCGGCCGTCGGGGCCGGACCGCCGTCCACGGGCGAAGGACCCCGCGGCATGGCCGCGGGGTCCTTCGCCCGTCGGCATCGGCGTCAGGGCTGCGCCGGTGCCCGGAAGCGGCGCCGGGGGGTCGCGCCGCCTGACTGTGGGTATGGCCGTCGGTTCCGGCCGTCTGTCCGATCGCCGAGGGGGAGGCCGTCACCGGGCGGATTCCGCCGGCCGGTTCCGGGCGTCCCCGGAACCGGCCGTTCAGTGCTGACCGGGCTGCTGTCCCCTGCCGTCCGGTCATGTGTCCGGAGCGAGGTCCCACGGCGTACGGCATGATCCGTACGCCTCATCGCTCCTGCGGAGCCACGCGTGGTTCTCTCGAGCCCGCCCCTGGCTGGCGCGGACACCGGGACCAACGACGCCGGTACGGCCCGGTCACGCGCCTTACGGGTGAGGGGGCAGGTGAACGTGTATCCGCTCGTACGGGGATGCGCCCGCCGTCAGACGCGGCCCCGGCACAGCTCCAGCAGGGTCATCGCGAGAGCGGTGCCGGGCTTGCCCAGGGCCTCCCGGTAGCGGCCGAGGATCTCCATCTCGCGGGAGAGGTTCACCCGGCGGCCGCCGGAGGCGATACGGGCCTCCTGGATGACGGCGGACACCGCCATGCGCTCCTGGACGAGGCCGATGATGCGCTCGTCGAGCGCGTCGACGCGCTCGCGCGCGCCGGTGATCACGTCGACGGCCTCGGGCGTGTGGGCGCCGGTCTTCTCCGTGCCGGTCTTTTCCGTGCCGGTCTTCCGGGAGCCGGTCTTCTCGGAGCCGGTCGGCCTGGAGGCCGTCCTCCCGGCGGCGGTGCCCTTCTCGGTGGCTGCGGTGGCTGCGGTGGCTGCGGTGGCTGCGGTGCTCTGCTCGCTGGTGATGGCGGTCATGCCCGGGACTCCTTGGAGGTCGGTGGCGGTCGAGGGGCCCCGGATCGGCACGGTCCGCACACGCCAGGCGCCCCGGACCATATCGGCCCGGGGCGCCTGGGAAGTCGCTTGTCAGTGGCTCAAGCAGCACGACCATGGCATCCGGCGGGCCCGGTGCCATAGGTAAAGACGAAGGTCGTGAACGAGAGCATGGACCCCAGTATGCCGTGGTGACGGACGGCGTCCAACCGGGTTCGGATGGTGAGACGGGCCGGTCGGACGGCGGTCGCCCCCACAAGCGGAAGGGGTCCCGCGGCCACCCCGTTAGAATCGATGGCACAGACCCCCCGCCCGACCGCCGGAAGGCACCCCGTGTCATCAGCGACCCACGCTGCCGCCGCCCCCGACACCGTCCTGGTCGTCGACTTCGGCGCGCAGTACGCCCAGCTCATCGCCCGCCGCGTCCGCGAGGCCCGGGTCTACAGCGAGATCGTGCCGAGCACCATGCCGGTCGAGGAGATGCTCGCCAAGAACCCGGCGGCGATCATCCTCTCCGGCGGCCCCTCGTCGGTCTACGAGGAAGGCGCCCCCACCGTCGACCGTGCCCTCTTCGAGGCCGGCGTCCCCCTCTTCGGCATGTGCTACGGCTTCCAGCTGATGGCCCAGGCCCTCGGCGGCACCGTCGACAACACCGGGGCCCGGGAGTACGGCCGTACGGCGCTGACCGTCTCCAGGCCGTCCTCCACCCTCTTCGAGGGCACCCCCGCCGAGCAGTCCGTCTGGATGTCCCACGGCGACGCCTGCTCCGCCGCCCCCGAGGGCTTCAGCGTCACGGCGTCCACGGACGTCGTCCCCGTCGCCGCCTTCGAGAACGACGAGAAGAGGCTGTACGGCGTCCAGTACCACCCCGAGGTCATGCACTCCACGCACGGCCAGCAGGTGCTGGAGCACTTCCTGTACCGCGGCGCGGGCCTGTCCCCGACCTGGACCACGGGCAATGTGATCGAGGAGCAGGTCGAGGCGATCCGCGAGCAGGTCGGCACCCGCCGTGCCATCTGCGGCCTGTCCGGCGGTGTGGACTCCGCCGTTGCCGCCGCCCTCGTCCAGAAGGCCATCGGCTCCCAGCTGACCTGCGTGTACGTCGACCACGGCCTGATGCGCAAGGGCGAGACCGAGCAGGTCGAGAAGGACTTCGTCGCGGCCACCGGCGTCCAGCTCAAGGTCGTCGACGCCGAGGAGAGGTTCCTCACCGCGCTCCAGGGTGTCTCCGACCCCGAGGAGAAGCGGAAGATCATCGGCCGCGAGTTCATCCGGGTCTTCGAGCAGGCCCAGGCGGAGATCATCGCGGAGGCCGGCGCGAGCGGCGAGCCGGTCGAGTTCCTTGTCCAGGGCACCCTCTACCCGGACGTCGTCGAGTCCGGCGGCGGCAGCGGCACGGCCAACATCAAGTCCCACCACAACGTGGGCGGCCTCCCCGAGGACCTCGAGTTCAAGCTGATCGAGCCGCTGCGCAAGCTCTTCAAGGACGAGGTCCGTATGGTCGGCCAGGAACTGGGCCTGCCGGAGGAGATCGTCCAGCGCCAGCCCTTCCCCGGCCCGGGTCTCGGCATCCGGATCGTCGGCGAGGTCACCAAGGAGCGGCTCGACCTGCTCCGCGAGGCCGACGCCATCGCCCGCGAGGAACTGACGGCGGCCGGCCTCGACCGCGACATCTGGCAGTGCCCGGTGGTCCTGCTCGCCGATGTCCGCAGCGTCGGCGTCCAGGGCGACGGCCGGACGTACGGCCACCCGATCGTGCTGCGCCCGGTCTCGTCCGAGGACGCCATGACCGCCGACTGGTCGCGGCTGCCGTACGAGGTGCTCGGGAAGATCTCGACCCGGATCACCAACGAGGTCAGCGACGTCAACCGGGTCGTCCTCGATGTGACCTCGAAGCCGCCGGGGACCATCGAGTGGGAGTGATCCCGGGGATCTCCCGGGTCATGTCCGTCTGAGAGCGCGCACCGGCTCTCCGGGCTTCCAGGTCTCGACGGCCAGATGGGCGTCCTCCTCGACGTGGATACGAACGACCTCCGTCACCTCGGTGCGGAAGAGGTGGAACGGCTGCGGCGGTTCCACCTCTTTCACATACGTGCCCTTCGTCGCGGGGTCGTCGACCTCGACTGCTCGCCCGCTGATCCGCACGTCCCCGCCGCCCATGCCCGTGCCCGGCCCCGGGTTCGCCTGGAGCGCGAAACGCGGGTCGCGGCGCAGATCCAGCGCCTTGAGCGAGCCGGGCATCATGCCGAACCACAGCTCGCCGCGCAGGAAGCGCACCTCGAGCCCGGTGGTGCGCGGCGAGCCGTCCTTGCGGAGCGTGGCGAGGACATGGTGGGTGAACGCCTCGAAGCGTCCTTGGACCGTGGTGGCGAGAGCGGGTTCCGCCGCGGCGAAGGCCGCCCAGTTCGTTGCCGTGGGACGCGTTGTGGTCATGGCGTGAGTCTTGCGCCGAATCCGGACATCTTCTGTCGGATATCGGGTGTGTGCGTCATCTTTACGAACCTGCGCTGTCATCCGGCCCTGACCGACGGTAATTTCCGGCCCGTCAAGCAACCCAGTGCCGGAGGACCCATGCACGGCTCCACTCCGCCCCCGCCTCTGCCCACCGACCGGCTGACGTTCGCGATGCCGCCGATGCACGACTCGGTCGACGACGAACGGGCGCACCGCAAGGAGCGGCTCGCGGGCGCACTGCGGATCTTCGGACGGCTGGGCTTCGAGGACGGCGTATCCGGGCACATCACCACCCGCGACCCGGAGTTCAGCGACTGCTTCTGGGTCAACCCCTTCGGCATGCCGTTCCGGCACGTCACCGTGAGCGACCTGGTGCTCGCCAACCAGGACGGGCAGGTGATCCAGGGCCGATACCACGTGAACCAGGCGGCGTTCACCATGCACGCCCAGGTGCACGCCGCCCGCCCCGACGTCGTCGCCGTCGCCGTCGCCCACTGCCACTCGGTACACGGACGGGCCCTCGCGGCGCTCGGCGATCTGCTGGACCCGATCACCCAGGAGTCCTGCGCCTTTTACGAGGACCACGCCGTCTACGACGCCTACACCGGGGTCACCGTGGACGCCGAGGAGGGCCGCCGGATCGCGACCGCGCTCGGCAGCCGCAAGGCCCTCGTGCTGCGCAACCACGGGCTGCTGACCGTCGGCGACTCGGTGGACGCGGCGGCCTGGTGGTTTCTGTCGATGGAACGCTCGTGCCAGGTGCAGCTGACCGCGAAGGCCGCGGGACGGCCCGTGCTGATCGACCACCGCCAGGCGGTGGCGACCCGTGAGCAGCTCGGCGGGGACCTGGTGGCCTGGATCAACTACCAGCCGCTGTGGCAGGACATCAGCCGCAGCGAGCCCGACCTGCTGAGCTGACGCACCGTCATTTCACTTGAAAGGCCGCGCGGCACGACCGCCTTCGGACGACGTCTGTCAATCGAGCGTTTGTTCTTTCACCCGCCCTGACCGGACCTGGCGGACAGGAGGCGTGTTCCGTACGGCACAATTCGCTGTCGTCGCATGCCAGTTGCGGTGGTGGGTGCGACGTGGGATCCGGCGCGGGAAGGCGGCAGCGGTCGTGGCGGTGCAGGAGGCGAGACAGGGCGCGGGGCGCGGCAGCGGTCCGGGTGCCCACGAGGGTGGCTGCACCTGTGGGGACTGCCCGCACGGCGCGCGTGAGGGACACCGGCGTGCGGTCGCCGAGTTCCTGGCGAAACGGGACGAGTTCGCCTCCGGCCGGGGGCTGCCCCCGGCGGTCGCGTACTCCGCGTCCGCGTCCCGCCAGTGGGTGTCCGACGAACTGACCCAGTCCGCGGACCTGGTCGCCGAGCGGAGCCGGGCCGACGGCGCGGCCTGGCTGGCCCGGCAGTGGCGGTTCACGGCGATCGCGGTGTGGGGCGCGGTGGGGGTCCTGCTGCTGACGCAGGCGCTGACGGCGATCGGGGCGGGATGGACCGCGGCGCGGACGGCCGGACTGGTCGCGGCCGTGCTGGCCGGTGCCGCGCTGACGGCGGCCGGATATCTGCACCGGGCGCGCGGCGGGGCGCTCGCGCCCGTCATCGGCGAGGACAACCGGCTGTCGACCTCGCGTGCGGTGGCGGCGGGCTGGGTGCTGTTCGTCGTGTACGCGCTGCTGGTGCTCATCGGTGAGCTGACGGTGGCCTCGGCTCACGGCCGGCGCGACGCGCTGATCGCCGGGCTCGGCCTCGCGCGCGGGGTGGGTGTGGTGATGGTGGTCGCCGTGGTGTGCGGGATCGCCGTCCTCGTACGGAGGGTGGTGGGGCTGCGGGTCCTCGGCCGGCGCCTGCAGAAGGTACGGGCCGACCGGCCGCGGGCGGCGGATCTGCTGACGGACGACTCCGGCCGGGGCAGCTTCGCGGACATCCAGTACGTGGTGATCAGCGGGGTCGCCCTGGTCTTCGCGGCGGTTCGGCTGGCCCGCCGTCCCGACCAGCTCCCCGACCTGCCGTGGGGTCTCGCCCTGCTGGTCCTGGTCTCCGCGGCCACCTACTTCGCCGGGAAGTACGCCGAGGGCGGCCGCCCGGTGGTCCTCTCGGTGGTCCGGGCACGGGAGGCGGGCGATCTGGACGCGCCGATCCGCACGGGCGACGACATCGAGATCCGCGGCGCCGGCTTCGTACCGCCGGGCGCCGAGTCGGCGGACCGGCTGTCCCGGATGGCGGTCCGCATCGGCACGGTCCATGTCCATGTGCCCCTGATCCCGGTCCCGGGCGGCTTCAGCAACCCCTCGGACACACTGCTGACGGTCCCGGTACCGGCCGACGTGGAGCCCGGAAGGGTGGACGTCCAGGTGGTCACGGCGGCCGGGGTGGAAACGAACCGCGTGACCGTCGACGTGACGGAGTGACAGCGACCGGCTGCCCCCCTTTCGGCGCAGTCCGGGCGACGACCTGCTCGCCCCGGCGGAAGACGAAGGGAAGAAGGGAAACAGGGCCAGGACCGGGGCCGTTCGGGCCGACGGGGCTCCGGGGGCGGACCCCCGGGGCACGGCAGGGCGGAGAGCCGGCGCACACCGGTTGAGCGGTTGCCCCCTTTCGTACGTATGGTCTGTTGCGGGGTCAACGGCTGGCAGGTGAGAGGCGGCGGACACGATGGCTCATGGCATGCGCACGGAGTCGCACACTTCGTACATCGAGGAGAACCGCTCCTGGCGGGACACCGCCACCCGGTACGCCCTTCTTCCCCTGCGCATCTTCCTCGGCGTCACCTTCATCTACGCGGGCCTGGACAAGCTCACCAGCAGCACCTTTCTGCACAACTCGGGCTCCGGTTCGATCGGCGACCTGATGCGCAGCGTGCGCGGCTCCTCCGCGATCCCGGTCCTGGTCGACCTCGCGCTGAAGAACCCCTCCGGCTTCGGATACCTCATGGCCTTCGGTGAACTGGCCGTCGGCCTCGGCGCGCTCGTCGGCCTGCTGACCCGTCTCGCCGCGCTCGGCGGTGCGCTCATCTCACTGAGCCTGTGGCTGACCGTGAGCTGGGCCTCCAGCCCCTACTACTACGGCAACGACCTCCCGTACATGTTTTGCTGGGTGCCCCTCGTCCTCGCCGGCGCCCCGGTCCTCTCCCTGGACGCCGCCCTCCGCGCCCGACGCCGCCAACGCCAGCGCCCGGACCTCTACCGCTGACCCTCCGCGGACCTCCGAGGGGCGGACGTCGGACCCCGAGGGGCGGAGGCCGGACCCCGTGGGACGGCCCCTCCGAGGGACGGCCGTCTGAGCCTCCGAGGGGCGGCCGTCTGATGAAGGGCGGGGATGCATGAGCCCCGTGAGGCCGCGTCCGCTCTACGGGCTGGGGCCCTCGCTCCCGCCGCACTACGGGGCCGTCGCCCCGTCCCGCTTGCTGTGAGCTTCCCCGCGGGGCGTGCGGCCCCTGCGTATCGCGCGGGCCAGCAGGCCTGACACGGCCGCCAGACAGAGCCCGCCGCCGACGATCGGGACGATCGCGAACCACGGCGTCTCCCAGGCCCCCCTCGCGTCGCCGGCGAAGACGACCCCCGCGACGGCCAGGAAGGCACCGGCTACCAGCCGTCCGGGCTGGAACTCATGACGCAGCACGGGTCACCTCCACCTGTCCCAGTCCGACCTCGAGGCTGAGATCGAGTCTGGCCACGCTCTTCGTCCCCGCCGGGGGAGAGAGCGTCACCTCCTTGTGTCTGCCGGCCTCGACATCCACGTCTCTCGTGGAGTCACCCGGCAACCGGATGTCGCCGACACCCGTGTCGATCCTCAGCTTCACCGTCGCGTTCTCGGGGACCACGACCTCCAGCCGGCCCACGCCCACCTCCGCCCGGGTCGTCACCGTCCCGTTCCCCGTCTGCTGCACACGGCTGAGATCCAGGGTGCCCACACCGGTGCCCAGGTCGTACCTCCCCTGGACCGCGGCCGCCGAGACCGGCGCCCAGGTCGTGCGCGCCCAGTGCGTGCCGATGTCCTTCGGCAGTGCCGCCGACGCGGCGAGCAGCACCGCCGTGAGCACCGCCAGAAAGACCGAGCCCGCTCCCGTACGCCCCAGGAAGGAGCTGATGGCGATGCCGGCGCCGAACACGACGAGCGCACACGCCAGGCCCGTCTGCAGGCTGGTCCCGAGGGCCTGGCCATGCCACGTCAGACCCGTGCCGAGGCCGCCCGCGAGCAGCGCGAACAGGAACACCCAGCCGCCGATCCAGCGCGGACCCCGCGCTGCGGGGCGGGGCGTGGGGGGTATCCGCTGTCCGTACGAGGTGCCGCGGGCGATGTTGACCGCCGCCGCGACATCCCGGCTGGGGGTGTCGCTCGGACCCCACAGATATCCCGTGCCGCCCACATGCGTGCCGTCCTTGACGATGGGGTCGCGCCACCAGGAGGGATAGCCGGCGGGGACGGGCGGTGCCGTCGCCTCCGGGGGGGCGTCGGCCGCGGCCTGGGCGGCCAGCGGGTCCGGGTCGGGGGCGCCGCGCTGCCGTGACCAGTACCCCGCGCCCGCGAGAAGCAGGGACAGGACGGCGGCGAAGGTCAGCACCCCGCCGTTCCTGAGCATCGACAGGAAGACCCCGCAGCCCACCAGGGCGAAGAGGACCGCGGTGAGGCCCTGTCCGTCGACGCGGCCCGTCAGCAGCTTGCGGATCTCGTTCTCCTCCTCGTCCTCGTACGGGACGAAGAGCCAGCAGAAGCCGTAGAAGATGAGGCCGAGGCCGCCCGCGGCGGAGAGCACCGCCAGCCCGATCCTGAAGATCACAGGGTCCATGTCGCAGTGCCGTCCGAGCCCGGCGCAGACACCGGCCAGCATCTTGTACCGCCGGTCACGCCGGAAGTGGCCGGCGCCCTCGTCCGTCTCGGCCCCGCCCTCGGGGGGTGTGCCGCCGGGCCCGGGCGCCTCCTCCCGCGCCCCGCCCCCTTCGTGCGCGGCCGAGGAGAAGGGGGCGTCCGTGCTCTCCCGTCCGGTCCCGCCGGAGGTGCGGTCCGAGGTCTCGCGCCCGGTCGCCGTGGACTGCGTGCCCGAGGTCTCGCGCCCGGCAGCCGTGCCACGCGTCCCCGAGTCCTCGCGCCCGGTCGCGTCCGGGCCTGGGTCCGCCGCCTCGTGCCCGTCGTTGCTCACACCGTCGCCCGCGTTCCCGTACTCGGCCCTGTCCTCCCGCACGGCCGCATCCTGCCGTACGGCCGTGCCCTCGTGCGCGCGCGGCTCCTCTCCCGGGGCACCCGGAGCGTGCCCGGTGCCGGGGCCGTGCCCCGCGCCGGGACCCCGCCCCGCTGCCGTGTGCCGCTGATCCGTCATGCGTCCATGGTCGCCGCCGCAGCCGTCTCGCGGCAGTCGGGACGACCCTGGCCGAACCCTGAAATCTGCCCTGACAGCCGTCAAGGGAAGTGTTCGACCACCCGGATTCGGAGATCAGGGGCGTCTAGGGGGTCCACCCTGATGTCCGGGCAGGCCGCTCGTGTGACCATCGATGGCATGCCGGACGCCGCAGGAGTGCCCCTCGCCGACCCGCGGCCGCCGCGCAAGCTCTACCGCAGCAGCGACGGACGCTGGCTCGGGGGAGTGGCGCGGGGGCTCGCCGGGCATCTCGGGCTGCCCGTGATCTGGGTGCGCCTCGTGTTCGTGGGCCTGATCATGGCGGACGGCCTCGGCGCACTGCTGTACGCCGCGTTCTGGTTCTTCGTCCCGCTCGGCGTCGGCGGTGTCGACGAGCGCCGTCCCCCGTCTCCGGCCGGCACCGAGACCTCGGCCGACGGCCGTCGCCGACTGGTCGCCCGCAGACCCGACCGGGGCCAGATCGTCGCCCTGCTCCTCATGGTCGTCGTGGCGCTGACCTTCGTCGGCAGTGTCAATGTCGGCGGCGGCGCCAAGGGGTATCTCATCCCGGTCGTCCTCGTCGCGGCGGGCGTCGCCCTGGTCTGGCGCCAGGCGGACAACGCACGGCGGGCCCGCTGGATGGAGGTCGGCGGACGACGGCGCACCCTCACCCTGCTGCGCGCGGCGGCCGGTGTCCTGCTCGTCACCGCGGGTGTCTCCGGCATCTTCGTGCTGCAGGGCTCCGCGGCCCACCTCGGCTCCGTTTTGCAGGCGGCGCTCGCGGTCCTCGTCGGCATAGCGCTGCTCGCCGGACCGTACCTCGTGCGGATGTCCCAGGACCTGTCCGAGGAGCGCCTCATGCGCATCCGCGCCCAGGAGCGCGCCGAGGTCGCCGCCCACGTCCACGACTCGGTCCTGCACACCCTGACCCTGATCCAGCGCAACGCGGGGAACGAGGGCGAGGTGCGCCGCCTCGCCCGCGCCCAGGAACGCGACCTGCGCGCCTGGCTCTACAAACCGGAGGGCACCGGAAAGGACGAGGACGAGGAGCCCAGCACCCTGGCGGAGGCGGTCCGGCGCAACGCGGCGGAGGTGGAGGACAAGCACGGCGTCCCCATCGAGGTCGTCGTCGTCGGCGACTGCCCCCTCGACGAGCGGACGGGCGCGCAGATGCAGGCCGCGCGCGAAGCGATGGTGAACGCCGCCAAGTACGGTGGCGAGGGCGGCGCCGTCCAGGTCTACGCCGAGGTCGAGGGAAGGACCGTGTTCGTGTCGGTCCGCGACCGCGGCCCCGGCTTCGACCTCGACGGGATACCCGCGGACCGCATGGGTGTCAGAGAATCGATCATCGGCCGCATGGAGCGCAACGGCGGCACCGCACGGCTGCGCGCGGTGCCCGGTGGCGGCACGGAGGTCGAGCTGGAGATGGAGAGGGCGGAGAGTACGACATGAGCGACGCGAACGAGCCGGTCGGCCCGGTGGAGCCGGAGCGCGCGGGCGGAGGCACGGGAGAGCGGCGCGTGCGGGTCGTGCTCGTCGACGACCACCGTATGTTCCGTACGGGCGTCCGGGCGGAGATCGGGCAGACCGAGCAGACCGGCGTCGAGGTCGTGGGGGAGGCCGCGGACGTCGACCAGGCGGTCTCGGTGATCACCGAGACACGGCCCGAGGTGGTCCTCCTCGACGTCCACCTCCCGGGCGGCGGAGGGGTCGAAGTGCTGCGCCGCTGTGCCGCGCTGACGGCGGATGCGGAGAGGCCCGTCCGGTTTCTCGCGCTGTCCGTGTCGGACGCGGCGGAGGACGTGATCGGGGTGATCCGCGGCGGTGCCCGGGGATATGTGACGAAGACGATCACCGGCTCGGACCTCATCGCCTCCATCTTCCGTGTCCAGGAGGGCGACGCCGTCTTCTCCCCGCGCCTGGCCGGCTTCGTCCTCGACGCCTTCGCCTCGACCGACGCCCCACCCGTCGACGAGGACCTCGACCGCCTCACCCAGCGCGAGCGCGAGGTCCTGCGCCTCATCGCCCGCGGCTACGCGTACAAGGAGATCGCCAAGCAGCTGTTCATCTCGGTGAAGACGGTCGAGTCCCATGTCTCGGCGGTCCTGCGCAAGCTCCAGCTGTCCAACCGCCACGAACTGACCCGCTGGGCGACGGCACGCCGACTGGTCTGACGGTCCGTCATCAAGGGGGCCGGGCCGGTCACGCGTGCCGCGGGCTCACACCACCCGCGTGGCCCCCGCGAACGGCATCTCGTCGATCGGTGCCAGCCGTACCGGTGCCGACGGGTTCGGCGCGTGGATCATCTGGCCGTGTCCCACGTAGATCCCCACATGGCTGACCCCTGAGTAGAAGAACACGAGGTCGCCGGGCAGCAGCGCGGAGCGCGGGATGCGGTGGCCCGCGCCGATCTGGGCGTACGTCGTCCGGGGCAGTGAGATACCCGCCGCGTGGTACGCGGCCTGCACCAGTCCCGAGCAATCGAAGGCGTCGGGGCCGGTGGCGCCCCAGACATAGGGACTGCCGAGCTTGCCGTATGCGAACGACACCGCGGCCGCCGCCCGTGCGTCGGGTGCCTCCGCGGTGGCCTGCGACGCGGACACCGCCCCGAGGAGGCCGCGCCCCGCCGACCGGGACGCGGGCCCCGTGCCCGCCCCGAGCCGCGCGCGCTGACTCTCCGTCAGCCGGGACAGCAGCCGCCGCGCCTCGCTCAGTTTCTCGGTGACCGTCCGCTTCTGCCGCCGAAGCTCCGCCTGCCGCGCGGTCAGCGAGGCCAGTTCCCCACGCGCGGCTCCGCGCAGCCGCTCGATCTCCCGCACCTGCGCGCGCACGCGTGCCACGGCCGCCGCCTGTCGGCCGTCGACCCGCTCGGCGAACGCGGCGTTGTCGAGGTAGCGTCCCGGATCCGAGGAGAGCAGGAGCTGTACCGCGGGGTCGATACCGCCCCCGCGGTACTGCGCCGCCGCGGCGGAACCCAGCGCCGCGCGCGCCGAGTCCAGCCGGTCCGTGCGGCGAGCGGCCTCGTCCCGCAGCGCGTCGACCCGTCGCGCGGCCCGGTCCGCCTGCTCCTTCGCCCCGTCGTACTTCTCGGTCGCGACCTCCGCCTCCCGGTACAGCCTGTCGACCTCGGCCTTGACCTGGGCCGGGGAGAGCGGTGGCTCGGCGTGCCCGGTCCCGTCGAAGCCGGTCGCGGACGCAGCTCCCGCGAGGGCGATCGTGACGGCGGTGCGGACCGCGGTCCCGCCGAGCGAACGCTGTCTGGGCTTGCGGTGCGCTGCCACCTGTCCGTCACGTCCTTTCCTGCGACCGCCGGGGCGACGGGCGTGGTCACGCGTCCGGCGGCGGCCCGCACAGGGGAGCAGGACGCCGCCGGACCTTCTTGGCGGTGGTGTCCGGCGGCCGCCCCGGCGCGGGCGGCGGTGGGAGCCGGTCACCTGGTGGAGGACGTTAGGCCTGATCGTGACCGGCTCGTGACGCGATGTACGGAAGTGGCTCGACCGGACTGACGGTGACCGTATGTGACCGTGATCCCGTTCCGAGGCTGCCGACTTCACGCTGTGCGATGACCGTTGCGGCGGTTCCGGAACACCGGGAGACGACGGGGTGCTATAGGGCGCATTGATGCGGGGGCGCTCCACAGGGCGCCCCGGGAGGTGGCTCTGTGCCCCTTGCGGCGTCTTGGCACGATGCCCCGCAGGCCGGGCGCGGGTCCGTCTCCGCCGCCGTCGTCGCCGTCCCGCCTCGTGGCCCGGTGTCAGAGCCCTCCGCGTCCCTCGTTAGGCTCCGGCTTCATGGACGTACTCATCCATCTCTTCGTCGGCCTGCACATCGTCGGCATCGCCGCGCTCCTCGGCGGCTTCCTCACCCAGATGAAGGCGATGGGCCGGGGCACGGCCCGCTTCGTGCCCGCGATGCTGCACGGCGCGCTGACCATGCTGGTCACGGGTGTGGCGCTGGTCGGCCTCAACCAGGCGGAACATCACACCATCAACACGATCAAGATCGGCATCAAGCTGGCCCTGCTGATCGTGATCCTCGGCCTGGTCTACGTGAAGCGCGACGAGGAGCAGGTCGAGAAGCCCCTCTTCGCCCTGGTCGGGGCGCTGACCATGGTGAACGTCTTCATCGCCGTGCTGTGGACCTGAGGCTGACCGCCCCGGACCCGACGGCCCCGACGAGGACCGCGCACCAGACCGCCACCGCGATCCACAGCAGCACCTGGCCGGGGCCGCGCAGCCATGGCGCTCTGAGGCCGTCGGCGACGGACAGCGCCGCCACCGCCGTCATCCCCATCGGGAAGACGGTCGACCACCTCCGTACGTCGTAGCCCGTGCGCGGCCGGCCCAGCTCGGCCGCCGCCAGTACGCAGTACCAGGCGAAGGCGAGGGCGAGGAGGGCGATGGTGACGCTCCGCAGGACACCGGTGTCGTCGATGTTCCAGAGGTAGAGGCCCACCTGGGCGGCGTGGACCAGCCATGCCCCGGCCACCGCGGCGAGGGCGAGCGCACCGCCCGCCACCCACTGGTCGCCCGCGCCGGCCGTCACCTGCCGCCGGTCGAAGCACCACAGCCCGATCAGGTAGAACGCCAGACCGAACCAGAAGAACACCAGCGCCAGATGGGCGAGCCAGGCCACTCGCACGGCCGCGGCCAGCACCGCCCCGAGCACCGCGATTCCCTCCGTGGCCAGGCAGCCGAGGAACACCGCCCCGGACATACCGCGCTCCCAGTTCCGTACGACCAGGAGGACCAGAGCCGCCCACAGCACGAAGGCCAGCGCGAGGAGCGCCTCGGCGAGCTGCTGCCGGTCCAGGAACGACACCCGGGTGCCCAGCACGGCGGTGGCCGGGACCACCGCGAGCGCGGCCGGGGAGCCGGCCGGCCACCTCGCGCGTCCCCACAGCGGCCGTAGGGCGATGGCGGCGGCCAGTCCCAGCCAGGCGGCGCCCGCCAGGGCCAGGGCGATACGGGAGACCAGCTCGTGCCCGGTCTGGTGCAACCCGACCGACAGGACGCCGGTCGCCAACACGGCGGCCCCGGTGACGGGCGGACGCTGCGCCCACCAGGTGTGGAGCGCGGAGGTGCCAGACATGCGCCCGATGCTAGGGACGCGCGCACGGCTTGCGTACGGGGCACGCGCGCGTGGAGCCCGAAAACAACCCCACGCGCGCGTGGAGCCCGCGGACAGCCACGCGCGCGTACCGCCCGAAATTCCGGGGCGTGCCGCACGGGACCCGTGTGGCCGGGAAACGGCCACACCCCTGGGGCCCGCCGGAGCCTTGTCCCGGCCCGCCGGAACCGGAGTCGTCGGACTCAGGCCGGCCGCACCACGCTGTGGATGATCGACGCACCGCCGTAGTAGACCGACTCCTCGCGAACGTAGGCGCCCGGCTTCGGGGCGTGGATCATCATGCCGTCGCCGATGTAGAGGCCGACGTGGCTGATGTCGTCGTAGAAGAAGATCAGGTCACCCGGCTGGGCGTCGGAGAGCGACACCGTGGTGCCGACGTTCACCTGGGCGTACGTGGTGCGCGGCAGCGTGACTCCGGCGGCCTTCCACGCGGCCTGGGTCAGGCCCGAGCAGTCGTACGACCCGGGGCCCGTCGCGCCCCACACATACGGCTTGCCGATCTGCGCGCGGGCGTAGGCGAGGGCCTTCGCGGCCTGCGTCGCGTACGAGGAGTCCGCTGCGGTGGACCCCGAGGAGCCGGCCGTGGTGGTCGGCGACGGCTGCTGTGCTGCCTTCTCCTGTGCCGCCTTCTGCTGTGCCGCCTGCCGACGGGCCAGCGCCTCCGCCTGGCGCTGGGCCTCCTCCTGCTTCTGCTTCTCGAGCGCGGCGAGCCGCGCCTTCTCCTGCGCGGTCAGCTCGGACAGCAGCTCCCGTGCCGCGGTGAGCTTCCTCTGGACGTCCGACTTGGCCGTCCGGAGCGTCGTCTGCGACTCGGTGAGCGTCCGGAGGCTGTCGGTGGCCTCCTGGCGCTTCCTCATCGTCGCGGCTTGTTCGGTGACGTACTGGTCGACCGCTTCCTTCTGACGGCTGGTGAGCCGGCTCATCAGCTGCGTCTGGTCGAAGTAGTCCTGGGGGTTGTCGGCCAGCAGGAGGGTGGCCGTGTCGGGGGCCGCGGCCCCGGTCCGGTACTGCGCGGCGGCGAACGAACCCAGCTCCTCGCGCGCGTCGTTGAGCTTCTGCGTGCGCTGGGCCACGTCGTCGAGGAGGGAGTCGACGTTCTTGCGCTGCTCGGTCGATCTCTCCTTGGCCGCGTCGTACTTCTCGGTGGCCGACTCCGCCTGGCGGTAGAGGTCGTCGACCTTCTTCGCGACCTCCTCGACGCTGGGCCTGCCGTCGGCGGCGGGCGCGGCGTGGGCCGTCTGCGAGAGCAGTGCCACGGAGGTCAGGGCGGCCGTCGCGAGGGCGGGGGTCCGCATGCCCGCGATGCGTGGGCCCGAGGTGCGGGACTTGCGGTGCGGCGCCATGAGAGGCGTCTCCTTCCGTATTCCGCCTACCGGGTTAGCTGTCGGGTTCGGGCGGGTGGTTCGGAAGGTGTGCCCTACGGCCGTGTCCCCCAGGACGCTCGGCCGATTCACCCCAGGTCGGGTGGGTCCCCGGCTCCGGCCGCACGGGGCACCGGACTCGGCGGAGGCCGCGCGGCCCGGCGACCTTCGCCGGTGGGGGTCGTGCGGCCCGCCCGGCACGCTAGCCAACTCCTGTGGTTCTTGTGAAGGTTGATGCGAGATATGTCCGATACATTTCCGTGACCTCGGCCGCGGGGCCCCGCATCGGGCGCGCACCGTGAACGGGCGGGTCCGGACGGTGACCCGTGTTGTGCGAGTCCGGTCCATGGCACGGAGTTTTCGGGACGGCGGCCGGTTGTCGGTGGAGCGCCCTAGACTCGGAGAGCGATGAGCAGCCTCTTTGACGACAGCTTCCTGGCGGACCTCCAGGCCACCCCGGCCCCTGAGGAGGAACCCCCGCCGCCCGAGGACGATCATGCTCCGGAGCCGGTTCCGGACGATCTGTTCGGCGGGCGCTTCGACCTGCCGCCGGACCGGGACGCCTACTACCGCGACGGCGCGCCCCGCCCGGCCATCGACCCCCGGGCGCTGCTCGAGGGGCTGAACGAGAACCAGCGCGCGGCGGTCGTGCACGCCGGCTCCCCCCTGCTCATCGTGGCCGGTGCCGGCTCCGGCAAGACCCGTGTGCTCACGCACCGCATCGCCTATCTGCTGGCCGAGCGGGGTGTGCATCCCGGGCAGATCCTCGCGATCACCTTCACCAACAAGGCGGCGGGCGAGATGAAGGAGCGGGTCGAGCAGCTCGTCGGCCCGCGCGCGAACGCGATGTGGGTGATGACCTTCCACAGCGCGTGCGTCCGCATCCTGCGCCGCGAGAGCAAGAAGCTCGGCTTCACGTCCTCCTTCTCGATCTACGACGCCGCCGACAGCAAGCGTCTGATGGCGCTCGTCTGCCGGGACCTGGACCTCGATCCCAAGCAATTCCCGCCCAAGTCGTTCAGCGCCAAGATCTCCAACCTGAAGAACGAGCTGATCGACGAGGAGGACTTCGCCGCCCAGGCGACCGCGGGAGGGTTCGAGAAGACCCTTGCCCAGGCGTACGCGCTCTACCAGTCGAGGCTCCGCGAGGCGAACGCACTCGACTTCGACGACCTGATCATGACGACGGTCAATCTGCTGCGTGCTTTTCCGGACGTCGCCGAGCACTACCGCCGCCGCTTCCGCCACGTCCTCGTCGACGAGTACCAGGACACGAACCACGCCCAGTACGCCCTGGTCCGCGAGCTGGTCGGCACGGTCGAACACCCTGTGGACGCGCCGTCCGGCGAGGACGGCCTCCAGCCCGCCGAGCTGTGCGTCGTGGGTGACGCCGACCAGTCGATCTACGCCTTCCGCGGTGCCACCATCCGCAACATCCTCCAGTTCGAGGAGGACTACCCGGACGCCACCACGATCCTCCTGGAGCAGAACTACCGCTCCACGCAGACGATCCTGAGCGCCGCCAACGCGGTCATCGAGCGCAATGAGTCGCGCCGCCCCAAGAACCTGTGGACCAACGCGGGCTCGGGCGCGCGGATCACCGGCTATGTCGCCGACACGGAGCACGACGAGGCGCAGTTCGTCGCCGACGAGATAGACCGCCTCACCGACCGGGGCGAGGCAAAGCCGGGCGATGTCGCCGTCTTCTACCGCACCAACGCCCAGTCCCGTGTCTTCGAAGAGGTCTTCATCCGCGTCGGCCTGCCCTACAAGGTCGTCGGCGGCGTCCGCTTCTACGAGCGCAAGGAGGTCCGGGACGTCCTGGCCTACCTCCGGGTGCTGGCGAACCCGGAGGACTCCGTTCCGCTGCGGCGCATCCTGAACGTGCCGAAGCGGGGCATCGGTGAACGCGCCGAGGCGATGATCGACGCCCTGTCCCAGCGGGAGAAGATCAGCTTCTCGCAGGCACTGCGCCGCGTGGACGAGGCGTACGGCATGGCGGCCCGCTCGACGAACGCGGTCAAGCGGTTCAACGCGCTGATGGAGGACCTGCGGACGATCGTGGAGTCGGGCGCGGGCCCGGCCACGGTCGTGGAAGCCATCCTGGAACGCACCGGCTATCTGGCCGAACTCCAGGCCTCGACCGACCCCCAGGACGAGACCCGCATCGAGAACCTCCAGGAACTCGCCGCCGTGGCCCTGGAGTTCGAGCAGGAGCGCGGCGAGGACGCGGCGGGGGCCGCCGGCCCGGGGGGCACACTGGCCGACTTCCTGGAGCAGGTCGCCCTGGTCGCCGACTCCGACCAGATCCCCGACGACGAGGAGGGCGGCGGCGTCATCACGCTGATGACCCTCCACACCGCGAAGGGCCTGGAGTTCCCGGTGGTCTTCCTGACCGGCATGGAGGACGGCGTCTTCCCGCATATGCGGGCGCTCGGCCAGACCAAGGAACTCGAGGAGGAGCGGCGCCTGGCGTACGTGGGCATCACCCGCGCGCGAGAGCGGCTCTACCTCACCCGGTCCGCCCTGCGCAGTGCCTGGGGCCAGCCCTCGTACAACCCGCCCTCGCGCTTCCTGGAGGAGATCCCGGACCAGCACGTGGACTGGAAGCGGACGGGTGCCTCCTCCGCACCCGCTTCCACGGGTCCCGTCTCGGGCGTGGCGGCCTCCCTGTCCTCGTCACTGTCCTCGGCCCGGTCGCGGTCCTCGGCCGCGGGAGCGTCCGGGTTCGCCACACGCCGGGGCGGTGCGACGGAGAGGCCGGTGGTCTCCCTGGCGGTCGGCGACCGCGTCACGCACGACCAGTTCGGCCTGGGCATGGTGGTCGGGGTGAAGGGCACGGGTGTGAACGCGGAGGCGACGATCGACTTCGGGGACACGAAACCGAAGCGGCTGCTGCTGCGGTACGCGCCGGTGGAGAAGCTGTAGACCGCACGGGCAGGCCCCCGCCGAACGGCGGGGGCTCACCGGTGGGTCGATCAGGTGGGGTCCAGCCCGTGGCTGCGCAGCCAGGGCAGCGGGTCTATCGCGGCACCGCCGTTCGGCCGTACCTCGAAGTGCAGATGGGGGCCGGTGGAGTTGCCCGAGTTGCCGGAGTACGCGATCGGCTGGCCGGCCTTCACGACCGTCCCGGGTGCGACCCGGTAGCTGGAGAGGTGGCAGTACCACGTCTCCGTGCCGTCCATGGCTGTCAGGATCAGCATGTTGCCGTAGGCGCTGTTCCACTGGGTGCGGACCGTGCCGTCGGTCGCGGCCATGACCGTCGTGCCGTAGGAGACGGGGAAGTCGATACCGGTGTGCACCGACATCCAGTTGACCCCGGCCTGGCCGAAATAGGCGCTGAGCCCCCGCTGTGTGACCGGCAGCACGAACTTCGGCCGCATCCGCTCCTTGAGGGCCGCCTCAGCCGCCGCCTTCTTCTTCTCGGCCACCTGCTGGGCCTTGAGGTCGATCCGTTCCTGCGTACGGCTCGCCCGGTCCGCGAAGTCGTTCGCGCCCGCGGAGAGGTTCTCCAGCTGGGAGTCCAGCTTGTTGTTCGCGGTGGACGGTTTCACCGGCGTCGCGTCGGACGCGCTCGCCGTCGTCTCCTTGGTGTCGCTCCCGCCCACGCCGACGGTCGCGGCGGCGATCCCGGCGACTCCCATCACACACGCCGACGGCACGGCGATGGTCAGCAGCGCGGAGCGCCTCGCCGGGGTGCGGCGCCGGGACCGGCCGGCCGCGCGGGACGCGGCACGCGAGGCCGGCGCGGGAGTGACCTCTTCCTGGTCGTCGAGCAGGGGCGCGTCGTCGGACGGCTCACGCGGGGGTGCCGACTCGTCGTCGTCCGGGGCGTGCCGCTCGTGCGGGAGCTGTTCGAAGGTGGCGGTGGCCTGCTGGTCGAAGGCGTCCGCGGTGTCGAAGACCTGCGTCTCCGGGTGATCGAAGGTCTGCGTCGCGGCCTGGTCGAAGGTCCGCGTCGCGGCCTGATCGAAGGACTCGGCCTGTTCGAAGTGCGACGTCGCCGTGGTCGCCGCCGTCCGCGGGGCGTGCGCCTCGTGCTCGCCGGTGGCGCCCGCGTTCCACTGGGTGGCGTCGTACGCCCCCGTGTCGAATCCCTGCGTGCCCCAGTCCCACTGGGTCGCGTCGGCGGACCGGCCGGCCTCGTGCCAGGCCTGTGCGTCCCACTGGCCGGTGGCCTCGGGGGCCCCGGCCTGCGCGGGGATGCCGGCGAGCTGCTGGTAGCCCGCCGCCCAGGCGGTCGTGTCATGGCTGCCGGTGTCGAACGCGGCGTGATGCTGGGCGGCGTACGCGTCGTAGGGGAGCGTCTCGTGCGTGCCGGTGCCGAGCAGATGGCCGTCCGCGCCGTGCCCCGGATGACCGGCGGCCGACCACGCGGAGGTGTCGTACGAGCCGGTCGCGCCGTGGCCCGGGAGGTCACCGAAGAGGGGGTCGGCCGGGAAGGCCGTGGCCGTGTGGCCGCCGGAGCCGAACGCGGGCGTGGTGGGATCGGCGTACGACGTGAACTCACCGTACTGGCCGCCCTGCCCGCCGTACGACGCGTAGTGCGCCGAGGCGGCATCGGGGGCCGGAGCCGGGGGAGTCGCGGTCCCCGACGGGTGACGGTTGTTCACCAACGTCTCTTTCGCCTCGACAGCAGGGGCTGGCAGAGCAGTGCGGCGACTGTACCCGGCGGTATGCGGACGCGACAATCTTCCGCGGGTTTCCCTCGGGCAGGAAACGGGCAATCGCCCGTGTTTCGGCGGTCCCCGGGCACGGCCTTGGCTTTGCGTTCGATGAATGTTCGAGGGGCGTGGGGTGACGGGGAGATGCCGGAGCGGCCGTCACGCCACCGTCAGTCCCCCGGTGGGAGTGTCCGCCGGTGCCGCCGGGTGAGCGAGATCCAGCGCCTGCCGTATCCCGGTCGCGACCGCGGGGTGGACCGGCAGGGCCAGATGGCCGACCCCGCTCACCCGGACGTTGCGCGCCAGCAGGTCGGGGTGGTCGACGCAGGCCGTCTCCAGCGGATCCATCAGCGGGTCCAGATCGCTCCAGAAGCTCACGAAGTGGGTACGGCAACCGGGGGCCGGTTCGCGCAGTTCCTGGATCAGCTCGGAGTTCGGGCGCATCTGGCGGACGATGGGGTGCGCGTTCGCGAGGGGCGCGACCCGGGTGCCGGAGTGGGGTGTACCCAGCGTGACGAGCGTACGGACGTGGAGGTCGCCGCCGAGGCGCTGTACGTAGTACCGCGCGATCAGTCCGCCCAGGCTGTGGCCGACGACGTCCACCTGCGGCTGCCCGGTGCGTTCGCACAGCTCTTCTATGTGCCGGCCGAGCAGTTTCGCCGCGGTGCGGATGTCGCAGGTCAGCGGCGAGTAGTTGAGTGACTCGATGTGCTGCCGGCCGTGCTGGGCCAGATTGCGGCGCAGCAGTACGAAGACCGAGCGGTTGTCGATGAACCCGTGGAGCAGGATGACCGGGGGCCTGTCCTTGGCCGGCAGTGTCGCGGCGTCCGGCGGGAGCGGGAGCGCGTGGGCATGGCGCTCCTGGATGATTCCCGAGGGGTAGAGGAGCAGATGTCCGGCGAGAATCGCGAGCTCCAGGGCGGTCGCCTTCAGCAGGGCCATGGAGAGACCGGCCAGCCTGCCCGGAAACATGCGCCGGTACAGGGGGAGCAAAGGCTCCACTGCCCGCGTGACCATCATGGCCGACCTCCCGTCGGCGCACGCGAGGACGTCTGCGTCCCCTGTGTGCCCTTGTGGAAAGCCGTGTGGCGGTGGCCTGCGGGGCAGGTGCCGTGGATACGGCCGTACCGCGGGTGCGGCACATGAGCCGATGGCGCGGCGGGGCGCCCTTCTCGTCGCGATGACGAAAGGCGTTCCCGCCGTCCGCGTGATGCGGTTCCCGTCCTCCTTGTACGGGTGCGGCTCCCGCTGTCGTCGTGCCCTTGCAATCCTTATCGCCGGCGGGCCAGCCATCCGGCGCCCGGCCGGCGATGGCGTGGCCGCACTGAAGCGGCTCTCCGTGCGCACGATCCCCTCGGACCATGGCGCGCGAGCCGCTGATGCTGCGGCGCGTGTGCCGCGGGGAGGGGGGACCCTGCGCGGCGAACGTGTCCCATTGTGTGATTTCCCCCTCGGTCGCCACCGCGAAACTGCCGGTTGCGGGATGCTGGCGATAACGTTCGTTCACTTCCCGGTCGGTGCGGCGCGGGACGCCTGTGCCGTGTGGGGCTCGCGGCCCGTGTGTCCGCCGGTGCGGTGTGGCGGCGGGGCCGTACATCGGGTACAGGGTGGAGTAGTCGCTTCATGGAGGCAGTGATGGGTGTGGCAGCCGGTCCGATCCGCGTGGTGGTGGCCAAGCCGGGGCTCGACGGCCACGATCGCGGGGCCAAGGTGATCGCACGGGCGCTGCGCGACGCGGGTATGGAGGTCATCTACACCGGCCTCCACCAGACGCCCGAGCAGATCGTGGACACGGCGATCCAGGAGGACGCCGACGCGATCGGACTGTCGATCCTGTCCGGCGCGCACAACACGCTGTTCGCCGCGGTCATCGAACTGCTGAAGCAGCGTGAGGCCGAGGACATCCTGGTCTTCGGCGGCGGGATCATCCCGGAGGCGGACATCCCGCTGCTCAAGGAGAAGGGCGTCGCGGAGATCTTCACGCCCGGTGCGACGACCGCGTCGATCGTGGACTGGGTCCGGGCGAACGTGCGCCAGCCGGCCGGGGCCTGAGTCTTCCGGAGCCGGGGCCCGGCCCGCTTGGACCTCCCTCGGCCGGGCTGCCGGGCCCGGGATTCCCTGAGGCGGGCCGGCTCAGGGCTCTCCCAGCTCCTCCCGCATCGTCGCCCGCAGGCGCAGCGTCGTCGTCAGGCGCTGGAAGGCCTCGGCCCAGTAGCCGACCGCCCCCGGCGACGCGTCCTCCGGCTCGTCCGGTATCGCCGTCAGCGCGGCGAGGCGACCGGCCTCCGCCGGGTCCAGACAGCGTTCCGCCAGACCCATCACCCCGCTGAAACTCCATGGATAGCTCCCCGCGTCCCGCGCGATGTTGAGCGCGTCCACCACCGCCGGGCCCAGCGGGGCGGCCCACGGAACCGCGCACACCCCGAGCAACTGGAACGCCTCCGACAGTCCGTGAGCGGCGATGAACCCGGCCACCCACTCGGCCCGTTCGGCCGCGCCCAGCGTCGACAGCAGTCCCGCCCGCTCGGCCAGGGAGACCGCGCCCGGGCCTCCGGCCTCCGTCGCCGAGGGCGGCCCGAGCAGCGCCCGGGACCAGCCGGGGTCCCCCTGCCGGACCGCCGCCCGGCACCAGGCCGCGTGCAGTTCGTCCCGCCAGTCGTCCGCCACCGGCAGCGCGACGATCTCCGCCGGCGTACGTCCCTTCCCGCGTGCCGTCCATGTGCCGAGCGGTGCCGCCTCCACCAACTGGCCCAGCCACCACGATCGTTCACCCCGCCCGGCCGGCGGCGTCGGCACCACCCCGTCCCGCTCCATGCCCGGATCGCACTCGTGCGGCGCCTCGACCACGAGCATCGGCTCCCCCGCCGTACGGTCGACCGCCACACAGGCCGCCGCCCGCGCCGCCATCCGCGCCGCCAGCGCCGACCCCGGCAGCGCCGCCAGCAACTCCGCAGCCGTCGCCCGCACAGTGCGGCTCCGGTCGGACAGCGCCTGTTCCAGGAACGGCTCGTCCGCGGGCTCCAGGCCCGCACGGAGGGAGTCGAGGAACATCAAGCGGTCCTCGGCCCGCTCGGTCGCCCAGGTGCCGGCCAGCAGCGCACGCGCGGCGGCCGGCCGGCGGGCGCGGAGGGCGCCGAGCAGGGCCACCCGCTCGGCGAACAGTCCCTGCTCCCAGAGGCGTTGGACATGCGCGGGATCCTCCGTCGCCCGCGGGGACCCATCGCCGGGCGCGGAGCGCAGCGCGAACCGCCAGTCCGGATTGAGCCGGGCCAGCCACAGGGCGCGCGGACCGGCGAAGGCCATCACCGCGGGACGCAGGTCCGTACGCCCGCGGGCCGCGTCCAGGAGCGCGGGCAGCGCCTCCGGGGGTGGTGCGAAGCCGCGCGCATGGGCCAGCTCCAGCCACTGGGGCAGCAGTTCCATGAGGTCGGGCGCCGTCCCCCGGCGGCCGCCGCCCGTGCCCGGGCGGTCGGACAGCAGCAGGGCCAGTCTGCGGGCCGCCGCGGGCGGCAGCGGCGGACGAGGGTCCGGCGCGGCCGGCTCCGGCCTGGTCCCGGCCGGTGCCGGCCGCAGCCCGGCCCTGCGGCGCACGGTCTCCACGGCGGCCAGGTCCAGCAGCGCCGTCGGCGCCTCCCGGCCGGACGCCCAGGGCGGCGTACGCCGGTCGGTGCCGAGCAGAGCCACGGTCACCAGCTCCTCCCAGGGCACGGCGGGGGGCGTGTCCGGCGCGGCGGGGATCGCACCCATGTCGGTCCCTTCCTTGTCGGCAGCGAGTCGCTTCGGTGTCGTCAGCACAGCGGGACCGCCTCTCCGGCACCCTCCGGCCAGGCGGTCAGCGGAGTGAAGCCGCGGTGGCCGCACTCCCCGAAGACCGTGACGGGGGCTCCGCCCGACAGGGCGACCAGCCGCCACAGGCCCGGGCGGGCGCCCGCCGAACGGGTGAGAGGCAGCGCCGTGTCGCCGTCCGCGTCCGCCAGTTGCCAGGAGTCCTCGACCGGTGTCGGTATGACCCGGCCCAGGGTCGCCGGAAACGAGTCCAGCCACGGGTCCTCCCGCAGCGCCTGCCCGTACCTCGCCACCGCCTGGGGCGTGGTCATGCCCGGCGGCCGGACACCCGTCGGTGCCGCGGGCGCGAACTGCTCGCCCAGCGCGGCCCGCAGTTGCCCCGCCCCCGGATACGCGGACACCTCCGCCTCCAGTACCAGGCCCACCGGCAGCGCCGGCTCCGGTGCGCGTCCGGCCGCCCCGTAGGAGAGGAGCAGCGCCGTACGGCCCGAGTCCGCGCCGTACAGCCAGATGCGGCGCGTCGTGAGGCGGCTGTCCGAGGTGTCGTACTGGGCCAGGACCAGCCAGCGGTCACGGATGGGCGGACCGTCGGGCGAGCCCGGAAGGCCCACCCGGGAACGGACCGTCGCCGCCAGTTCGTCCGGCAGCCGCTCGCGGCGCAGCCAGCCCTGGCCGAGAAGGTGCAGCAGCGCACACTCCTCCACCAGCCGCACCGGCCAACCCGGTCCCGACGACGGGATCGCCCCCAGCTCCCGCACGCGCGCGGCCAGTCCCGGCGCCTGCGCGTCGACCATACGGGCCGCCGTCTCCTCCCCCATCCCGTGCCCCTCCCGGTCGGCCGTGGCGAGGCCGCCGCGCAGCAGGTCCGCCAGCCGCTGCTCCAGCTCCGCCGCCCCCGCCGTGATCCGCTCGGCCCGCCGCTCCGCCCTGCGCCGGGCCGCCTCCGGATCGGCCGTCCTCGCGGAGCCCGCGCCGGTGGCCGGCCGCTCCTCCCGTGTCTGCTGTCCGCGCCCCTTGATCCACTGCTCCGCCCAGTCCGGCGCCCGCCCCCGAGACACCGTCCCGTCCCCGCTCGCCCGGAGCAGCAGCAGTCCCAACGCGTGCCGGCACGGGAACGTGCGGCTCGGGCAACTGCACGTGGACGCCGGACCGGCGGTGCCCGCGAGATCGACGACCGTCCGGTACGTACTGCCGCCGCTGCCCTTGCACACCCCCCACACCGTCCCCTCGTCCGATCTGCCAGCCTCCGACCACGGCCCGGCCGCGCCGAGTTCGCTTCCCGCCTTGCGCGACGCGGCGTCAGGCGCCAGTGCCAGCACCTGCTCCGTGGTCCAGCGCACCCCCTGCTCAGTCATGTCTCGAAGGTAGGTCCCGGCACTGACAATCACCGGACGGTGAGCGTTTGCGCAGGTCACGTGCATTGTCAGTGGCGTGGTGCACGGTTGGTGGCAGATCCGAACCGGCCGAGCTGAGGGGGATGTCGCCATGCGTGTGTCCGTTGATCCGATGTCCGTCGAACCGAACCCGAGCGAGCCCGCTCCCGCGAACGAGGGCAGGGGTGCGGGCCTTGGCGAGGGGGTGTCCGCGCCCGTGCGCACGCCCGCGGACGTAACGGCGGGGGAGCGGCCGCAAGGGCGGGCGGCGGAGGAGGCTCTGCGGCCGCACGCCGAGGACGCCTTCGCGGCCGAACTCGCCGCGCTGGCCGCGCAGGACGACAAGCCCCGCCCGGCCCGCTGGCGGCTGTCGCCCTGGGCCGTGGCCCGCTATCTGCTGGGCGGCACGCTGCCGGACGGCACGGTGATCACCCCGAAGTACGTCGGTCCGCGCCGCATCGTCGAGGTCGCCGTCACCACGCTCGCCACCGACCGCGCACTGCTTCTGCTCGGGGTGCCCGGCACGGCCAAGACCTGGGTGTCCGAACACCTCGCGGCGGCCGTCAGCGGCCACTCGACCCTGCTGGTACAGGGCACGGCCGGCACACCGGAGGAGGCGATCCGCTACGGCTGGAACTACGCGCGGCTGCTCGCGCACGGTCCCAGCCGTGACGCGCTCGTGCCGAGCCCCGTCATGCGGGCCATGGCCGAGGGGAGGGTCGCGCGCGTCGAGGAGCTGACCCGCATCCCGGCCGACGTGCAGGACACGCTGATCACGATCCTGTCGGAGAAGACCCTGCCGATACCGGAGCTGGGGCAGGAGGTGCAGGCCGTCCGGGGCTTCAACCTGATCGCGACGGCCAACGACCGCGACCGCGGGGTCAACGACCTGTCGAGCGCCCTGCGCCGCCGGTTCAACACGGTGGTGCTGCCGCTTCCGGAGAGCGCCGACGCGGAGGTGGACATCGTCTCCCGCCGGGTCGAGCAGATCGGCCGCTCGCTCGACCTGCCGGCGATGCCCGACGGCATGGACGAGATCCGCCGCGTGGTCACGGTCTTCCGTGAGCTGCGCGACGGGGTCACCACGGACGGCCGGACGAAACTCAAGTCGCCCAGCGGGACGCTGTCCACCGCCGAGGCCATCTCCGTGGTCACGGGCGGGCTCGCGCTGGCCGCGCACTTCGGCGACGGCGTGCTGCGGGCCGGCGATGTGGCCGCGGGCATCCTCGGCGCCGTCGTCCGCGATCCGGCGGCCGACCGTGTGGTCTGGCGGGAGTACCTGGAGGCGGTGGTCCGGGAGCGGGACGGCTGGGCGGACTTCTACCAGGCGTGCCGGGAGGTGACCGGATGAACGGCGCCTTCCGTCCCGCAGGGGGTCCGGCGAACGGGACGAGGAAGCCGGCGGGTGCGGGGGACCCCGGCGTCCCGGCGGCAGCCGGGCCCGGTCGACCGGGAGTGCCCGGGTGGGTGAGGGGGATCGCATGACGGGCGTGGACATTCCGCCGGGCGACGTGGCCGGTGAGGGGCCGCTGCTGCTCGGGGTGCGGCACCACGGGCCGGGCTCCGCCCGTGCCGTGCGGGCCGCGTTGGAGGCGGCGCGGCCACGGACCGTGCTGATCGAGGGGCCACCGGAGGCGGACGCCCTGATCCCGCTGGCGGCGGACGAGGACATGCGGCCGCCGGTGGCACTGCTCGCCCACGCCGTGGACGAACCCGGACGGTCGGCGTTCTGGCCGCTGGCCGCGTTCTCCCCGGAATGGGTGGCGCTCCGCTGGGCCCTGGAGCACGGAGTCCCGGCCCGGTTCATCGATCTGCCGGCGACGCACACCCTGGCATGGGACCAGGAGGAGCCACCACCGACGGCGCAGGAGCCCGGGGACGCCGAGCCCGAGGCGGTGGACGAGGCGCCTGCGGACGCCGAGCGTGAGGCGGCGGACGAGACATCTGCGGACGCCGAGCCCGGGGCGGGGCGCGGGATGCCCGGGGGCGCCGCGCCGGTACCCGGGGGCGAGGCGGCGCCCCGCTCGGCCCATCGCTCCGGCGACGCCCTCCGCGTCGACCCCCTGGCCGTGCTCGCCGAGACCGCCGGGTACGACGACCCCGAGCGGTGGTGGGAGGACGTCGTCGAGCACCGGGGGGTGGGCGACGACCCCCTCGCGCCGTTCACGGTCCTGGAGGAGGCCATGGCCGCCCTGCGGGAGGAGTACGGCACCGGGGGACACCGGCGCGACCTGGTGCGGGAGGCGCATATGCGGCTCCAGGTGCGCTCGTCACTGCGGGAGTTCGGCCCCCGGGTGGCCGTGGTGTGCGGCGCCTGGCATGTGCCCGCGCTGCGACGTGGGACCACCGTCGCCGCCGACCGTGCCCTGCTGAAGGGGCTGCCCAAGGTGAAGGCGGACATGACCTGGGTGCCCTGGACCCACCGGCGGCTGTCCCGGGCCGGTGGTTACGGGGCGGGGATCGACTCGCCCGGCTGGTACGCGCATCTGTTCGCCGCGCCCGACCGTCCCGTCGAGCGATGGCTGACCAAGGTCGCCAGGCTGCTCAGGGAGGAGGACCGGATCGTGTCGTCCGCGCACGTCATCGAGGCGGTGCGGCTCGCCGGCACGCTCGCGGCGCTGCGCGGGCGCCCGCTGCCGGGGTTGTCCGAGACGACCGACGCGGTCCGGGCGGTGATGTGCGAGGGCTCGGACGTGCCGCTGGCGCTGGTGCACGACCGCCTCGTGGTCGGCGACGTGCTGGGCGAGGTGCCGGCGTCGGCTCCCGCCGTGCCCTTGCAGCGGGACCTCGCGCGGCTCCAGAAGCGGCTGCGACTGAAACCGGAGCCGCTGGAGCGGGAGGCGGAGCTGGATCTGCGCAAGGACACCGACGCCGGGCGCAGCCGGCTGCTGCACCGGCTGTGCCTCCTCGGCGTCGGCTGGGGCGAGCCCGTGGTCTCGCGCGGCAGCACGGGCACGTTCCGGGAGACCTGGCGGCTGCGCTGGGAGCCGGAGCTGGCGGTGCGGGTCGCGGAGGCGGGAGTCTGGGGGACGACCGTGCTCGCCGCCGCGACTGCCAAGGCCGAGGCGGACGCGGTCGCCGCGCGGGCGCTCGCCGATGTCACGGCGCTCGCCGAGCGGTGCCTCCTGGCGGAACTCCCGGACGCGCTGCCCGTGGTGATGCGGGTGCTCGCCGACCGGGCGGCCCTGGACACCGATGTCGGCCACCTCGCCCAGGCCCTGCCCGCCCTGGTCCGCTCGCTGCGCTACGGAGACGTGCGCGGCACGGACACCCGGGCCCTGGCCGAGGTCGCGGCAGGCCTCGCGGAGCGGGTGTTCGTCGGACTGCCACCGGCGTGCGCCGCGCTCGATGCGGAGGCGGCCGAGGAGATGCGCCGTCATCTGGACGCCGTGCACGGGGCGGTGGGGCTGCTGGCGGAGGGGGCCGCGGCGGCCGACGGCGAGATACGGGGGCGGTGGCGTTCCGTGCTGCGGGCGCTGTCCGGCCGGGACACCGTCGCGGGGGTCGTCCGGGGGCGCGCCGTGCGACTTCTCCTGGACGACGGGAAGTTGGCGCAGGACGAGGCCGCGCGGCTCATGGGGCGCGCGCTGTCGCCGGGTACGGCCCCGGCGGAGGCGGCCGCGTGGATCGAGGGGTTCGTCGGAGGCGGCGCCGGCGGCGGGCTGCTGCTCGTGCATGACGAGCGGCTGCTCGGGCTCGTGGACGCGTGGCTGACGGGGGTGCCGGCGGAGGCGTTCACCGGCGTACTGCCCCTGCTGCGGCGCACGTTCTCGGCGTACGAGCCGGGAGTCAGACGCACACTCGGCGAGGTGCTGCGGCGAGGGCCGAAGGTGCCGGGGAGCACGGTGGCCGTCGGCGCGGGCGTGTTCGGGTTCGCGCCCGACCTGGACGCGGGGCGGGCGGACGCGGTGGTCCCGCTGGTGCGACTGCTGCTCGGCCTGGACGACCCCGGTGGCAGTGGTTCGGGTGGACCTGACGGCAGGGGTCCGGGCGGGCGCGACGGCAAGGGCCCGGGTGGGCGTGACGGCAGCGGCTCGGGTGGGCCTGACGGCAGCGACCTGGGCGGTCGCGACGGCAGCAGCCTGAGCGGGCCCGGCGGCAGTGACCCGGGTGGGCCCGGTGGCAGGGATGGCGACGACCTGGTGGGGGTGGCTCGATGAGCACGGACACGACCGGCCGTGGGGCGGCCATGCCCTCCGGGGGCCGGGACGGCGGCACGGCCGGGGCGGCGGCCGGGCCCGACGAGCGGTTGCGGCGCTGGCGGCTCGTGCTCGGCGGCGACTCGGCGGACGGTACCGGGTGCGGGCTGGCCGGACGGGACGCGGCGATGGACGGGGCACTGACCGCGCTGTACGGAAAGGGGGACGCCCCGCCTCAGGGCCGGAACCGATCGGCGGGGCTGGGGGCGTCGGCGCCGTCCGTCGCTCGTTGGCTCGGGGACATCCGGACGTACTTCCCGTCATCCGTCGTCCAGGTCATGCAGCGCGACGCCATCAACAGACTCGGTCTGGCCACGCTGCTGCTGGAACCGGAGATGCTCGAGGCCGTCGAGGCGGATGTGCACCTGGTCGGCACGCTGCTCTCGTTGAACAAGGCGATGCCGGAGACCACCCGGGAGACGGCACGGGCGGTGGTGCGCAAGGTCGTCGAGGATCTCGAGAAGCGGCTCGCCACCCGCACTCGGGCCACGCTCACCGGCGCCCTCGACCGCAGCGCCCGCGTCCACCGGCCCCGCCACCACGACATCGACTGGAACCGCACGATCGCCGCCAACCTCAAGCACTATCTGCCGGAGCACCGCACGGTCGTACCGGAGCGGCTGATCGGGTACGGGCGGGCGTCCCGGTCCATGAAGAAGGAGGTCATCCTCTGCATCGACCAGTCGGGGTCGATGGCGGCGTCGGTGGTGTACGCGTCGGTGTTCGGGGCGGTCCTCGCGTCCATGCGGTCCCTCGCGACCCGGCTCGTCGTCTTCGACACGGCCGTCGTGGACCTCACCGACCAGCTCGACGACCCGGTCGACGTCCTCTTCGGCACCCAGCTCGGCGGCGGCACGGACATCAACAGGGCGCTGGCGTACTGCCAGTCGCGGATCAGCCGGCCCACGGAGACGGTCGTGGTCCTCATCAGTGACCTGTACGAAGGGGGGATCCGGGACGAGATGATCAAGCGGGTGGCGGCGATGAAGGCGTCGGGGGTGCAGTTCGTGGCGCTGCTCGCGCTTTCCGACGAGGGGACGCCCGCGTACGACCGTGAGCACGCCGCGGCGCTGGCGGCACTGGGGACACCGGCGTTCGCGTGCACGCCCGATCTGTTCCCGGACGTGATGGCGGCGGCGATAGAGAAACGGCCCCTGCCGGTGCCGGAGACGGTGTGACCAGGGCGAGGGCCGCCTCGCAAACCGGACACCATTTGACGCAAGGGGGAAACCGGATATGACCACCCATCGGTAACAGGGGGCTTGCGCAACGGCGGGAGAGGCGTGCAAGGATCGACGGCGTTTCGACCTCGACGGTGCGCCGCGTCGCCCGTACCGCTTTGTTCCGCCGCACGGAGGCTCTCCCCGTCGTGACCCTGCCAGCCGCACTGCCTTTCGCCGGTGCCGCACTGCGCGTGATGCGTATGGCGGCGGGGCGGCGTGCGCTGCATCTGGCACTGCTGGTGGGAGGGTTGCTCGCGCTGGGGCTGCTCGGTGAGGGACCGGCTCACGCGGCGGACCGGCACGTCGTGGTCGGAGACATCGTCCGTCAGGCGGGGCATGCCGTTCCCGGCAGTCCCGTACGGCCCGTTGCCGACCCACTCGTGCGACCAGTCGGGGACTTCGATGTGCGACCGGTCGGGGACGCGGTTGTGCGGCCGGTGGGGGATACGGTCGGGGATGCGGTCGTACGGCCGTTGGGGGATGTGGTCGTGCGGCCGGTCGAGGACTCGGTCGTACGACCGGTCGAGGACCCCGTTGTACGGCCGGTCGGGGACGCGGTTGCGCGCCCCGTCGAGGGCCTCGTGCAGACGGTGTCCGAGGTTCTGGCAGGCGCACCGTCACCACCGTTGCCCCTCCCGCCCCTTCCCTCCCTCCCGTCCCTTCCTTCCCTCCCGTCCCTTCCTTCCCTCCCCTCGGTCCCGTCCGTGCCGCCGGTGCCGGGGCTTCCCGGGCTTCCGGGTACGCCGGAGCTTCCCGGGCAGCCGACGCCGTCCGGGCACACCCTGCCCGGGGCGTCGGTGTCGGACCGGTCGGCCGGCGGGGCGGAGTACGACCGGGTGGGGGAGGCCGGGCCGCGGGTCGCCGCGGCCGATGTGACGGCGGGGCAGTACACACACCGTGCCCTCCGCCTTCCCCGGCCCGCGGACGCGCCCCTGCACCGCTCGCCCGACGGCGCACCGGCGGGCGTGTCCGGCGCGCAGTCGGCCGGCGGCGACGGTACGCCGCGGCACGGTGACGGGCACGCCGTCGCGTGGAACCACCGGGTGCCGTTGCGGCTTCTGCCCGGCGCCACCGCGGTCGTCACCGCGGACGGGACCCGGGACCGCCACCGGGACATCCCCGAGTTCCCCGGTTAGGGCAGCGGCTCCCCCTCCGCGCGAGACCAGACGCGCGGGGGCGGAACAGGCCTGCCCGCCGTCCGGACTCCCCTTCCGCCGCCGTCCTCGGACGGAAGCCATCGGGCCCGAGCCGCACTGCCGGACCGTATCCATGGCCACCGCTCCCCGGACCGCCCACGGATCCGCTGGCCCTACGTCGACGCCGGCCCCACGCCGACGCCGGCGGCAGGACTCGGCAGCGATGGTTCCGAACTCCCGAACTCCGGGATTCCCGAACTCCGGGATTCCGGGGATCCCGGAATCCCGGAGGGTCCGACGTACAGCGGGTGGCTCGCCGGCCGGCCACGCGGTGACCGGTGCCCGGGAAGCCGCCGCGTCCGTCACCCCGGAGTACCTGCGGCCGGGCTCGTACGGCACGTACTCCGTCTGAGACCGACGCCGTGCGGCGCGGGCCCGCCGGCACCGTCGCACGGCGCCCGAAGGCCTCCGCGGGGAATGAGGGACCGGGGTGACCGAAAACCGTCGGTCCGCCCCACCGAAATCCCGCGGACCGGGCGAGTGGCCCCATTGGGGTGGGGACCACTCGCTCCGCGCCCCTCACGGGGCGGCACAGGGGTCCCACCGGGCCAACCCCAACCCGGTGGGACCCTTCCCGTCGCGTGCACGTGTGACAGGTATCACCGCTCAGGTGTGATCTGCGATTTAGAGCCCCACCGCAAGCGGCGATAACCTGCGAGACGGACATGCCGCGCGCTCGGACACCGTGTGCGCCCCCCTTGTGACACACGCGGACGTCACGTTGCCCTTCGCGGCACGCCCACGCATCCAACGAACCGCGAGATCACTGATAGGGACGGAAGCGCGTGGACCTGTTCGAGTACCAGGCGAGGGACCTCTTCGCCAAGCACGGCGTACCGGTTCTGGCCGGTGAAGTCATCGACACGCCTGAGGCGGCGCGCGAGATCACCGAGCGGCTGGGCGGCAAGTCGGTCGTCAAGGCGCAGGTGAAGGTCGGTGGCCGCGGCAAGGCCGGCGGCGTGAAGCTGGCCGCCACCCCGGACGAGGCGGTCGCCCGTGCGACGGACATCCTCGGCATGGACATCAAGGGCCACACGGTCCACAAGGTCATGATCGCCGAGACCGCCCCGGAGATCGTCGAGGAGTACTACGTCTCCTTCCTCCTCGACCGCGCGAACCGCACCTTCCTCTCCATCGCCTCCGTCGAGGGCGGCATGGAGATCGAGGAGGTCGCGGCCACCCGTCCCGAGGCCGTCGCCAAGATCGCCATCGACGCCATCGACGGTGTCGACCAGGCGAAGGCCCAGGAGATCGTCGCCGCGGCCAAGTACCCGGCCGAGGTCGCCGACAAGATCGCCGACGTCCTCGTCAAGCTGTGGGAGGTCTTCGTCAAGGAGGACGCCCTCCTGGTCGAGGTGAACCCGCTCGCCAAGGTCGCCTCCGGTGACGTCCTCGCCCTCGACGGCAAGGTGTCCCTGGACGACAACGCCGAGTTCCGCCACCCCGAGTTCGAGGAGCTCCACGACAAGGCCGCCGCCAACCCGCTCGAGGCGGCCGCCAAGGAGAAGAACCTCAACTACGTCAAGCTCGACGGCGAGGTCGGCATCATCGGCAACGGCGCGGGTCTGGTCATGTCGACCCTGGACGTCGTCGCCTACGCCGGCGAGTCCCACAAGGGTGTCAAGCCCGCCAACTTCCTCGACATCGGCGGTGGCGCCTCCGCCGAGGTCATGGCGAACGGCCTGGAGATCATCCTCGGCGACCCGGACGTCAGGTCCGTGTTCGTCAACGTCTTCGGCGGCATCACCGCCTGCGACGAGGTCGCCAGGGGCATCGTGCAGGCCCTGGAGCTTCTCGAGACCAAGGGCGAAGAGGTCACCAAGCCGCTGGTCGTGCGTCTCGACGGCAACAACGCCGAGCTGGGTCGCCAGATCCTGGACGACCGCAACCACCCGCTCGTGCAGCGTGTGGACACCATGGACGGCGCGGCCGACAAGGCCGCCGAGCTGGCTGCTGCCGCGAAGTAAGGGACGAGGTCTAAGACAACCATGGCTATCTTCCTCACCAAGGAATCCAAGGTCATCGTCCAGGGCATGACCGGCTCCGAGGGCCAGAAGCACACCAAGCGCATGCTGGCCTCCGGCACGAACATCGTCGGCGGCGTGAACCCGCGCAAGGCGGGCCAGGCCGTGGACTTCGACGGCACGGAGATCCCGGTCTTCGGCACCGTCAAGGAGGCCATCGAGAAGACCGGCGCCGACGTCACGGTCATCTTCGTCCCGGAGAAGTTCACCAAGGACGCGGTCATCGAGGCCATCGACGCCGAGATCCCGCTCGCGGTCGTCATCACCGAGGGCATCGCGGTGCACGACACGGCCTCCTTCTGGGCGTACGCCGGCAAGAAGGGCAACAAGACCCGCATCATCGGCCCGAACTGCCCCGGCCTGATCACCCCCGGTCAGTCGAACGCCGGCATCATCCCGGCCAACATCACCAAGCCGGGCCGTATCGGCCTGGTCTCGAAGTCCGGCACGCTGACGTACCAGATGATGTACGAGCTGAGTGACATCGGCTTCTCGACGGCCGTCGGCATCGGTGGTGACCCGATCATCGGCACCACCCACATCGACGCCCTCAAGGCCTTCCAGGAGGACCCCGACACCGACCTCATCGTCATGATCGGTGAGATCGGCGGCGACGCCGAGGAGCGGGCCGCGGCCTTCATCAAGGAGAACGTGACCAAGCCGGTCGTCGGCTACGTCGCGGGCTTCACCGCGCCCGAGGGCAAGACCATGGGTCACGCGGGCGCCATCGTCTCCGGTTCGTCGGGCACCGCCCAGGCGAAGAAGGAGGCGCTGGAGGCGGCCGGCGTCAAGGTCGGCAAGACGCCTACGGAGACGGCGAAGCTGGCCCGCGAGATCCTCGCCGGCTGAGTTCTCCGCTCCCGCCGAACGGCCCGGAGCGGCCGAACGGCACGGTGGCTGAGCCTCGCGTGGGCCCGCGTTCCCTTCAGGGAGTGCGGGCCCACTGGCGTTTCCGGGCTCGCACACCACCGGCCCGCCCCGCATCGACGCGGCCTCCTTCGCTCCGCAGCCCGTCCTCGCCGGAGCTACGGTGCAGTGGTGAGCAACGACTCTCTCCTGGGCCGCGCCGTCCGCCTCGTCCCACTGTCCGTCGGTCATGCGGAAGCGCTCTTCGCTTCTGCGTCGGATCCCGAGGTATGGCGGTGGATGCCCCGGCCCCGCCCCGACTCCCTGATGCAGATGCGGGCGTTGATCAGCCAGATGCTGGAGGATCGGGCCCGGCGGTGCTTCGCGGTTCAACGCCTGGCGGACGATGCGGTGGTCGGCTCGACCAGCCTGTATGCGCTTGATCTTGCCGAGGGGCGCGCTGAGATCGGTGCGACCTGGTTCGATCGTTCGTGCTGGGGCGGCCCCTACAACGCCGAATCCAAGCTGCTGCTGTTCGGGCATGCCTTCGATGATCTGGGCCTGGTCAGGATCGCCTTGCGCACCGACAACCTCAACGTGCGTTCCCAGCAGGCCCTGACACGGCTGGGACTCGTGTACGAGGGGAGGTTGCGCAGCCACATGATGCGCCAGGACGGCACCCGTCGTGACTCGCTGTACTACAGCGTGCTCGCGGAGGAGTGGCCTGCCGTGCGCGACAAGCTGCTCACCAGGATCGCGGCCAAGTTCACCGCCTGATCACGCGACTGCCTGTACTCGGAACATCAACGAGCGGCCGAGTCTCCCTCATCTCGCCTACGCGGGGTGTTGGCGGCGAGCAGTTCCCGCAGAGGTCCGACGATGAGATCGGGCCGTCTTCTCCAGGGCCCGTCAGCCGTACCGCCGCAGCAGTCCGTCCACGTACGCCTCCAGCCGTTCTCCCAGCACATCAGGCGTCAGATCGTCCCGCCCCAGTTCACGCCACGGCCCGGCCAGCTTCGCCGCGTCGGGGCAGTAGTGCAGGGCGTCGAGCAGCCGCCAGTACAGGTGGTCGGGGTCGTCGGCGAGGTCGCGGCCGCCGTGTGCCTCGTATCGCTCGCGGAAGTCCAGCCCGTACGCCGGTCCGTGCAGCAGCGCGAGCGCGGTCGAGCAGTGCGCCACGTCGAGGTCGGCAGGTCCCCACGAGGTCTCGACCCAGTCCACGACACCGGTGATCCGCAGCTTGGGTCCGGCTCCCGTGAAGAGCACGTTCCCGGGGTGGAAATCGCGGTGCAGAAAGCAGCCTTCGTACGACGGCGGGTCGCGGCGGATCACGTCCACGGCCCGCTCCCACAGGGGACCGTCCGGGGTGCGGACGCGCTCCGGGGACGTCCACGCCTGGTACGTGCGCGGTCTTTCGGCCGGTACGACGCCGTGGACGCGGACGAGCTGGGCCGCGAGCAGGTCCAGGCGCCGTTCGAGGTCGTCCTCGTCCTCGTCCACGCGGACGCGGCCCGGCAGCGCGGACATCAACAGGGTCGGGTGGTCGCAGTGTTCGGCCGTGGCGTCCACCGCGACGAACCGGGGCGCCGGGATGCCTTCCTGTCCGGCGAGCAGCGTCAGGACGGATGCCTCGCGGGCCAGCAGCCCAGGCCCTGCGTGGCGGAAGAACGGCTTCACGAAGGTCCGTTGCACCAGGGCCGTGCCGTCGTCGAGCGTGAGCCGGCGCATCTGGGAGCTCCAACCACCGGACATCAGGCGCGAGTCGGCGACCGTGCGGCCGTGGTCGAGCTGCTTGGCCACCCACGCGCGCGTGGCCGACCAGGCACGGCCGTCGAGGCCGGTCAGCACCGCCTCCACGAACTCCCGCCGGTCCTCGCCGTGATCGCGGAACCACATGCCCAGCTGGTGCTGTGCGTCCGGAAGGCCGAACCGCGTGTACTGGGCGCGCGCGGCCAGCGCGTCCTGTACGGACTCGGTCACGGCGGGCGGGATCACCGTGTCGGTGCCCGGCACGGCGAGCACCGCCCGGCCCTCGTACGCCCGCAGCACCTGAAGCGCGGGCGCCTCCCGCCAGCTGTCCGGCTGCCGGATGATCCCGCTGAACCGGCCGTTCCCGTCCTCGAAGGGCACGTCCCACGCCTCGGCGGTGTACACGGCGGGCGCGCACAGCCCCAGCGCCGCCACCCGGTCCCCGTAGTGCCGGACGAGATCGGCCACCGTCTGGCCGCTCATGCTGAAACCCACCAGGGCCAGTGGCCCGTCCGTTCCCGCGTACGCGTCGATCACCGCGACGGCTTGCTCGAACCGCCGCCGCAGGCTCGACTCGCTGAGCTTTCCGGTACTTTCGCCGTGCCCGGAGAAGTCGAAGGCGATTCCCCGACAGCCGTGGGCCACGAACTCCCGTACCAGCGGAAGCAGTCGTTCCGTGCTGCTGGTGCCTGCGCCGTGCAGCATCACGGCGGTGCCCCCGGAAGGATCACCGCCGTACACACCACTGAGCCGTTCACCGCTGTGGTCGTGCGTGAAGTCGAGCAGCATGCCCCCTATTCACTCACGCCGCGGCCTCCGTCTTTCGGCCGAAACGTCAGCGGGCCTCCGGAACTAGGCGTTCCGGGCCGCGAAGGAGCAGCGACTCCAGCAGTGCGCGGACCTCCAGTTGGTCTTCGGGCAGCGGGCCCGCGGCCACCCGTGGCGGCAGGTCCCGGATCTCCTTCCCCCGGGGCACGGGTCGTTCGAAGTGGTCCTGGGCGATGCGCAGGGTCAGCGCGGTCGCGCCGACGACCGCGGTCGTGAAGGCGATGGCCGCGGCGGTCCACTGCCGGGCGCGCCGTTCGCCCCGGGTGCGGACCGTGGGCGGCCTGGCCGCGCGGAGGGGCTGCGCGCCGGCCAGTTCGCCCAGCCTGCGGCGCAGTACCGCCGGCGCCGCCTGGTCCGGTACCAGCGCGGCGAGCGCTTCCCGGGCGGACAGCAGCCGGCCCGCCGTCACCGGGGTGCTCGCCTGGGTCTCGGCCGCGGCCTCCGCCAGGCCGAGGCCGACGCCGTCGTAGAGCAGCAGCGTGCGCCGGTGCGGGGGCGGCAGCGTCAGCAGCGCGTGCAGCAGTGCGCGGTCGGCCGGGTCGGCGGGCGGCGGCTCCGGCTGCCGGGGGCGCAGGCGGAGGCGGTGCCAGGGCGAGAGCGCCCGGTCGTGTGCCGTGGCCCGTACCCATCCGCCCGGATCGGGGTCCACGGCCACCTCGGGCCAGTGCTGCCAGGCCTGCTGGAAGGCCCACTCGACCGATGCGCGGGCCAGCAGGCGGCGGCCGGTGAGCAGATACGTCTGTCGTACGAGGGCGGGTACGCAGGACTCGTACAGCGCGTCGAAGGCCTGATCGGGCGTCACGGAGGGCCGCTCGGACCCCGGTTGCGGGGAGGCGGGGCTCTGCGGCACAGGGTGTCCCTTGGCCCTCCGTGCAGAAAAGTACATAAACGTATATTGAGCGACACATCGGCGCTTTCCCTGTTACGACGAGAAAGCGCGTGTCGTTGGGAGCATGGCGGGCGTGACCTCATGGACCGACCGCCGAACGCCGCCGTCGCCCCTGCTCACCCGGTCCCGCCACCGGTGGCCCGGGCTGGGCGGCAGTCTCCTGGACGGCGCCGTCGCCGCCGTGCTGGGGCTCGGCTCGCTCACCCTGCTCGTGATCGTGCTGTGGATCAGTTCGCCGTTTCCGGACGACGGACCCGGCGGTGCGCTGCGCCTCGCGGCCTCGCTCTGGCTGCTGGCCCACGGCGTCCTCCTGGTCCGCACCGAGACGCTCTCCGGGATGCCCGCGCCCGTCGGGGTGACGCCGCTGCTGCTGACCGTGCTGCCGGTGTGGCTGCTGTACCGGGCGGGGCGTGACGCGGTGGCCGGGGACGGCACGGACGACGCGGAGCACGCGGCGGGCACGGCGGACGCGGCGGGTGACGCGCCGCTCGCCGCCGCGCGCACGGCATGGCCCGGCGTGACGGCGGGCTACCTCGGGATCGGCGCGGTGGCGGCGCTGTACGCCTCGGGCGGAACGCTGCGGCCGTCGTGGACCTGGACCGCGCTGTGCCTCCCGCTGGTCACCGTGGTGACGGCGGGAGTGGGTGTGTGGACGGCACACGGGCGGCCGGGCGAGCCGGTGTGGGTACGCCGGGCGTTCGCGTGGCTGTTCCCGGCCGTGCGGCGGCCGGAGACACCCGGGCCGGCGGACCTGGGCGGGCGGATGTGGCCGGTCGCCTCCCTGCGGGCCGCCCTGGCCGGGACGGCCACGCTCGTCGGCGGGGGCGCGCTGCTCGTGGGTGTGTCGCTGGTGTGGCACGGCGAGGCCGCGTGGGCGTCGTTCCTCCAGCTCACGCAGGGGTGGTCGGGGCGGTGCGGGGTGCTGCTGCTGGCACTGGCGCTGATGCCGAACGCGGCGGTGTGGGGCGCGGCCTATGCGCTCGGGCCCGGGTTCGTCCTGGGTGCCGGGCATGGGGTGGGGCCGCTGTGGGCGGGGCGGCCCCCGGCGACACTGCCGCCGTTTCCGCTGCTGGCGGCGGTGCCGGCCACGGGCGGCGGGCCGCTGTCGTGGGCGGTGGGGGCGGTGCCGGCCGTGGCGGGGATGACGCTCGGATGGTGCGTGGCGGGGGCGGCGTGCCGGGACCGGGACGCGGCGTGGTCCGCCGGCCGTACGGTGGCGGCGACGGCGATGGCGGGGCTGGTGTGCGGGGCGCTGCTCGGCGGGCTCGCGGAGGTGGCGGGAGGGCCGCTCGGGGTGGCCGCGCTGGCGCACTTCGGGCCGGTGGGGTGGCAGGTGGGCGGCGCGGCGGCCGGCTGGACGGTGGGCGTGGGGATGCCGGTGGCGCTGGGCGTACGGGCCTGGCGGCTGCGCGGCAGCGGGAAGCCGGAGCGGCGTGGACGGCGGGTGTGGTGGCCCCGGCCGGCCGGGGAATCCCCCGTGCCGCCCGCGCCCTCGGTTCCGTCGCCGGCCGTCCCGGAGCCGGTCAGGGCCCGTGAGCCGGGCGCCGTGCTGTGGGAGGACCCCGATCTCCGGCCGTACGAGGTGCTGTCGGGGGAGGTGGACCCGTTCCTGTCGGACTTCGGGAGAAACGAGCCCCCGCAGCCCCCGACCGCGCCCCTGAGGAGCCCAGGGGCGCCGTAGCCCCCAAGGGGACCCGCCGGAGACCGGAGAACCGGAGACCGGAGAACCGGAGACCGAAGAACCGGAGACCGAAGAACCGGAGACCGAAGAACCGGAGACCGAAGAACCGGAGACCGAAGAACCGAAGCCGGACGAGAGGCGCCCGGTGGCTCAGTCCTGTGTGCCCAGCAGGCCCCGCAGGTTCTTCGGCAGCAGATCGTTGCACGAGTGCTTCGCCACCGACGTCAGGGAGTCGTTCAGACACGTGTAGTAGTCGCGGTAGACCATCTGGGCCGTGAACATGGCCGCCACCATCGCGATCGCCAGGGACGCCGTGACCAGACCGCTGATCGCCGCCGTCGTCTGCGGACGGGCCGGGGGCGCCGAGGCGTTCGGGTCGGGGGTGCGGGGCTTGGCGCGCAGCGCGCTCGCGCCCCAGTACACCGCCAGCGCGCCCAGCAGCAGGGCCACGTACGGCCAGCTGAAGAGGGCGAAGAAGAAGGCCCACATGCCGGACAGCAGCGCATAGCGCGCGCGGCGCTGGGCGGGGTCCGTGGGGTCCCAGCGCAGGCCGGGGCCCGGGCCGCCGGGCCCCTCGGGGCCGCCCTGTCCGCCGGTGCCGCCCGGACGCTCGCCGAAGCGGCCCCCCGATGCGGGGCCGGGCTGCCGGTCGCTCCACTGGCTGCCCCACCCGGAACGTCCGCCCTCGTCGTCGGCGCCGTCCTGTCCCTCGCCCCGGCCGGGCTCGGGGCGGCGCGGCCGCCAGGGCCGGTCCGGGGTTCCCTCCGGCGGCGGTGCGAAGGGGTTGTCGTCCGCGGGCGCCCCCTGGCTCCGCCCACCGCCCGCGGAGTCACCCCCGCTCCCGGGGGTCTCGTCGCTCTCCCGCGGCGGCACGGGCGAAGGGTGCCGCTCGCGCAGCAGCAGCGGAGGGAGTCGGAGACTGCGGTCCGGCATCAGATGTGCGTCTTCCCCTTGGTGGTTCTGGCGGCGGCTCGTCGGCGGAGGGTGCCGCGAGGGGGGCGCGCCCGGGCAGGCGTCCCTCGTCCGGATCAACGTCCCGCACAGCCGCGGCGTTCCCCCGCGTCGATCCGCTTCCCCGGGCGGTTCTTCCACAGACGCTACCTTCCGGCCACGCCCCCGTCCCGTGGGGGCCGTCCGGTGTGCCGGTATCGTTGCTGACGGTCGACCGCTTCGTAGACTTCCCCGTATTCGGGGGCGCGAAGCATTCGTACGACCATACAAACGCTCTCCGGGCCTCCCGCTCGCCGAGCGACCGCACGAACGCTCCCCCGAGAAAGGGTCCCGCCGTGGCCGAGTCCGTGGCCGAGACCGCCTCCGAGTCCGCGGCCAAGCGCCTGGTCGTCCTGGTCTCCGGGTCCGGCACCAATCTGCAGGCGCTCCTCGACGCCATCGCCGAGACCGGGCCCGCCTACGGAGCCGAGGTCGTCGCCGTCGGCGCCGACCGCGACGGCATCGAGGGCCTCGCCCGCGCCGAGCGCGCCGGGCTGCCCACCTTCGTGTGCCGGGTCAAGGACTACGAGAGCCGAGAGGCGTGGGACGCGGCGCTCACCGAGGCCGTCGCGGCCCATGAGCCCGATCTCGTCGTCTCCGCGGGCTTCATGAAGATCGTGGGGAAGGAGTTCCTCGCACGGCTGGGCGGGCGGTTCGTCAACACCCACCCCGCTCTCCTGCCCAGTTTTCCCGGAGCCCACGGTGTGCGCGACGCGCTCGCGTACGGCGCCAAGGTCACCGGCTGCACCGTCCACTTCGTCGACGACGGTGTCGACACCGGACCGATCATCGCTCAGGGCGTGGTGGAGGTCCGGGACGAGGACGACGAGAGCGCTCTGCACGAGCGCATCAAGGAAGTCGAGCGAAGGCTGCTCGTCGAGGTCGTGGGGCGGCTCGCCCGCAACGGCTATCGCATCGAGGGACGAAAGGTAGTTATCCAGTGACCGCCGAGAGCACCAAGCGGCCCATCCGGCGCGCGCTCGTCAGCGTCTACGACAAGACCGGGCTCGAAGAGCTGGCCCGAGGGCTTCACGAGGCGGGCGTCGAGCTCGTCTCCACCGGCTCCACCGCGTCGAGGATCGCCGCCGCGGGCGTTCCCGTCACCAAGGTCGAGGAGCTGACCGGCTTCCCCGAGTGCCTGGACGGCCGGGTCAAGACCCTGCACCCCAAGGTCCACGCGGGCATCCTCGCCGACCTGCGCCTCGACAGCCACCGCCGGCAGCTCGCCGAGCTGGGTGTCGAGCCGTTCGACCTCGTCGTCGTCAACCTCTACCCCTTCCGGGAGACCGTCGCCTCCGGGGCGTCCCCCGACGAGTGCGTCGAGCAGATCGACATCGGCGGCCCCTCCATGGTCCGCGCCGCCGCCAAGAACCACCCGTCCGTGGCCGTGGTCACCAGCCCGGAGCGGTACGCCGACGTCCTCGCCGCGGTCCGCGACGGCGGCTTCGACCTGACCGCCCGCAAGCGGCTCGCCGCGGAGGCCTTCCAGCACACCGCCTCGTACGACGTCGCGGTCGCCTCCTGGTTCGCGTCCTCGTACGCGCCCGTCGACGCGGCGGCCGACGGCGGGTCCGCGACGGGCGCCTTCCCGGACTTCCTGGGCGCCACCTACACGCGCGAGAACACCCTCCGCTACGGCGAGAACCCCCACCAGCCCGCCGCCCTCTACGTCGACGGCAGCGGCGGCGGCCTCGCGGAGGCCGAGCAGCTGCACGGCAAGGAGATGTCGTACAACAACTACACGGACACGGACGCCGCGCGCCGTGCCGCGTACGACCACGACGAGCCGTGCGTCGCGATCATCAAGCACGCCAACCCCTGCGGCATCGCGACCGGCGCGGACGTCGCCGAGGCGCACCGCAAGGCGCACGCCTCCGACCCGCTGTCCGCGTTCGGCGGTGTCATCGCCGTCAACCGGCCGGTGAGCCGCGAGATGGCCGAACAGGTCGCCGAGATCTTCACCGAGGTCATCGTGGCGCCCGGCTACGAGGAGGGCGCGCTGGAGGTCCTCACCAAGAAGAAGAACATCCGGGTGCTCAAGGCCCCGAACGGCCCCTGCAACCGGGTGGAGGCCAAGCAGATCGACGGCGGCGTCCTCCTCCAGGTCACCGACCGGCTCCAGGCCGACGGCGACGACCCGGCCAACTGGACGCTCGCGTCGGGCGAAGCGCTCCCCGCCGACGAGCTGAAGGAGCTGGCCTTCGCCTGGCGGGCCTGCCGGGCCGTCAAGTCCAACGCCATCCTGCTCGCCAAGGACGGCGCCTCGGTCGGCGTCGGCATGGGCCAGGTCAACCGGGTGGACTCCTGCAAGCTGGCCGTCGCGCGGGCGGGCGAGGAGCGGGCACGCGGCTCCTACGCCGCCTCGGACGCCTTCTTCCCGTTCCCCGACGGGCCGGAGATCCTGATCGCCGCGGGCGTCAAGGCGATCGTCCAGCCGGGCGGTTCGGTCCGTGACGAGCAGGTCGTCGAGGCCGCGCAGAAGGCGGGCGTGACCATGTACTTCACGGGCACGCGCCACTTCTTCCACTGAGCGGCGCCGGGCACCGGACACGGAGTTCCCGGCGGCCCGGACACACGTGCGGCCTCCGGCTTCCCCACGGGGAGCCGGAGGCCGCGGCGCGCAAGTCCCCGTCAGTACGCGGGCTGCTGGGGCCGCTTGAACCAGGCGGCGCCGTTGGAATTGCCGACGAAGACGGCGATGAGGATGGCGAGCACCGTGTGGAGCAGGCCCACGATGACGAACGGGTAGATGCCGAGGATCGCGGTGATGATCGCGAACACCAGGACCGTGGTCCGCAGTCCGTTGCCGCCGGTGTTGAACTTCACGGCCAGCACGACCGCGAACACCGCCCAGGCCAGGGCGAACACCGTGATCGCCCACAACCAGCCGGTCGAGTAGTCGGCGAGCTGCTGGAAGCTCGAGTTGTCCTTCAGCTGCGCGTCGTTCTTGGCGGCGTGGACGCTGGCCGCGCCGACGGCGAACAGGCCCGCACCGATCAGCTGCAGACCGACGATGACCCACAGCAGCACACGGGCGGTGGAGACCGTGCCGGGCATGGTCGTCGGGAAGGGCTGCTGGCCGTAGCCCTGCGCCGGCGGGGCCTGCGGATAGCCGTAGCCCGGCTGCGGCTGCTGGCCCTGCGGGTAGCCGTAACCCGGCTGCTGGCCCTGGGGCGGGCCGTAGGGGCTGTTCGGTTCGCCGAAACTCATGAGCGGCTTTCCTCCGTCTGCTCAACTGCGGGGACGAGCGCGGCGCGGATCGGAGGAAAGTTCTACAGTTGCGGTCCGTCCCCCCGGATACTGCCCGCGACACACGTCTTCATGGTTCTCACCCCCGCACACCTTTGTCCAGCGGCATTTCGCATGCGTTGTGCAAGCGCAACCTTTATGATCACGGCCGGAAGCGGGCGGGGGACGGCCGCCGGACGCCGGGAGGGGAACCGGATTGGAACCGGGGGCGGGTCATCCGGGAGGATGGGAGGCATGACTGCCCAGATTCTCGATGGCAAGGCCACCGCAGCCGAGATCAAGTCCGATCTGACCGCCCGCGTGGCGGCGCTGAAGGAGAAGGGCAGCACGCCCGGCCTCGGCACGATCCTGGTCGGGGACGACCCCGCCAGCCGGAAGTACGTCGCGGGCAAGCACCGCGACTGCGCGGAGGTCGGCATCGCGTCGATCGAGCGTGAACTGCCCGAGACGGCCACTCAGGAGGAGATCGAGGCGGTCGTCCGCGAGCTGAACGAGGACCCGGCCTGCACCGGTTACATCGTGCAGCTGCCGCTGCCCAAGGGCATCGACGAGAACCGGATCCTGGAGCTGATGGACCCGGAGAAGGACGCGGACGGCCTGCACCCGATGAACCTCGGCCGCCTGGTGCTGAACGAGCCGGCGCCGCTGCCCTGCACCCCCAACGGCGTGCTCACCCTGCTGCGCCGCTACGGCGTGGAGATCAAGGGCGCCGAGGTCGTGGTCGTCGGCCGGGGCATCACCATCGGGCGCCCGATGCCGCTGATGCTGACCCGGCGCAGCGAGAACGCCACGGTCACCCAGTGCCACACCGGCACCCGGGACCTCTCGGCGCATCTGCGGCGGGCCGACATCATCGTCGCCGCGGCGGGCTCCGCGCATCTGATCCGGCCCGAGGACGTGAAGCCGGGCGCCGCCGTCCTCGACGTCGGTGTCTCCCGCAGCGCCGAGGGCAAGATCGTGGGCGACGTGCACCCGGACGTCGCCAAGGTGGCCGGCTGGATCTCCCCGAACCCGGGCGGTGTGGGCCCCATGACCCGTGCCCAGCTGCTCGTCAACGTGGTCGAGGCGGCGGAGCGCAGTGTCGGCTGACGGTGCGCCCGAGCGCACCCGGGAGAAGGACACCGAGCCGGTCGCGCGGGACGCGGCCGGCGCCCCCGACGCCGCCGGCCTGCCGCCGCGGACGACCCGGCGGTTCCCGCGGATCACCTGGGACACCGCGCGGCCCGAGGGCGGCGGCCGGGCCGCGCCCCGTGACGCGCCCGCGCCCGCCCGGCAGTGGCCGATCCTCGTGGTGCTGGGCGTCGTCGGGCTCGGGCTGCTGGTGACCGCGCTGGACGCGTTCCGCCTCGGCACGATCCTGATCGGCCTCGCGCTGCTGGGCGGTGCCGTGATGCGCTGGATGCTGCCCGACGTGGGCATGCTCGCGGTGCGGTCCCGCTTCACCGACATGGTGACCTACGGCGTCCTGGGCCTGGCCATCGTGCTGCTCGCGATGATGGCCCAGCCCGATCCGTGGCTGGAGATACCGTTCCTGGACGACACCCTGCACTTCACGGTCCGCACCTGAGGCCGCGGCCGTAGGACGCACACCACGGCGGGCCGCCCCTTCTCGGCAAGGGGCGGCCCACCGTCGTCGTACGGGGCCGCTCGGCCTCTCCCCCGTGGGAGGCCGGGCGCCCGGGGGGCGGTCGGGCCGCCCGGGAGACACCCTTGTGTAGGTGCGTGAGCCGTTCAACACCTGAGCGTCGGCTGTGGCACGGAGGTGACCGTTCCGCTACCGTGTGCGCGCACCGCGCTCGGTGAACACCCCTCAGCCGCCGCTCCGTCAGGCGGTCGCCAAGCCCCCTCGAAAAGCCCCGCCGAAAAGAATCGCCCCCGCCATGCATGAGCCCGCCGCCGCGGGGCAGGCGCACGGTACCCCCACGGGAGTCCGGTATCGCCGGGAGGCCGACAACCCTTCCAGCTGGACGACCCCTGCGGCGGCCGCCGCTCAGTCCCCCCTCCTCGGAGCGGACGGCCGCCGCTCCGTCGGGCCTCGGCGGAGCCGCGGCCACCGCCTCGGCCGGTTGTGGGACGGGCCACAGGGGCCCGGCAGTCCGGGATCACGGATGCGCGATAGCCTGACGGCTGGATCTCTCTTGACGCCAAGAGACCGATCATCCCTACCCTTGATCGATCATCGCGGCCGGCGCCGGCCACGAGCCGGCGGCACGGGGATCCCGCACCCCGGGGCGACGACGCCCCACCGCCAGCTGTCCTACGGAGAACGCCATGACCCGCACTCCCGTGAACGTCACCGTCACCGGCGCGGCCGGCCAGATCGGCTACGCACTGCTCTTCCGCATCGCCTCCGGTCAGCTGCTCGGCGCGGACGTGCCGGTCAAGCTGCGCCTCCTGGAGATCACCCCGGCGCTGAAGGCCGCCGAGGGCACGGCCATGGAGCTCGACGACTGCGCGTTCCCGCTCCTGCGGGGCATCGAGATCAGCGACGACCCGAACGTCGCCTTCGACGGCACCAACGTCGCCCTTCTCGTGGGCGCCCGGCCGCGCACCAAGGGCATGGAGCGCGGCGACCTCCTTCAGGCCAACGGCGGCATCTTCAAGCCGCAGGGCAAGGCCATCAACGAGCACGCCGCGGACGACATCAAGGTCCTCGTCGTCGGCAACCCGGCCAACACCAACGCGCTGATCGCCCAGGCCGCCGCCCCGGACGTACCGGCCGAGCGCTTCACCGCGATGACCCGCCTCGACCACAACCGCGCGCTGACCCAGCTGTCGAAGAAGACGGGCGCCCCGGTCTCCGAGATCAAGCGCCTGACGATCTGGGGCAACCACTCCGCCACCCAGTACCCGGACATCTTCCACGCCACGGTCGCCGGCAAGAACGCCGCCGAGGTCGTGAACGACGAGAAGTGGCTCGCCGAGGACTTCATCCCGACCGTCGCCAAGCGTGGCGCCGCCATCATCGAGGCCCGCGGTGCCTCGTCGGCGGCCTCCGCCGCCAACGCCGCCATCGACCACGTGTACACCTGGGTCAACGGCACGGCCGAGGGCGACTGGACCTCCATGGCCATCCCGTCGGACGGCTCCTACGGTGTCCCGGAGGGCCTGATCTCCTCCTTCCCGGTCACCACCAAGGACGGCAGGTACGAGATCGTCCAGGGCCTGGACGTCAACGAGTTCTCCCGCGCCCGTATCGACGCGTCGGTGGCGGAGCTGGGGGAGGAGCGCGACGCGGTCCGCTCCCTCGGCCTCATCTGACCCGCCCGGTCCTTTCGCGATCGCACGCAGGCCCCGCCCCGGTTCTTCCGGGGACGGGGCCTGCGGCCTTTCCGCTCACCGGCCGAGAGCAGCACGGCGCACGGCCGCGGACCGGGGCGCCGTCACGGCCGCCCCGCGCGCGACGGCACGCGTCCCGCGTACGGCGGATCAGGGATCGACGATGGTGGGAGGGGGAGGGCCGGGACGGCGTCACACGGTGAAGACGCGCTCGACTTCGTCGCGCTGCGTGTGCAGGTCCCAGTAGAGGGGGGCGACCTCCTCGGCCGAGGCCGCCGGTACTCCGGGCGGGCCGTCCGTGCCGATCCACACGCCGATGGCGACGTGCGCGGCCTGGACGCCGGTGTCGGCCAGTTCCTTGTGCAGGCTGAGCACCCAGTTGCGCAGCGCGGCCTGAGCGGCGTTGAGGTTGCCGAGCATCGGAGTGGGGTCGACCGAGCCGGCGCCGTTGGTGTAGAGCAGGGTGCCCGCGCCGGCCTCGCGCATTGCGGGCAGCACGGCCCGTGTGGCGGCGATCGCCCCGTAGAGCAGGAAGTCCATCGCCCACTGCACATCGGAGGGGTTGGTCTCCGACGGAGCGGTGAGCGGCGTGGATGCGATGCTCCCGGCCGGGGAGTACTCCAGGACGTCGATGCCGCCGAAGCGGGCGGCGGCGTCCTTGAGCGCCTGGGTGAGTGCGTCAGGGTCGAGTACGTCCGCGGGGAACGCGGCGGCGGTGATGCCTTCGGCGTCGAGCCGGCCGGCCAGGTCGTTGAGCTTGTCGCGGTTGCGGGCGACGAGAGCGACGTCGAAGCCGTGGGAGCCGAAGGTACGAGCGATGGCCAGGCCCATACCGGGGCCGGCTCCGACGATGGCGATGCTGGGCACAGTGAATCCTTTGCTGGGACGTTGGGAAAGGGGCACCGACACCTTGAGGGCCACTGCGGACGAAGTCGGCCTCCGGACCCGGCTTGGCGGTGGCGATCACGCGCGGGCCCTCACCGCTCGTGGTCGTCGACGAAATGGTTGTCGTGGGCTTCGTGGAGCCGGCTGAGGTCCCGCTCGTTCACAGTGGCGAGCTGTGCGAAGTACTCCTCCCGCGGGACGCCTGGCGAGAGTGCCATCAGGAGGGTGGCGGGTTCGGCGTGCTCCTTGCGGAGCGCGTGGACGTCACCCACCGCGGCATGCGTGGTGTCGCCGGGCCGCAGTGTTCGCCAGGCCCGCCCGTCGAAGTAGTCGATCTCACCTTCTTCGACGATGAAGGTCTCGCTGAAGGTCGTGTGAAAGTGCGGGGCAGGTCCCCGGCTCGAGGGCGACATGCGCCACCGGTAGATGCTCACGAGCCCGCTGGTCTGCGCCGGGCCGGCGAGGACTTCGATGGTCGATCCGCCGGCGCCCAGCCGGATCGTTCGCGTCTGTTGGGCTCGCTCGGGTTCCTTGGGACGCCGGGCAATCGACTCCGTGTCGGTCATGACCCGAGTCTTGGGGCTTCGCCGCTCTGCTCGCGCTCACTTCGGCGGTGGCCTAACAATGGTGGAGTGATCCGCTACCGATTGGGCGTTGGTGCTGCGAGTGTGCGGTGGGCGATGTCGCCGATCCATGAAGTGGTCAGTCTTGCCCAGCTCTTGACCGAACCGCAGCGTCACCCGATGTTCCACCCGTGGCTTCGCCGTCGCCGCCGTCTCTCGCTCCCCGACCTGGGGGCGCTCACGGTCTTCATGGCCGATGGCGCGTATCGACCCGACTTCCTCGACCCATCGCCGATGTCCAGTGAGCCGACGTTCGAGGAAGGCATGGATGCCCTCCTCGCCGCGCCGGCGGACCAGACGTACGCCGAGCTGGTCGACGCGACGATGGGGCGCGGGGCAGAAGTGGGCCGCCGACTGCTCGACGACCCCGACCGAGCCAGGTCCGAGGCCGCCGATGCGCTGCGCCGTCTCTGGAAGGCGGTTGTGGAACCGGAATGGCCGTCCATGCGGCTGGCGTTGCGTGCCGAGATGCTGGATCGGGCCATCCAGGTCAACCGCGAGGGGCTGCGTGCGGTCCTTCCGCGCCTGCACCCTTCCGCTGCGTGCGAGGGCGACACCATCACCGTGGAGAAGAGCGTCGACATCGACGTCGACTGCCCTGAAGGACTCATTCTCGTACCGTCGCTGTTCATCACCGACCGGATGCAGTGCACCACCTCGGACCACTGGAGTCCGGCGATCTATTACCCGGCATCCGGGCGGTACCTCTGGGCGGCACCTCCCACTCCGAGGTCGCTCGACCGTCTTCTGGGGGTGACCCGGTCGAGGATCCTGGCCGCGCTCGCCACTCCGCTGCAGACGACCGTTGTGGCCAGGCTGGTGGGCGTCACCCCCCCGACGGCCAGCGAACACCTGGCGATCCTGCGAGACGCCGGGTTGATCGACAGCAGCCGGGCCGGTCGCACGGCCACGCACGAGCTCACCGAGGCTGGACGTGCTCTCCTGGACGCGTCCTCGCCGCGGCCGTGACCTTCGCCGTAGCTTCGGGAGAACAGGGCTTGTTCGAAGGGGAGTCGACGGCCGAGCGGTGCGCCACGGAGGCCGGCGAGGCCGGCCGGCCGATCGTCTCGCGCCGTGGCCGGACGCACGGCCCGGTGGACACTCGGGCCGGGCTCGGGCGGGTGCCGCCTCAGGCCGTCCCCAGCAGCAGGTCCCGGAGCTTGGAGACGTCCAGCGACGCGCTCGCGGGCGGGACCTTGGCCGGAACCGGCACGTTGTAGTCCGTGAAGGTGAGGGTCAGGTCCGTGCCCGGGCCCTTCTGGGCCGCGCGGTACAGCCGGTGCGGTGTGCCCGTCGTGACGTACAGCGTCGAGGTCAGGCCGTTCACCTGGAAGGACAACGGGACCACCCGGGTGCCGTTCACGGTCGTCGCGAGGCCCTCCTTCAGGGGGGCCGGCGGCGTCGCCGTCGCGGCCGACTGGAGGTCCTGGAGGTTGCAGGCGTTGACGACACCGCTGAAGAGCATGTCGTTCGTGGAGCCGTGGATGTAGTGGTTCCTGAACGTCTCGGCCGCGGCGGTGCCCCGGGCGCCCGGCAGCTCCGCCGTCCAGAACGCCTTGTTCGGCTTCAGCCACACGTCGGTGCCCCGTTTGATGATCTGGACCATGCCGCCGCGCGTGCCGAGGGTCAGGGTGCCCGCGCAGTCGCCCCGCCGGTCGAGCGCGAGGTCCATGGCCGTGGGCAGGGTGATGCTGTTCGCCGCGGCGGCGCTGCGGTCCTGGTAGTGGATCCGGACCGATGTCGCCTTCCGCAGTGCGCTCTGGGCCTGTGCGGCCAGTTGCTGGGGGCTCTGGTCGCCGCCGGTCCGGGCCGACGACACGCCGCCCAGTACGGGGGAGAACAGCAGGCCCATCGTCGCGGCCGTCACCGTCGCACGCGTCGCGATCGTGAAGCCATGCGTCCGGAACATCGCGTCACCTCCACCAGTAGCTCAGCCTCAGCGTACTTTTCACCCTTTTCGACCGCATTTTCAGTGACGCGGAGCACTTTCGGTCACGCCGATGCATGCATCCCCGGCCAGGGGGCAGGCGCACGTCGCCCACTGGCGGTGACGCGCGCGTGACACAGGGCGACCGAACGGGAACGGAAGGCGATACCGATCATGGCGGGACAGCAGGTACGGCAGGCAGCGCAGACCATCCATGCGGCAGGGCGGTGGCACGCGGCGCTCTCCGGCGCCACCCGCGAGATCCTGGACCCCGCGGACGCCGAGCCGCTCGCCCTGGTCGCGGAGGGTGACGAACGGGACGCCGACGTGGCCGTCGCGGCCGCCCGCCACGCCTTCGACGAGGGGCCCTGGCCGCGCACGTCCGCGGCGGAGCGCGCCGCCCTGCTGTACCGGGTCGCCGATCTTCTCGTACGCGATCGCGAAGAGCTGGGTCTGCTGGAGAGCCGCGACGCGGGCAAGACGCTGGAGGAGGGCCGCGTCGACATCGACTGTGTCGCCGACGCCTTCCGCTATTTCGCGGGCCTCGTCGCCGCCGAGAGCGCCGGCCGTGTCGTCGACGCCGGCTCGCCCGACATCCACAGCGTCGTGGTGTACGAGCCCGTCGGCGTGTGCGCCCTGATCACCCCCTGGAACTACCCGCTGCTCCAGGCGAGTTGGAAGATCGCCCCGGCGCTGGCCGCCGGCAACACCTTCGTGGTCAAGCCGAGCGAGATCACCCCGATGACCACCATCGCCCTGATCGAGCTGCTTCTGGAGGCAGGACTGCCCGCCGGGGTGGCGGGCATCGTCACCGGCCCCGGCCACACGGTCGGCGCCCGGCTCGCCGAGCACCCCGGCGTCGACCTGGTCTCCTTCACCGGCGGACTCGTCAGCGGTACGAAGGTCGCGCAGGCCGCGGCCGCCGGCGTGAAGAAGGTCGCCCTCGAACTCGGCGGCAAGAACCCCAATGTCGTCTTCGCCGACGCCTGCGCCACCGACGAGGGCTTCGACTCCGCCGTCGACCAGGCCCTCAACGCGGCCTTCATCCACAGCGGCCAGGTGTGCTCGGCCGGCTCCCGCCTCATCGTCGAGGAGTCCGTCAAGGAACGCTTCGTCGCCGAACTCGCCCGCCGCGCGAGCCGGATACGCCTCGGCCGCGGCACCGAGAAGGACATCGAGTGCGGCCCGCTGGTCTCCGCCCAGCAGCGCGCCAAGACCGAGGCGTACGTCGCCTCCGCGCTGGCCGAGGGCGCCGTGCTGCGCAGTGGCGGCAGGCGCCCCGAGCCGGACGGGACCAGGCCGGCCGGCGGCTACTTCTACGAGCCCACCGTGCTCGACGGGTGCCACCGGGAGATGAAGGTCGTACGCGAGGAGGTCTTCGGGCCCGTCCTGACCGTGGAGACCTTCCGCACCGAGGACGAGGCGGTCGCGCTCGCCAACGACACCGAGTACGGCCTCGCCGGCGCCGTGTGGACCACCGACGCGGGCCGCGCCCGCCGCGTCGCCGGGCGGCTGCGCCACGGCACCGTCTGGATCAACGACTTCCACCCCTACCTCCCGCAGGCGGAGTGGGGCGGCTTCGGCAAGAGCGGCACCGGCCGCGAACTCGGCCCCGCGGGCCTCGCCGAGTACCGCGAGGCCAAGCACGTCTACCAGAACCTCGCTCCGAAGCCGGTCCGCTGGTTCGCGGGCTGACCCCGGCCGCCCCCGTCCCGGCGCCCCCGTCCCCCTTCCCGTCCCCCCACAGCACCTTTGGAGCAGCTCCCCATGCACCCGAATGCGTACGAATACGACTATGTCGTGATCGGCGGTGGCACCGCGGGTTCCGTCATCGCCTCCCGCCTCACCGAGAACCCCGATGTCACCGTCGCCGTCATCGAGGGGGGCCCGAGCGACGTCGGCCGCGACGACGTCCTCACCCTGCGCCGCTGGATGGGCCTGCTCGGCGGCGAACTGGACTACGACTACCCGACCACCGAGCAGCCGCGCGGCAACTCCCACATCCGGCACAGCCGCGCCCGTGTACTCGGCGGCTGCTCCTCGCACAACACCCTGATCGCGTTCAAGCCACTGCCCTCCGACTGGGACGAGTGGGCGGCGGCCGGCGCCGAGGGCTGGGGCGCCGTCCCGATGGAGGCGTACTACGCCCGCCTCCTCAACAACATCGTCCCGGTCGACGAGAAGGACCGGAACGCCATCGCCCGCGACTTCGTGGACGCTGCCCAGGAGGCGCTCGGCGTGCCGCGCGTGGAGGGCTTCAACAGAACGCCGTTCACCGAGGGCGTCGGCTTCTTCGACCTCGCCTACCACCCCGAGAACAACAAGCGCTCCAGCGCGTCGGTGGCGTATCTGCATCCGGTGATGGACGAGCGCCCCAACCTGACGATCCTCCTGGAGACCTGGGCCTACAGGCTTCAGCTGGAGGGCACCCGCGCGCAGGGCGTGCACGTGCGCACCAAGGACGGCGAGGAGATCCTCGTGCGGGCCCGGCAGGAGGTCGTGCTGTGCGCCGGCGCCGTCGACTCACCGCGGCTGCTGCTGCACTCGGGCATCGGCCCCAAGGCCGACCTGGAGAAGCTCGGCATACCGGTCGTGCTCGATCTGCCGGGCGTCGGCGAGAACCTGCTCGACCACCCCGAGTCGGTGATCGTGTGGGAGACACACGGACCGATCCCGGAGAACTCGGCGATGGACAGCGACGCCGGACTGTTCGTGCGCCGCGACCCCGAGCGCCCGGGCCCGGACCTGATGTTCCACTTCTACCAGATCCCGTTCACGGACAATCCGGAGCGACTGGGGTACGAGCGGCCGGAGTTCGGCGTCTCGATGACCCCGAACATCCCCAAGCCGAAGAGCCGTGGCCGCCTCTGCCTCACGAGCGCCGACCCGGCCGACAAGCCCGCGCTCGACTTCCGCTACTTCACCGACGAGGACGACTACGACGGCCGCACCCTCGTCGACGGGATCCGGATCGCCCGCGAGATCGCGAAGACCGAGCCGCTGGCCGGCTGGCTGAAGCGGGAGGTGTGCCCCGGCCCGGACATTACCGGCGACGAGGAACTGAGCGCCTACGCGCGCCAGGTCGCCCACACCGTGTACCACCCGGCCGGTACCTGTCGCATGGGTGCGGCGGCCGACGAACTCGCCGTGGTCGACTCCGAGTTGAAGATCCGCGGCCTGGACGGTATCCGCGTCGCCGACGCGTCCGTCTTCCCCACCATGCCCGCCGTGAACCCGATGATCGGGGTGCTCATGGTCGGGGAGAAAGCCGCCGACCTGCTCGGAGGTGAGGCCTGATGGCTCTCTCGGTTCCCACCCGTAAACCGCCCACCGACACCTCCGCCGACGCCCCCGTCTTCTCGGTCGGCGGCCTGTGGAAGGTCTTCGGCCCGAAGGCCGGCCGCATCCCGGACGACCCCGAACTCGCCGCGCTGCCGGCCGCCGAGCTGCGCGAACGCACCGGCTGCACGGCCGCAGTCCGCGATGTGGGCTTCGACGTCCGCAAGGGCGAGGTCTTCGTCGTCATGGGCCTGTCCGGCTCCGGCAAGTCCACCCTCGTGCGCTGTCTGACCCGGCTGATCGAACCGACCGCGGGCGCCATCGCCATCGACGGCGAGGACGTCCGCGCCATGGACAAGGCACGGCTGCGCGAACTGCGGCGGCACCGCGCCGCGATGGTCTTCCAGCACTTCGGCCTGCTGCCGCACCGCACGGTCCTCGACAACGTCGCGTACGGCCTGGAGATCCAGGGCGTCGGCCGGGCCGAACGCCGCGAGCGCGCCGCGCAGTTCGTCACCAAGGTCGGTCTGGAGGGCATGGAGCAGCGGCGCCCCAGTCAGCTGTCCGGCGGCCAGCGGCAGCGGGTCGGACTCGCCCGCGCGCTCGCCGTCGACCCCGAAGTGCTCCTGTTCGACGAGCCGTTCAGTGCGCTCGATCCGCTGATCCGGCGCGATATGCAGGAGGAGGTGGTCCGGCTGCACCGTGAGGAGGGCCGCACGATGGTCTTCATCACGCACGATCTGAGCGAGGCCCTCAAGCTGGGCGACCGCATCGCCCTGATGCGTGACGGCCGGATCGTGCAGCTCGGCACCCCCGAGGAGATCGTGGGCTCCCCGGCCGACGACTACGTCCGCGCGTTCGTCCGGGACGTGCCGCGCGAGCAGGTCATGACCGTCCGCTCGGCCATGCGCACCGCGTCCGCGGAGGAGGCGGGGGGCGGTCCGGCGGTGTCGCCGGACGCCACGGTCTCGGAGGCGATCGAGGCGGTCGCCCGCACCGGCTCCCCGGCCCGCGTCATGGACGAGGGCCGCTGCCTCGGCGTCGTCGACCACGAACGCCTCCTCGGCGTCGTGGCCGGAACGGACCAGGACGCCATGGCCGGAACGGACCAGGCCGCCGCGACCGGAGCGAGCGAGGGAGTCGTGGCCGGCACCGGTCAGGCCGCCGCGACCGGAACGGACCAGCACCCCGCCACCCCGTCGGACCAGGCCACCGCCCCATCCGACCAGGCCGCCGCGCACGGAACGGGGCACAGCGCCGTGACCGGAACGGGACAGGCCGAGGAGGTGGCGTGATGGCCACGCTCACCGCGACCGCTCCCAAGGCCACGGTTCCGGGCCTGCTCAGACACCGTGCCGTGGGCAAGCTCCTGCTGCTCGCGGCCGTCGCGGCGGTGCTCGTACCGCTGGCCCACGCCCGCTGGGCGAGCGGCACCTGGCCGCACGCGCTCACCGTCGACCTCTCCGAGCCGCTGGCCTCGGCCAGCAACTGGATCATCGACCACCGCGACAGCCACCCCCTCTTCCTGTACTTCTTCGGCTACGTCAGCAACGCCGTCGTCCTGTCCGTGCGCGCCGTCTACCTCGCGCTGCTCGCGGCGGGCTGGGCGGGCGTGACGGCCGCCGCCGCGCTGCTGGCCTGGCGCGCCGCGGGCGTCCGCCTGGCCCTCGGCACGGCGGCCGCGTTCCTCGTCTGCGGTCTGCTCGGCATGTGGGTGCCCACCATGCAGACACTGGCGCTCATGGTGGTCGCGGTACTCGTCTCGGTGCTGCTCGGCGCGCTGCTGGGCCTCGCCGCGGGCCTGTCGGACCGTACGTTCCGCGCCCTGCGCCCGGTCCTCGACACCATGCAGGTGCTGCCGGCGTTCGCGTACCTCCTGCCCGTCGTCCTGGTCTTCGGCATCGGTGTCCCCGCGGCCGTGCTCGCCACGGTCGTCTACGCCGCCCCGCCCATGGCCCGGCTCACCGCGCTGGGCCTGCGCGGCGCCGACAAGGAGGTCCTGGAGGCGGTCGAGTCGCTCGGCACCACCGCCCGCCAGCGGCTGCTCACCGCCCGGCTGCCACTGGCCCGCAAGGAACTGCTGCTCGGCCTCAACCAGACGATCATGATGGCGCTGTCCATGGCGGTCATCGCCTCCGTGATCGGCGCCGGCGGTCTCGGTGACCGCGTCTACCAGGCGCTCGCCTCCGTCGACGTGGGCGCCGCGCTCGCCGCCGGCATCCCGATCGTGCTGCTCGCGGTCGTCCTGGACCGGGTCACCGGTGCGGCGGGGGCCGGGGCCGAGCGGCCCGGCGGGCGCGCCGGATGGGCGTACGCCGCCGCCCTGACCGTCGCCGTCGCGCTGACCGCGCGTCTCGCCGGCCGGCTGGAGTGGCCCGGCGCGTGGACCGTACGGATCGCCGCTCCGGTGAACAGCGCCGTCGACTGGATGACCGCCCATCTGTACTCGGGCGTCCCCTACGTGGGCGGCACCGCCGACTGGGCGGCCCACTTCACCCCCTGGATCCTGGACCCCGTGCGCGCCGGGCTGCAGTGGCTGCCCTGGTGGTCGGTCCTGCTCGTCGTCGCCGCGCTGGCCTGGCTGATCGGGACCTGGCGCACCGCGCTCACCGCCGTCCTCGCGATGGCCGCGACCGGTGTGCTCGGCGTGTGGAAGCCGTCCCTGGACACGCTGTCCCAGGTGCTGGCGGCCGTCGCCGTCACCCTCGTCCTCGGTGTCGCGACCGGGATCGCGGCCGCCCGCAGCGACCGCTTCGAACGGCTGCTGCGCCCGGTCCTGGACGTCTTCCAGACGATGCCGCAGTTCGTGTATCTGATCCCGGTCGTCGCGCTGCTCGGCGTCGGCCGCGCGCCCGCCGTCGCGGCGGCGGTCGTCTACGCGCTCCCGGCCGTCGTCCGCATCACCGCCCAGGGCCTGCGCCAGGTCGACCCGGCCGCCCTGGAGTCGGCGCGTTCGCTGGGCGCGACCGGCGTCCAGCAGTTGCGCCAGGTCCAGCTCCCGCTCGCCCGCCCGGCGCTGCTGCTCGCGGTCAACCAGGGCGTGGTCCTGGTCCTCGCCGTCGTCATCATCGGCGGTCTGGTCGGCGGCGGCGCGCTCGGCTACGACGTCGTCTTCGGCCTCGCGCAGGGCGACCTGGCGACCGGTCTGGTGGCCGGCGCGGCGATCGTCTGCCTCGGCCTGATGCTCGACCGGGTGACCCAGCCGACGGAGCGCCGCGCGAGGAAGGGAGCGTGACATGGCTCGTACACGCACGAAGACGCTGACCGCCGCCCTCGCCGTGCTGGCGCTGACCACGGGCTGCGGTGCCGCCGACATGACCAGGCAGGCCTCGCCGTTCGCGGGTGCCCAGGGTGCGAAGACGGTGACCCTGTCGGTGCAGTCGTGGGTGGGCGCGCAGGCGAACGTGGCCGTGGCCCAGTACATCCTGGAGCACAAGCTCGGCTACCGGGTCGACACCGTCCAGGTCGACGAGGTGCCCGCCTGGGACGCCCTCGGCCAGGGCCGGGTCGACGCGCTCCTGGAGGACTGGGGCCACCCCGACCAGGAGAAGCGGTACGTCGAGGACAAGAAGACCATCGTCCGCGGCGGCGGTCTCGGGGTCACCGGTCACATCGGCTGGTTCGTCCCGACGTACCTCGTCAAGCAGCACCCCGACATCACGGACTGGAGGAACCTCAACACGTACGCGCACCTGTTCCGCACCGCGGAGAGCGGCGCCAAGGGCCAGTTGATGGACGGCTCGCCGTCCTACGTCACCAACGACAAGGCGCTGGTGAACAGTCTGAAGCTGGACTACCAGGTGGTGTTCGCCGGTTCCGAGGCCGCGCAGATCACGCAGATCAGGCAGTTCGCGAAGGAGCACAAGCCCTTCCTGACGTACTGGTACGCGCCGCAGTGGCTGTTCGAGAAGGTCCCGATGACCGAGGTGAAGCTGCCGCCGTACAAGGAGGGCTGCGACCAGGACGCGGCGAAGGTCGCCTGCGCGTATCCGCACACCCCGCTGCAGAAGTACCTGAACGCGGGCTTCGCGCACAGCGGCGGGAAGGCGGCGGCCTTCCTGAAGAAGTTCCACTGGACCACCGAGGACCAGAACGAGGTCGCGTTGATGATCGCCGACCAGAAGCTCACCCCGGACCAGGCCGCGAAGAAGTGGGTGGAGGGCCACCCCTCGACCTGGCGGGCGTGGCTGTCCTGATCAGCCTTGCCGCAGCCGCGCGGCGGTCCTCCCCGGGGCCGCCGCGCGGCTGCGCTGCGACCAGGGCCCGACGGCGGGCGCGGGCGACCCCGCGCCCGCCCAGCCCGGCCCCGAACGCGCCGGCTCCGCTCACCACGTCACTTGTACTGCCCCGGCCGGTAGTGGCCCGGCACGGCACGGGTCGTCACGCCGAACCGGTTCCAGGCGTTGATCACCGTGATCGAGGCGATCAGATGGGACAGCTCCGCCTCGTCGAAGTGCTGGGCGGCCCTCTCGTACACCTCGTCCGGCACGAATCCGTCGGTGAGGACCGTGACCGCCTCCGTCAGTTCCAGCGCCGCGATCTCCTGCTCCGTGTAGAAGTGCCGCGACTCCTCCCAGGCGCCGAGCTGAACGATCCGCTCGACGCTCTCGCCCGCGGCGAGCGCGTCCTTGGTGTGCATGTCGAGGCAGAAGGCGCAGTGGTTGAGCTGCGAGGCGCGGATCTTCACCAGCTCGCGCAGCTTCGGTTCGAGGCCCTGCCCGGCGGCCGCGTCGAGCCGGACCATCGTCCGGTAGACCTCGGGGGCGTGCCGGGCCCAGTTCAGCCGGGGCGTGTGCTCGGGCGCGTACTCCACGCTCGTCGCGGCCTCGCCGGTCGTCGTGGTGTGGTCGTCGGTCATGGTGTGGTCGTTCGTCGTCATGCCCTCGACCCTAGGAGCGAACCAGCCCAGGAGTATGGTCCATTTCCATGGGGAAATCATGGGCCATTCCGGGCACCGACCTCCATCTGGAGCCGACCGGTCCGGGCGTGCGCCGGGGCCTGACCGACGCGCTGCGCGAGGCGGTGCGCACCGGGCGCCTGGCGCCCGGCACCCGACTGCCCTCCTCCCGTTCCCTCGCGGCCGACCTGGGCATCGCGCGGAACACGGTCGCCGAGGCCTACACCGACCTCGTGGCCGAGGGCTGGCTCACCGCACGCCAGGGCTCGGGCACCCGGGTGGGGGAGCACGCGGTGCCCCCGCGGTCCGACCGGGCGGCCCCCCACCCGCGGGAGCCCGGCCGCCTCCCGTACGACCTCGTCCCCGGCCAGCCCGATCTCGCCTCCTTCCCGCGGACGGAGTGGCTCAGAGCCGCCCGCCGCGCCCTCGCCGCGGCCCCCCACGACGCCCTCGGCTACGGCGACCCGCGGGGTCGCGTGGAACTGCGCACCGCGCTCGCCGGCTATCTCTCCCGGGCCCGGGGCGTACGCGCCGACCCCGACCGGATCGTCGTCTGCGCCGGCTTCGCACAGGGCCTGCGGCTGCTCGGCGAGGTGCTGCGGGACCGCGGGACGGGCTCGCTGGCCGTGGAGTCGTACGGCCTGGATGTGCACCGGACCATCGTGGAGCGGGCGGGGCTGCGCACGGTTCCGCTCCCGTTCGACGACCTCGGGACCCGCACGGACGCGCTGACCGGCGTGTCGGCGGTGCTGCTGAACCCGGCGCACCAGTTCCCGATGGGCGGGGCGCTGCGGTCCGGGCGCCGGGCCGCCGTGGTCGACTGGGCCCGCCGCACCGGGGGCCTGGTGCTGGAGGACGACTACGACGGCGAGTTCCGCTACGACCGCCAGCCCGTGGGCGCGCTCCAGGGCCTCGACCCGGACCATGTGGTGTACCTGGGCACCGCCGGCAAGGCACTGGCTCCCGGGCTGCGCCTGGGCTGGATGGTGCTGCCCCCGTCCCTGGTCCCGGAGGTGATGGCGGTCCGCGAGGGCGGCGGCTGGTCCGGGGGCGTCCTGGACCAGCTGACCCTGGCGGAGTTCATCGCCTCCGGCGCCTACGACCGCCATGTCCGCGCCGCCCGCCTGCGCTACCGGCGCCGCCGCGACGCCCTGGTCGAGGCGGTCTCCGCCCGCGCCCCCGGGGTCAGGGTCAGGGGCATCGCGGCCGGCCTGCACGCCGTGCTGGAGCTGCCACCGGGCACCGAGGCGGCGGTGGTGCGGGCAGCCGCCTGGCAGGGGCTGGCCCTTCAGGGCCTGTCCCGCTTCCGTCACCCCGATGCGGCCACCGAGCCCCTGGACGCCCTGGTCGTGGGCTTCGGCACCCCGCCGGACCATGCGTGGACGGGGGCGCTGGAAGCCCTGTGCCGGGTGCTGCCGTGACCGAGGGGCGGCCGTGATCAGGCCTGGCCGGCCGGGACGTTCGCCGCCGGGGCCGTCGCCGCCGGCGCCTCGCCGAACCGGGCCAGCAGCAGCGCCCCCACCACGGCGACACCGAAGCCGAGCACCGCCAGCCAGGTCAGGCCCTCGCGCGTCCGGTCGCCCAGCCACATCACCCCGACCGCCGCCGGCCCCACGGTCTCGCCCAGCACCATGCCCGCCGTCGCCACCGTCACCGACCCGCCTTCCAGGGCCGTGGTCAGCAGCAGGAAGCCCGCGCCGCCGCCCAGCAGCAGCGCGTACGCCGCCGGATTGGTGAGCAGGGCGGACGGTGTCAGCCCGTCGATCAGCCGTACCGCCACCTCGACCACCCCGAACCCGAACCCGGCGCCCAGCCCCAGCACCAGCGACCGCCCCGGCCCCGGCAGCCGCCCCCCGGCCATCCCCAGCAGCAGCACGGCCACCGCGGTCGCCAGCAGCGCGTACTTCAGCGCCATGGACCCGGCCCGGCCGCCCTCGGCCCCGGAGGCCAGCCCCAGCATCGCGAGCCCCGCGCACACCACCGCGACCGCGGCCCACTCGCTCCCGGTCAGCCGCACCCGCAGCAGCCGCGCCCCGGCCACCGCCGTGACCGCCAGGCTCGACGCGAGCGCCGCGCCCACCGCGTAGATGGGGAGCGACCGCAGCGCCGCGATCTGCAGCAGGAACCCGAGCCCGTCCAGCGCCAGCCCCGCCAGATACCGCCACTGCCGCAGGGCCCGCAGCAGCAGCGCCGCGTCCCCGCCTCCGCCCGGGCGGCTCGCCGCGCGTGCCGCGACCGCCTGCAACACCGTCGCCGCACCGAAGCAGACCGCCGCACCGAGAGCGCACACCATTCCAAAGAACACAAAGCGACTGTAGGGGACCGCGCGGAAACAGGGGGCTGATCGAACATCAGAGTGACGCTCTCCAGTCCTCTCTAGTCCATCTCCACTCCGGGGTCGACAACATCTCACCGACATCTCAACGAAAACTCACTCGACGGGGGACACGACCATGGCGAACACCCGCCGGCAACCACGCTCGGGGAGGGTCGTCCTCGGCGGCATGGGACTCCCTCCGGTGAGGCGCGCCGCCGCCCCGGCGAGGCGCGCCTCACGCCGGGGCCCGCATGGTGGACGTAGGCCCACGGCCGCCGGAGCGGCCCGGTAGGCTGATCGCCGGGCCGTGACTGGCGCGCTGGGATGGGACCGACCATCGGGGAGCGGCCCCGAAGTGACGAGTGCCGTGCGCCTGGGCCGACCGTGAACCGTGACCGCTTCAAGCCACGCCACCCGGAGGCCGACATGCCGGAGCAGCAGCCACTCTCCACCGAGTCCACCGCCTTCCGCGCCGCCCTCGACGTGATCCGCGCCGTCGAGCCCGGCGTCGCCGACGCCATCGGGCAGGAGGTCGCCGACCAGCGCGAGATGCTCAAGCTCATCGCCTCGGAGAACTACGCGTCCCCGGCCACCCTGCTGGCCATGGGCAACTGGTTCAGCGACAAGTACGCCGAGGGCACCATCGGCCGCCGCTTCTACGCCGGCTGCCGCAACGTCGACACCGTCGAGGCGCTCGCCGCCGAGCACGCCAAGCACCTGTTCGGCGCCCCCCACGCCTACGTCCAGCCGCACTCCGGCATCGACGCCAACCTCGTCGCCTTCTGGGCCGTCCTCGCCCAGCGCGTCGAGGCCCCCGCCCTTCAGAAGGCGGGCGTCCGCCAGGTCAACGACCTCTCCGCGCAGGACTGGGCGGAGCTGCGCCAGGCCTTCGGCAACCAGCGCATGCTCGGCATGTCCCTGGACGCGGGCGGCCACCTCACCCACGGCTTCCGCCCGAACATCTCCGGCAAGATGTTCGACCAGCGCTCCTACGGCACCGACCCGGCCACCGGGCTGATCGACTACGAGGCCCTGCGCGCCACCGCCCGCGACTTCAAGCCGCTGATCATCGTCGCGGGCTACTCGGCCTACCCCCGCCTGGTGAACTTCCGGATCATGCGCGAGATCGCCGACGAGGTCGGCGCCACGCTCATGGTCGACATGGCCCACTTCGCGGGCCTGGTCGCGGGCAAGGTGCTGACCGGCGACTTCGACCCGGTCCCGCACGCGCAGATCATCACGACCACCACCCACAAGTCGCTGCGCGGCCCGCGCGGCGGCATGGTCCTGTGCGACCCCTCCCTGAGGGAGCAGGTCGACCGCGGCTGCCCGATGGTGCTGGGCGGACCGCTCCCGCATGTGATGGCCGCGAAGGCGGTGGCGCTGGCGGAGGCCCGGCAGCCCTCCTTCCAGGACTACGCCCAGCGGATCGTCGACAACTCCCGCGCACTCGCCGAGGGCCTGATGCGCCGCGGCGCCACGCTCGTCACCGGCGGCACGGACAACCACCTCAACCTGATCGACGTGGAGACCTCCTACGGCCTCACCGGCCGCCAGGCCGAGGCGGCCCTGCTGGACGCGGGCATCGTCACCAACCGCAACGCCATCCCGGCCGACCCGAACGGCGCCTGGTACACCTCCGGCATCCGCATCGGCACGCCCGCCCTCACCACCCGGGGCCTCGGCACGGTGGAGATGGACGAGATCGGGGCCCTGATCGACCGCGTCCTCACCACGACCGCCCCCGGCACCACCGCCAAGGGCACCCCGTCGAAGGCCCATCACATCCTGGACCCGAAGATCGCCGACGAGGTCGCCCACCGGGCGAGCGACCTGCTCCAGGGCTTCCCGCTCTACCCGGAGATCGACCTGGGCTGATCCGGCCGCCGGCCGGCCTCACGGGCGGTCACGGACCGGTGTGCAAGGACCCTCACGGACCGGCGCTCACGGACCGGGCGTTCACAGTTCGATCAGTTCCTGCCGCGGCTCGCGAGGCACCCCCTGCCTCCGGGCCGCGGCCCGTCGCACGGCGTAGGCGCCGCAGACACCCAGCGCCAGCCCCGCCACGAGTCCCGCGGCCCCCCAGCGCAGGCCGTCCGAGGAGCCGTTGCCGGCCGCGGGGACCGGCTGTCCGAGCAGCCCGTCCCTCACCAGCCGGTCGAAGACCGGCCGCGGTGCTCGGTGCCACCGGATGTCGTCGTCGGAGACGTCCGGCGCCGGATCGGACCGCACCCACGCCGTCCCGTCCGCCGCCAGGAACACCTGGTCCTCCCGCTCCACCGCCACATCGCCGCCCGGCGCCCGGCGCGTGTACGGCCATCCCCCGATCCCGGTCAGCGCCCACACCACGGTGGCCCGCACCCGCGGATACCGGCCCTCGGCCCAGGCGTCCGGCACCGGCTCGGTCGAGGTCTCCGTCGGGGCCGTCAGCTGCCACAGCAGCGCGAAGTCCCGGTCCCCGGAGCGCAGCGTCGTCGTACGGCCCGTGCCGTTCGTCACGACGAGTGCCAGATCGGGGATGTCCTTGGCCATCGCCCGCGCCGGCGCGGCCGACCCCGCGAGCACCGCGACCGTCACCGTCAGCGCCACCATCAGCGCACCCACCCCGCGCACGCCTTCCCCCTCGCTCCTCATGCCCCCTTGTTACACCGTGCGCCGCACCGCCGGGTGACCGCATGGGGCACGGTCCGCTCCGCACCTGATCTCCCTCCGCTTCCGGACCGGTCCCCCGAACCTGAGAGAATGGTGAACATGGCCTCAGACAGTCCCCGCGTGCTCTCCGGAATCCAGCCCACCGCCGGCTCGTTTCACCTCGGCAACTACCTCGGTGCCGTCCGCCAGTGGGTGGCCCTCCAGGAGACCCACGACGCGTTCTACATGGTCGTCGACCTGCACGCGATCACGGTCCCCCAGGACCCGAAGGAACTGCGCGCCAACACCCGTCTGGCCGCCGCCCAGCTGCTCGCGGCCGGGCTGGACCCGGACCGGTGCACGCTCTTCGTCCAGAGCCATGTCCCCGAGCACGCCCAGCTCGCCTGGGTCATGAACTGCCTCACCGGCTTCGGCGAGGCGAGCCGGATGACCCAGTTCAAGGACAAGTCCGTCAAGCAGGGCGCCGACCGCGCGAGCGTGGGCCTGTTCACGTACCCGATCCTCCAGGTCGCCGACATCCTGCTGTACCAGGCGAACGAGGTGCCGGTCGGCGAGGACCAGCGCCAGCACGTCGAGCTGACCCGCGACCTCGCCGAGCGCTTCAACGGCCGCTTCGGCGAGACCTTCACGGTCCCGCGGCCGTACATCCTCAAGGAGACGGCGAAGATCTACGACCTTCAGGACCCGTCGATCAAGATGAGCAAGTCGGCGTCCACGCCGAAGGGACTGATCAACCTGCTCGACGAGCCGCGGACCACCGCCAAGAAGGTCAAGAGCGCCGTCACGGACACGGACACCGTGATCCGGTTCGACCCGGAGGAGAAGCCGGGCGTCAGCAACCTGCTGACTGTCTACTCCACCCTCACCGGCACCGGTGTCGCCGAACTGGAGCAGCGCTACGCCGGCAAGGGCTACGGCGCGCTCAAGACGGACCTCGCCGAGATCATGGTCGACTTCGTGACGCCGTTCCGGGAGCGCACCCAGCAGTACCTGGACGACCCCGAGACGCTCGACTCGGTCCTGGCCAAGGGGGCGGAGAAGGCGCGTGCCGTCGCGGCGGAGACCCTCGCCCAGGCGTACGACCGGGTGGGCTTCCTGCCCGCCAAGCACTGACCCGCCCGTGCCCCGACGCGCCGTGGAGTGCTGCACTCCACTGTGACGGTGCCTGCCCGACGGCAGGGCGTGGTCGTACAGTCGGAAAGCGAACACCGGGCGGCGGCCCGTCCTGCCGCCCGCCACGCACACCAGCACGACACCAGGACACGACGACAGGAGACGACGTGGGGACCGTAACGATCGGTGTGTCGATCGCGGTCCCGGAGCCTCACGGCAGCCTGCTCCAGGAGCTGCGCGCGGGCTTCGGCGACGCCGCGGCCTACGGCATCCCCACACACGTCACCCTGCTGCCGCCGACGGAGGTCGACGCCGCCGACCTGTCCGCGATCGAGGCGCACCTCGTCGACGTCGCGACGGCCGGCCGTCCCTTCCCGATGCGGCTGTCCGGGACGGGCACGTTCCGGCCCCTGTCACCCGTGGTGTACGTCCGGGTCGTCGAGGGCGCGCAGGAGTGCGCCTGGCTGCAGAAGCAGGTCCGGGACGCCTCCGGGCCGGTGGCGCGCGAGCTGCTGTTCCCGTACCACCCGCATGTCACGGTGGCCCACGGGATCGACGAGGCGTCCATGGACCGGGCGTACGAGGAGCTGTCCGGCTACGAGGCCGAGTGGCCGTGCACGGGCTTCGCCCTGTACGAGCAGGGCCCGGACGGCGTCTGGCGCAAGCTGCGGGAGTTCCCGTTCGGGAGCGCCGTGGTGCCGCCCCAGGCCGCCGCCCCGACCGAGGACGCCACCCTCCCCGCCCGTTAGTGCTGCGACCGGAAAGATTCACCGGCGAACCCTTCCGGTCACATGACTAGAGCGGCAGCCGCCGGAACACCGCCCGCGGCAGATGCCGCAGGGCCGACATCACCAGGCGCAGGGACCCCGGCACCCACACCACCTCCGACCGCCTCCGCAGCCCCAGCTCGATCGCCGTGGCGACCTTCTCCGGGGTCGTGGTCAGCGGCCCCTGGTCACGCGCGGCCGTGCCGGGCCGCCGGACGGAGGCGGGGCGTACGACCATGACGTGCGCCCCGGTGCCGTGGAGCGCGTCGCCGAGGCCCTGCGCGAACGTGTCGAGCCCCGCCTTGCTGGAGCCGTAGAGGAAGTCCGAGCGGCGGGCGCGCTCACCGGCGGCCGAGGACAGCACCACCAGCGAGCCGTGGCCCTGGGCCTGGAGCGACCGGGCGCACACCAGGCCCGCCGAGACCGCGCCCGTGTAGTTGGTCTGCGCGATACGTGCCGCGGCCACCGGATCGCGCTCGTCGGTCGCCTGGTCGCCGAGCACGCCGAACGCGAGCAGCACCAGATCGACCGCCCCTTCCGCGAACACCTTGCCGAGCGCGGTCACATGGGACTCGACATCGAGCGCGTCGAAGGCGACGGTGAAGGTGTCGGCGCCGAGCCCGCGCAGCTGCCCGGCGGCCCGCTCCAGCTCGGCGCAGGGACGGCCGGCCAGCCGCACGGTCCGGGTGCCCCGGACGATGAGGCGGCGGGCGGTGGCCAGCGCGATCTCGGACGTGCCGCCGAGGATCAGCAGCGAGCGAGGAGCGCGGAACGCGTCCTGGTGGGCAGGCATGACCGTGACCGTAGCGCTGCCCCAGGGGCATACCCTCTCCATATCCCCACTCGGTGTCGCTGCTCACTGAAACGGGTGAAGCGGGGAAGCCTGAGTACGCCGGGAGGCGGTGACGGGCACGAGGGGGAGCGTCTGATCATGGACTGGTTGATCTGATCATGGACTGGCTGAAGAGACTCCCCGGCATCGGGCCGCTGGTCGTCCTGCTGACGGCCACGCACGCCTGGCGCTCCTACGAACGCCTCGCCCGCGTGAAGTGGACCCGGCTCGCGGCGGCCATGACGTTCGTCAGCTTCGTGGCGCTGTTCCCGCTGCTCACCGTCGCCGCCGCGATCGGCGCCGCGACGCTCAGCGTGGACCAGCAGGACACGCTGCAGGGCAAGGTCGCCGAACAGTTCCCCGGCATCTCCAGCCAGCTCGACATCCACGGACTGGTCCAGAGCGCCGGCACCGTCGGCATTATCGCCGGTGCCACCCTGTTCTTCATCGGCATCGGCTGGGTCGGCCAGATGCGGGACTGTCTGCGCGCGGTGTGGGAACTGCCCGACAGCGGCCAGAACCCGGTGCTGGCCAAGGTCAAGGACGCCGTGGTGCTCATCGGCCTGGGCGGCGCGCTTCTGGTCACCATCGCCATCTCCGCCCTCGCCAGCGCCCTGGTCGACTGGATGGCCGGGGAGCTGGGCCTCGACAAGGGCGGCTGGGGCAGTGTGCTGCTGCGGACCGCCGCCTTCGCCGTCGCCGTCCTCGCCGACTTCCTGGTCCTGCTGTACGTCCTCACCCTGCTGCCCGGCGTGGAACCCCCGCGGGACCGGCTGCTGGTCGCCGCGCTGATCGGCGCGGTCGGCTTCGAACTGCTCAAGGTGCTGCTCAGCGGCTATATCCAGGGCGTCGCCGCGAAGAGCATGTACGGCGCCTTCGGGGTGCCGGTCGCGCTGCTGCTGTGGCTGAACTTCACCGCGAAACTGGTGCTGTTCTGCGCCGCCTGGACGGCGACGCGGAACAGCGGCGGGACCGACGAGGTCAGGGACGGGTCCGGCGACGTACCAGATCGGGCAGCGGCCAGCGGCGATTGACCAGGAAGACGCCCGCGGCGAGCAGGACGAGCACGGCGCCGGAGAGGGCGAGCGCCACCCCGGCCCCGCGCGAGCCGCCGCCCTTCGCCGAGGCGGCCACCGGCTGCACGGGCTCCGCGCTCCCGCCCCCGTGCGGGGTCGCTCCGGCGCCGCCCTGGGAGCTCGTGCCGGCGCCCTTGGGGGCGACCAGCTCGCCCACCGGCCGGACCTTCCCGGCCGCGCCGAAACCCCAGTCGAAGAGCCGGGCGGTCTCCCGGTAGACCTCGTTGTGATCCTTCTTCTCCGGGTTCATCACCGTGACGAGCAGCACCCTGCCGTTCCGTTCGGCGACCCCGGTGAAGGTGGCGCCCGCGTTGGTGGTGTTGCCGTTCTTCACGCCCGCTATGCCCCGGTAGGGGGTGAGGTCGAAGTCCCCCGCCATCAGCCGGTTGGTGTTCTGTATCTCGAAGGACCCGCGGGTCGCCTTGCCCTTCTTCTCCGTGGTCTCGCCCGGGAACGCGGCCCGCACCGTCGAGCAGTACTCCCGGAAGTCCTTCTTCTGCAGTCCGGACCGGGCGACCAGTGTCAGGTCGTACGCCGACGAGACCTGCCCGGCGGCGTCGTAGCCGTCCGGGCTCACCACATGCGTGTCGAGGGCTTGCAGCTCCTCGGCGTGCGCCTGCATGTCCTGGACCGTCTGCGCGACCCCGTGGTTCATCGCGGACAGCACATGAACGGCGTCGTTGCCGGAGCGCAGGAAGACGCCGAGCCACAGGTCGTGGACCGTGTAGGTCTCACCCTCCTTGATCCCGACCATGCTGGAACCGGAGCCGATGCCGGCCAGGTCGGCGGGGGTCACCTTGTGCGTCTGGGTCCGGGGGAACCTGGGCAGCACGGTGTCGGCGAACAGCATCTTCAGGGTGCTCGCCGGGGGCAGCCGCCAGTGCGCGTTGTGGGCGGCCAGAATGTCACCCGACTCGGCGTCGGCGACGATCCAGGAGCGGGCAGTGAGGTCCTTCGGGAGCACCGGGGCGCCGCTGCCGAGGTTCACCTGGGTTCCGGGCCGGCCCAGCAGCTCGCCGCCGACCGTGGACATCACGGCCGGCGGCGTGGCCGAGGGCGACACGGCCGGGCTGCGCGGGGCCGCGAACGCGGTCGCGGGTGCGGCGAGCGAGAGGGACAACACGGCGGCGGAGGCGATCGGCAGGCGACGCCCGGCGATCTTCTTCATGGCGGACACGGTCGCGAACGTACCGGGTGCGCGGGTGGAAGTCCCGGCCGGTCCCAGCCGATACCGCGCACCCCCGGACGAGCGGCCGCGGGAGAGCGACGATACTGGGCTCATGCTGTGCTCCTCCGGGGAACAACTCCCGGACCCCCGGCCGGCCGGCTCGGCCTCGGGTGCCCCGCGCAGCGAGGAAAGGCCCGGTCTTGTGAAACTCAGCCGTCCCGTTTCCTGGTTCCTGCTCGCCTTCGGGGTGTGGAGCTGGGTCATCTGGATCACTTTCGTCAAGAACTTGTGGAAGGACGGCAGCGGACTCGCGTTCGACGACGCGGGGAATCCGACGGCGTACTTCTGGGTCCATCTGACGCTCGCCGTCGTCTCCTTTGTCTTGGGGACAGTCATCGGCGTCATCGGGTTGCGCGGACTGCGCGCGCTGCGACGAACGCCATAACGGGGAGCGGACACACGGTGGTTGTCGTTCTGCTCCTGGTCGCCGGGGCCGTCCTGGCCGCGTTCGCGGCGCTGCACTGGTGGGCGTGGCGCCGGCTGGTCCGCGACACGACCCGCGGCCCGGGCCTCGCCCGGCGCACCGGCACGGTCGTGCTCGTCGCCGGACCGGTGCTGATGGTCGCGGCCCTGGTCGCCGAGCGCGCCGGAGCCCCCTTCTGGCTTCAGCGCGTCCTGGGCTGGCCGGGCTTCCTGTGGCTGGCGCTGTCGCTGTATCTGCTGCTGGCGCTGGTGGCGGGCGAGGTGCTACGGCCTCTGGTGCGCCGCCTGGCGGACCGCGGCGCCCCGGCCGGTCAGACCGCGCCGAGCCCGGCCCCGGTGCCGGCGGGAACGGCCCCCACGACCCCGCCGGCCGCATCGCGGACCCTGGCTCCCGCGCCGGCCCCGAACGCGGACCGGGACCCGAACGCGGCCCCGGCCCCCGCGATCCCGGCCCCCACCCCCTCCCGCCGCCTCTTCGTCTCGCGTGTCATGGGTGGGGCCATGGCCGCCGCCGCGGCCGGCACCGTGGGCTACGGCACCTACGGCGTACTGCGCGGCCCCGCGGTGAAGCGCGTCACCATCCCGCTGGCCAGACTCCCGCGCTCCGCGCACGGCTTCCGCATCGCCGTCGTGAGCGACATCCACCTCGGCCCCGTACTCGGCCGGGACTTCGCACAGCGCGTGGTCGACACGGTCAACTCCACGCAGCCGGATCTGATCGCGGTCGTCGGCGACCTGGTCGACGGCAGCGTGCACGACCTGGGTCCGGCGGCGGCACCGCTGTCCCGGCTGAGGGCCCGCCACGGCAGCTACTTCGTCACCGGCAACCACGAGTACTTCTCCGGCGCCGACCAGTGGGTCGAGGAGGTCCGCAGGCTCGGTCTGCGTCCGCTGGAGAACGCGCGCACGGAACTGCCCGCCTTCGATCTGGCCGGGGTCAACGACGTGGCGGGCGAGAGCGTGGGCGAGGGTCCCGATTTCGCCAAGGCGCTCGGTGACCGTGACACCTCACGCGCCGTCGTCCTCCTGGCCCACCAGCCCGTCCAGATCCACGAGGCGGTGCGGCACCACGTGGACCTCCAGCTCTCCGGCCACACCCATGGCGGCCAGCTCTGGCCCGGCAACCTCGTCGCGGCCGCCGCCAACCCGACCGTCGCGGGCCTGGACCGCTACGGCGACACCCAGCTCTATGTGACCCGGGGAGCGGGCGCCTGGGGCCCGCCGACGCGGGTGGGCGCGCCGTCGGACATCACGGTGGTGGAACTGGCGTCGCGTCAGGCGTGAACCGTGGGCGCTTCACCTGCGGTGAAACCGGCCTGAAACAGCCCCTCGGTAAGTTCTTTCCCATCTCGACAGATCCCCCTTCCCCCGGGTGAAACACCTGTGATTAGGTGATCCGCGCCACAGGGGAGTGGTATGCGCTGAGGGCCTGGGGAGGGGCGCCGATGCGATCTGTTCGCATGCGGATTCTCGCGACCGTGCTGGTACTGGCGGGCGTGGGAGTGGGCGGGTGGCAGTTGCTGCCCGCCAAGGAGAACACCGACAAGACCATCACGGTCGGCACGGCGGACGCCGTCACGTCACTCGATCCGGCGGGCGCCTACGACGCCGGGTCCTGGGCGCTGTACAGCAATGTCTTCCAGTCGCTGCTGACCTTCGAACCCGACGGCGTGGCCCCCGTGCCGGACGCCGCCCAGAACTGCGCCTTCGTGGGCACGGACCTCACGACGTACCGCTGCACCCTCCGCAAGGGACTGAAGTTCCCCGACGGACGCGGCATGACCGCCGAGGACGTCAAGTACTCCTTCGACCGGGTCAAGCGCATCAACTCCGACGTCGGCCCCGCGAGCCTGTTCAAGACGCTCCGCTCGGTCGACGCGGACGGGCTCACGGTCACCTTCCATCTGTCGTCGCCCGACGCGACGTTCCCGTTCAAGGTGGCCACCGGCGCCGGCTCGATCGTCGACCGCAACACGTACCCGAGTGACGCGCTGCGCGAGGACGACGGCGTCGACGGGACCGGCCCGTACACCCTGACGTCGTACACCAAGGGGACGGAGGCCCGCCTCGCCCCCAACCCGCACTACCGGGGCGATGTGAAGAACACCGGCCGGCCCGTCGTGCTGCGCTACTACGCCGACCCGGGCGCCCTGGAGAAGGCGTGGACGGCGAAGGAGGTCGACGTCGCCACGCGTCAGCTGCCGCCCTCCGTGCTCGCCGGTCTCTCGCCCAGCGACCCCGGCCGGCGCGTCAGCGAGACCGACAGCGCCGAGATCCGCAACCTGGTGCTCGACACCGCCGCCGGATCGCCGCTGCACGACCGCCGTGTCCGCCAGGCCCTCGCCCTGCTGGTCAACCGCGAGGAACTGGTCAGCAAGGTGTACGAGGGCACCACCGACCCGCTGTACTCGCTGATCCCGACGGGCATCACCGGGCACACCACCTCCTTCTTCGACCTGTACCCCAGGCCCGACGTGGACAAGGCCCGGGCCCTGCTCACCGCCGCGGGGGCGCAGCTGCCCGTCCACTTCACCTACGGCTATGCCGAGGGCAGGGGCGCCGCCGCCGAGGAGGCCGCCGAACTCAAGCGGCAACTGGAGGCGGGCGGCCTGTTCCAGGTGGACACCAAGGGCTATGAGTGGACCGACTTCCAGAAGCGGTACACGAGCGGCAAGCTCGACGCGTACGCCGTCGGCTGGGTCGCCGACTTCCCCGACCCAGACACCTTCGGCGCCCCGCTCGTCGGCACCGGCAACAGCATGAAGAACGGCTACGGCAACAAGGACGTCGACCGTCTGATCCTGGACAGCCGGCGCTACTCGGACCGCAGCCGCGCCGCCGACGACTTCCAGCGGATGCAGGAGATCGTGGCGCAGGACGTACCGCTGATCCCCCTGTGGCAGCGCAAGGAGTACGTGGTCAGCAGCGAGGACGTCGGCGGCGGACAGTACCTGTCGGACGGCACCGGTGTCTTCCGGCTGTGGCGGCTGGGCTGGATCTGACGGGTCGCCGGGCACGAACCGCCGGTCCACGGCGTGGAGCTGGGGGGCGAGAAGGCGGAGGTGCTGAACCGAAGCGCTCAGGGGCGCCCGTCGGTGGCGGGCGCCCTCGTCCGCCCGGCGGGGTCCGGGAGCGCCTTCGTCATCCCCGGCAGGAAGTCCGTGAACAGCTCGTGCACCTCGTGGACGAGCGGCCTGAGCACCCGGAACCGGGCCAGCGAGACGCCCCGCGCGGTGAGCCGGGCACCGCGTTCGGCCAGCCGGTAGCTGCGCTCGCGCCCCTCGGTCCGGTCGAAGACCCAGTACAGGACGAGCCCCATCTGGGCGAGCCACATCAACTCGGGCAGCACCTCCCGCAGTTCCTCGGGCACCTTGGTCCTCGCGCCGCGGAGCACCTCCTTGTGGACGCTGATGGCCTCCACGCGCGCGTGCTCGGACTCGGGGGAGAACGGGCTGAGCGGGCTGTCAGGGTCGGCGGCGTTCTTGAAGAACTGCACCGCGAACTCGTGGTACGGCGTGGCGATGTCCAGCCATGCCTTCAGCACACCCGCGAGCCGCGCCTCCAGGTCGGTCTCCCCGGCCAGGACGTCCCGGACGGCGGCCTGGTGCTCGGCGGCGATCCGGTCGTAGAAACCCTGGATCAGGTGTTCCTTGCCGGCGAAGTAGTAGTACGCGTTGCCCACGGAGACCCCGGCCTCCTGGGCGATGGCCCGCATGGTCGTCTTGTCGTAGCCGCGCTCCTGGAACAGCCGCATCGCCGTCTCGAGGATCAGGGCGCGGGTCTGCTCGGACTTGGAGGGCACGAGGACAGAGCCTAGTCCTCCTGCTTGCGCCGCCCCGCGTCGAGGATCTCCGCGACGTCCAGGGTGACCTTGGCGCCGAGGGAGTCGGGGAGGGTGACCAGTTCGCCGGGGGCGTGGACGCGGTGGGTGGCGTAGTCGCCGTCTTGCGGGTCCGTGAGGACGTGGATGCGCCGGTGCTGGCGGTCGACGATCACGTACACGGGGACATGGGCGTCGGCGTAGGCGGACACCTTGGTGCGCAGGTCGGTCTTCCAGTTGCCGGAGGTGACCTCCAGGACGAGCCGGAAGGCCACCGGGTCGTGACAGTTGTTCTGGACGAGGTGTTCCTCGAAGTCGGCGTCGACGATGGAGAGGTCGGGAATCGCGTAGTCCTCCCCCCCGTTCCCGAGCCAGAGACCGACTCCCTGGATCACCTTGGACTCCGGTCCGTGCAGGCCGGCTGCGAGGAAGGGGAGCATGACGTCCGTCAGGGCGTTGCCGTGGGCGCCGTCCGGTGGCGGGGACACGATGATCTGGTCTCCGATGATCTCGACTCGGTAGCCCGGCAGGCGCTCCATGATCCGCTTCGCTTCCTCGATCAGCGGACGCTCGTCATGGGGCCGCTCGACAGCTGCTGCTGACATCGGGTGCCTCCTGGGGGCTGGTGTCGAGAGCATCATCGTAGACAAGGGAGCCCCGATTCGTCCCGATCACGACGCTTCACCCGATCGTGACTCCCACGCGTGAGGGCCCCCGTTTCCAGCGGAGACGGGGGCCCTCAGTCGTTGTGCAGGATCGTGCGGGCAGACCTCAGAAGCGGCGCGTGATCAGCGCTCGCTTCACCTCCTGGATCGCCTTGGTCACCTCGATACCGCGAGGGCAGGCGTCCGTGCAGTTGAACGTGGTGCGGCAGCGCCACACGCCGTCCTTGTCGTTGAGGATCTCCAGACGCTGCTCGCCGGCGTCGTCACGCGAGTCGAAGATGAAGCGGTGCGCGTTGACGATGGCCGCCGGGCCGAAGTACTGCCCGTCGTTCCAGAACACCGGGCACGAGGACGTGCACGCGGCGCACAGGATGCACTTCGTGGTGTCGTCGAAGCGCGCGCGGTCCTCCGCCGACTGCAGACGCTCGCGCGTCGGCTCATTGGTGTCCTTCGCGATCAGGAACGGCATCACGTCCCGGTACGCCTGGAAGAACGGCTCCATGTCCACGACCAGGTCCTTGAGGACCGTGAGGCCCTTGATGGGCTCGATCGTGATCGGCGTCTCGGGGTTGATGTCCTTGATCAGCGTCTTGCAGGCGAGACGGTTCTTGCCGTTGATCCGCATGGCGTCCGAGCCGCAGATGCCGTGCGCGCAGGAGCGACGGAACGTCAGCGTGCCGTCCATGTCCCACTTGATCTTGTGCAGACCGTCGAGGACGCGCTCCTTCGGGTCGATCTCCAGCTGGAAGTCTTCCCAGGTCGCCTCCGCCGAGACCTCCGGGTTGAAGCGGCGGACCCGGAAGGTGACGGTGATGTACGGGGAGGCCGCGGACTCCGCCTCGACCTTGTCCAGAACAGGGGTAGCCATCAGTACTTACGCTCCATCGGCTGGTAGCGGGTCTGGACGACCGGCTTGTAGTCGAGACGGATGGACTCGGTGCCGTCGTCGCCCACCTCGCGGTACGCCATGGTGTGGCGCATGAAGTTGACGTCGTCGCGGTTGGGGTAGTCCTCGCGGTAGTGGCCGCCGCGGGACTCCTTGCGGGCCAGCGCGGACACCGCCATGACCTCGGCCAGGTCGAGCAGGTTGCCCAGCTCGATGGCCTCCAGCAGGTCCGTGTTGTACCGCTTGCCCTTGTCCTGGATGGCCACGTTCTTGTAGCGCTCCCGGAGCTCGGCGACCTTCTCGACGGCCGTCTTGATCGTCTGCTCGGTGCGGAACACCATGACGTTCGCGTCCATGGTCTCCTGCAGCTCGCGGCGCAGGTCCGCCACGCGCTCGGTGCCCGTCGACGCCCGCAGCCGCTCGATCTGCGCGACCACCTGGTCCGCCGGGGCCTCGGGCAGCTCGACGAACTCCGCCGTCTGCGAGTACTCCGCCGCCGAGATGCCCGCGCGCCGGCCGAAGACGTTGATGTCCAGCAGCGAGTTGGTGCCCAGGCGGTTCGCGCCGTGGACGGACACACAGGCGACCTCACCGGCCGCGTACAGGCCCGGGACGACGGTGGTGTTGTCCGCCAGGACCTCGCCCTCGACGTTCGTCGGGATGCCGCCCATCGCGTAGTGCGCGGTCGGCTGGATCGGGATCGGGTCCGTGTAGGGCTCGATGCCGAGGTAGGTACGGGCGAACTCCGTGATGTCGGGCAGCTTGGCGTCGAGCTGCTCCGGGGGGAGGTGGGTGAGGTCCAGGTAGACGTGGTCGCCCTCGGGGCCGGAGCCCCGGCCCTCGCGGATCTCCGTGTAGATGGAGCGGGAGACGACGTCACGCGACGCCAGGTCCTTCATGACGGGCGCGTACTTCTCCATGAAGCGCTCGCCGTCCTTGTTGCGGAGGATGCCGCCCTCGCCGCGCGCGCCCTCGGTGAGGAGGATGCCCATGCGCCAGATGCCGGTCGGGTGGAACTGGAAGAACTCCATGTCCTCCAGCGGCAGGCCCCGGCGGTACACCGCAGCCTGGCCGTCACCGGTCAGCGTGTGCGCGTTCGACGTCACCTTGAAGAACTTGCCGCAGCCGCCGGACGCGTAGATCACGGCCTTCGCCTGGAAGACGTGGATCTCGCCGGTCGCCAGCTCGTAGGCCACCACACCGGCCGACTTCTTGACGCCGTCGACCTCGGTGATCAGCTGGTCCAGGACGTAGAACTCGTTGTAGAACTCCACGCCCTCCTTGACGCAGTTCTGGTACAGCGTCTGGAGGATCATGTGGCCGGTGCGGTCGGCCGCGTAGCAGGCGCGGCGGACCGGGGCCTCGCCGTGGTTGCGGGAGTGACCGCCGAAGCGGCGCTGGTCGATCTTCCCCTCGGGCGTCCGGTTGAACGGCAGGCCCATCTTCTCCAGGTCGAGGACCGAGTCGATGGCCTCCTTCGCCAGGATCTCGGCGGCGTCCTGGTCGACCAGGTAGTCACCGCCCTTGACCGTGTCGAAGGTGTGCCACTCCCAGTTGTCCTCCTCCACGTTGGCCAGCGCGGCGGCCATGCCGCCCTGCGCGGCGCCCGTGTGGGAGCGGGTCGGGTAGAGCTTGGTCAGCACGGCGGTGCGGCTGCGCTTCGTCGCCTCGATCGCGGCGCGCATGCCGGCGCCGCCGGCGCCGACGATGACGGTGTCGTACTTGTGGATCTTCATGATTCTCGCAGCCCCGTGCCTAGCGGATGTTCGGGTCGAAGGTGAAGATCACCAGCGTGCCCAGCAGGATGGTGAACACCGTGGCGGTGTACAGCAGGCCCTTCAGCCACAGGCGGGTGTTCGCCTGCTCGGCGTAGTCGTTGATCACGGTACGCAGGCCGTTGGCGCCGTGCAGCATGGCGAGCCACAGCATGGCCAGGTCCCAGACCTGCCACCACGGGGAGGCCCAGCGGCCGGCCACGAAGGCGAAGCCGATCTTGGACACGCCGCCGTCGAGGACCAGCTGGATCAGCAGGTGGCCGAGGACCAGGACGACCAGGACGATGCCGGACAGGCGCATGAACAGCCAGCCGTACATCTCGAAGTTGCCGCGGGTGGACTTGGGAGTCCTCTTCGTCCGCTTGCGGGGCGGCTCGATGACCGGCGCCGGGTGGTCGACGTCGTAGAGCGGGGCACCCTCGACAGGGCCGATGCCGGAGGCGGTGGTTTCAGTCGTGGACATACGCGTCAGCTCCCGAACACTTCACGAGCGGCGTGGCCGAGGACGGGATAGATGGCCCCGAGCATCAGCACGACCCAGAGGCCGACGACCGTCCAGAGCATCTGCTTCTGGTAGCGCGGGCCCTTCGACCAGAAGTCGACGGCGATGACGCGCAGGCCGTTCAGCGCGTGGAAGAGGATGGCGGCGACCAGGCCATACTCCAGTACGGCGACGATCGGCGACTTGTACGTGGCCACGACCTTGTCGTAGGCCTCGGGAGACACACGCACGAGAGCGGTGTCCAGCACGTGTACGAACAGGAAGAAGAAAATGAGGACACCGGTGACTCGGTGAGCCACCCACGACCACATTCCTTCCCGGCCGCGGTACAGCGTTCCAGCCGGCACGGAAGAACCCTCCGGGAGCGGGGACTAGGGCCGCGCCGGCTTCTGTGTCGGTCGGGCCCGGCCGGGTACGGTGCACCGGCCCCCAGCATCGTAGCGACGTGTTGTCGGAACGCTTACGGCGGCCCTACCGATGTGATCAAACCGGCAATCAAACGAGCACGGACGGGCTACTGGGTATGCCCCGCTATGGGGCGGTCCGATGGATTCCGGACGAGGCGGGCCAGTCTGCCCTTCGCCAGGCGGCGCAGTTCCTCGGCGGCGAGCAATCGTTCCTCCTCGGGGTCGTTCGCCCATCGTGACCGGATGGCGGCCAGTATCCGGTCGGCGGACTCCTCCGGGCTCACCTCGTCCAGGCAGATGACGAACACGTGCCCGAAGCGGCTCTCGTAGGCTGCGTGCGCGGCGCTCAGCGCGGTGTGGGCCGCGGAGTAGGCGCCGTCGGGCAGCAGGGTGAGCGTCTCGCCCGCCAGGGCTTCGGCGAGGTCCGCGGGCGACAGGTCGTACGCCGCCTCGTCGGCCGCGGCGAGCAGCGAGTCCACGTCCGGATAGGGGCGGTGCTCGGCGACGCGGTGGACCCAGCGCAGGCTGCGGCAGCAGGCCAGGAGGGCCTGCCGGGCCTCGTCGGCGGGCGCGGAGTTGAACCGCTCCAGGCCGGTGGGGCCGGGAAGGCGGGGGAGACGGTGCGCGGGCAGCGTGGGTCCTCGGCGGATGGCGGCGCGGCGTCCTGTGGACGTCACGTGCGGGGCGGCAGGGAGGGGTGGGGGGAAACGCGCCGTCACGCTATCGACGGCGGTCGGGCAGGCGTCCAGCGCCTGTCCGGTTTTCACCCGAACGGGAGAGTCGTGGAGCGTCCTGTGGACGATCGGAAGCGGCCGGGGTCGTAGGTTCGGAAGGGACGAAGGGGGATGAATGTGTGGAGGTGGGTAGCGTGTGGTCGATAGTGGAGCGAATACCTGCGGGTGTGGCACGTGACGTGGTGGAGCGGGGGCTTACGGTCACGGTGCGGCCGTACGCGGGTGCGGTGCGGGGTGTGGCGCGGTGACCGGCCGGAGGCGACGGGTTCCCGAGGGGAAGACGCACAGGAGGCGCAACGGGTTGCTGCTGGGGGGCGCCGTGGTCGTCGTCGCCGGCGCGGTCGCGGCGGCCGTGGCGCTGTGGCCGTCGGGCGGCGGCACACCTCCCGGTTCCAGGGTCACGACGGGCACCTCCGCCGCGTCTCCGCCCTCGGCCTACCCCCTCTCCCAGGCGCCCCGCACCATCCCGGCCGTCCGTGCGTTCACCCCCGCCCGCGGCCCGGGCTGGCGGCCCGCCTCCGGGGCCCGGGTGGTCGTGGAGGACGCCTCGCTCGCCGACGAGGGGCGGCTGCTGGCCGGGGAGCTGGGAATGGCGTACGGGGGGCGGGGCGGTGCCCGCACAGGTGACGTGGATCTGGACGTGACCGGCGGCGGCGACCCGGAGTCGTACGTCCTGACCGTCCAGAACGGCCGGGTCCGGATCACCGGCCCCGGCGAGGCCGGGGTCTTCTACGGCACCCGCACCCTCAAGCAGGAGGTGCACAACGGCGCCACCGCGCCCGAGGGCGTCGTCCGGGACGCGCCGGCCAAGTCCCGGCGCGGCTTCATGCTCGACATCGCCCGCAAGTACTACACGGCCGGGTGGATCGAGGACCGCATCCGGGAGCTGGGCGACCTGAAGTACAACGAGATCGGGCTGCACTTCTCCGACGACCAGGGCTTCCGTATCGAGTCCACCTCGCATCCGGAGATCGTCTCCGCGCAGCATCTCAGCAAGGCGCAGGTCAAGGCCATCGTCGATCTCGCCGCGAGCCGGCACATCGCCGTCGTCCCCGAGATCGACTCGCCCGGCCATCTGGGCGCCGTGATCGCCGCGCACCCCGACCTCCAGTTGCGCAACGCCTCCGGCGTCGCCGTGCCCGGGGCGGTCGACATCTCCAAACCGGCCGCCGCGAAGATCGTGGACGACCTCCTGAACGAGTACGCGGGCGTGTTCCCCGGTTCCTTCTGGCACCTGGGCGGCGACGAGTACCAGGCGCTCATGGCGTCGAACCCGTCCGCCTCCTTCCCGCAGCTCGCCGCGGCCGCACGGGCCAGATACGGTCCGCGGGCGGGCGTGGCGGACCTGGCGACCGGCTGGCTCAACGACCGGGCGAACGTGATACGCGGCCACGGCCGCACCATGCGCGCCTGGAACGACGGCTTCTACCGGTCGAGCACGGTGGTGTCGCCGGCCAAGGACCTCCAGGTCGCGTACTGGACCGGCAAGGAGTTCGGCGCCCGGCAGCCGGCGGACTACCTGGCCGCGGGCCGGCAGCTGATCGACTACAACGACGAGTACCTCTACTACGTGCTCGGCCAGCCGCAGACCTTCGTCTACCCCACCGGCCGGCGGATCTACGAGCAGTGGACACCGCGGGTGGTCCGGGGCACGACGGCGGTGCCCGCGCAGTACGACGGGCAGATCCTCGGCGGGGTGTTCGCGGTGTGGGGCGACCGGCCGAACGCGCAGACGCAGGACCAGGTGGCGGCCGGGATCCGGATGCCGCTGCGGGCGATGGTCCAGAAGCTGTGGGACCCGCGTACGCCGACGCTGCCCTGGGCGCAGTTCGGGCAGTTGGCGGACCGTCTGGGGTAGGGCGGACCGGGCGTCCGTCCCGGTGGGGGGCGCCCGGCTGCCCGGGGCGGGGGCGCCCGCACGATTGCCGGAGTGGGGCGCCCGATGGCCCGGAATCACGCATTCCGGGTGCGCGCCCGGTGCCGCTGTGGTCTCTTCGGTACCCGGCGACGGAACCGGGGCTCGGCACCCGGCGACGGAACCTGGGCGCACTTGGCCGAAAACACCTCTTCGATCCCTCCGAGGTCCCGGCCGGCGCCCGGCCGGGACGGCGGAGGGCCTCTGTGACACTCCCGATCCGTCTCGCGCAGTAAGGGGAAGTGCAGGCTCCGTGGAGACGAGGCGCCCCGTCGAGGGTGTCGAGGAGGCGTGATGACCCTGGTGGACCTGATCGCGCAGGCCGACGAGCGTGCACTCGCGGCAAGCGGACTGGCTTGTTTGGATCGGTGCATCCCCCTCCTCGGAGGCGACGACGACATCCTGCGCCCGCTGTGGGCGAGCCTCGTCGAGGGCCGCGCGTGGGAGGAGCGGCTCGCGAAGGCGCGGGCCGGACTGGGGACGGAGCCGGCGACGGTGCAGGAGCACGCCCCCGCCGCGGAATGCGCCTTCGAGGCCGAGGCCGCCCGGCTCGCCCGCCGGATGCTGGCGGGCGTCCCCGCCGAGCCGTCCGCCGACGCCCTGCGCCGGTGGGCCGAGGCCTGCTCGGCCGATGCGCTGCGGATCCACCAGCTCCTCGACCCCGCCGCCGGCGACGGCGAGTCCTCCGCGGCGGCCCACCGCGCCGGCCGTACGGATGGCATGCCGCCCCTGGTCGCCGCCGAACTGCGGCGCCAGATGACCGTCCTGGAACTGGTCGGCGGCCACGGGGCGACCGGACTGCGGCACGCCCGTGACGTGTCGGCCGAGGGGCGGCGGGTGCTCCAGGCGGTGGTCTCCCGCCGCGCCCGCGGCCGGTCGTAGGTCCGCAGCGGTCCCCAGCGGACCAAACCCCCTTCCGTGCAAGGATCCTGTGCCCGTCCGGTGGGGCGGTGGGGCGGTCCTGCACCGGTGCCGGGGAACCCCTGGGGAGGGCGTGACGTTTCCCGGCGGCAATGCGCTCTTCCGGATGTGAACGCAACTGAGGTGACCAGGCCCCAAGCCGCCGCCAAGCCCGTGCGCTGGGCGGCCGACGCCGTCGTGGCCCTGCGCGAGGGCGCCCGCCTGCGGCTCGACTACTCGGCGCAGAGCCTGTGGCGGCTGGACCGGACCATCGAGGAGATACGCGGTCAGGGCGCGCCCCATGAGGCCGTGCAGACCGCGCTGCGCGGCTTCGGCGCGTACGCGGGCGAGGTCGTCGTACGGCTGACCGGCGGCGAGTGGTGGACGGCCGGCGACGACCACTGGGTGCGTACCCCCGACGGCCGGCTGTGGGACCCGATCGACGAGGCCCGCCGCTGCTTCCAGGGCGAAGGCTCCCTGCGGCTGCTGTGCCGGGACGCGACGGGCCTGACCGGGAGGCAGGAGGGCACCCTCTGACCCGGGACCCCGGGCCGGTGCGGCGCGTGGGACCCGCACGGATGTGCGCCGCACCGGCACCCCCACCCCCAACGGAGGCGCCTGCCCGGACTCCTGACGGTCAGTGACATTTCCGTGGGAGCGGACGCTGATGACCTTGAGGGCGTGGGCACGACAGGAGTGCACCACGTGCGGGGACGCGAGACCACTCGCCATGAACGAGGACAGCGTTGGGCCACGGAGGGGAACCCCGTCGCACGCAGACGTACGACGGGGAACTGGGCACGGTCGTCGAACGGGCCCAGCAGGGGGACGAGGCCGCCTTCGCGGTGGCGTACCGGATCGTGCAGCCGGGACTGCTCGGCTATCTGCGCGGCCTCGTCGGCGACGACGCGGAAGACGTGGCGTCCGACGCCTGGCTGGAGATCGCCCGTGACCTCGGGCGGTTCAGCGGCGACGGCGCCGGCTTCCGCGGCTGGACCGCGACCATCGCCCGGCACCGCGCCCTGGACCATCTGCGCCGCCAGAAGGTCCGCCCCCGCCCCGCGGTCCTCGACGGCGACGTCCTCCAACTGCCCGGCCGTCACGACACCCACGAGCAGGCCCTGGAATCCCTGTCCACCGAGCACGCCCTGGAACTGGTCTCCCGGCTGCCGCGCGACCAGGCGGAGGCGGTGCTGCTGCGCGTGGTCGTCGGCCTTGACGGGCCCGCCGCCGCCCGGGTTCTCGGCAAGCGCCCCGGCGCGGTCCGCACCGCCGCCCACCGGGGCCTGAAGCGACTCGCGCGCGAACTCGCCGCCCCGGGTGTGACGGAAGACGGCACGGGGACGCTGGGGGAGTCGGAATGAGCGCGGTGCGGGACGGGGACGGACACGGTGATGGGTGAACGACACGACGGTGGCGGGCGCACCGCCCGCCGTCCCGTACGCCCCGGCCCCGAGACGCGCGCGGCCGACGCCCTGCGCGCCGCCTTGCAGCCAGGGCGCCTCGACCCGGAGGCGGAGTCGCGGGCTCTTGCCGCGTTCCGGGAGGCCCGCAAGCAGTGGCAGGACGCACGGCCGGCGCGCACCCGGCGGCGCGACGACTGGCGCCCGCGTGCCCGGCGCCATGTGGGCCGTTCGCTGCGTACGCTGCTCGCCGCCCTGCTGTCCGGCGTGACCCTGGGCGGAGTCGCGGTCGCGGCGATGGGCGAGCTGCCGCACGTCACCGCGCCGCCGCCCGCCCGCTCGGAGGCGCCCGCGAGCCCGGGGGTGCCGGAGCGCACCAGCGGCACCGGTACGGCGGGCGAGACGGCCGGGACGGGCGGGCGGTCCGGGGCGGGCGCGCCGCGCGACGCGTCCCCGAGTCCGGACGCCTCGGCGCGGAAGGCGGCCGACAAGGCGGCCAAGGGGCGACGGAAGGCGGACCGCAAGGCCGCCGAAGCGGCAGCCAAGGCCGCGAACGAAGCGGGCAAGTCGGCAGACAAGGCGACGAAGGAAGCGGGCAAGTCCGCAGACAAGGCGGCGAAGGAGGCGGGCAAGTCCGCCGGCAAGGCGGCGAAGGAGGCGGCGAAATCCACCAAGCTGCCGAAACCGGCGGAGAAGCCGAAGCCTGCCCCCTCCCCGAAGTCCGAGAAGTCCGCCGCGCATCCCGCCAAGGCTCCGAAGCCCGAGAGGACCGTCGCGAACCCCGCCAAGGCTCCGAAGCCCGAGAAGACCGTCGCGAACCCCGCGCACGGGAACCACGGGTAAGAAGAGGTAAGGAAAACGCGGACCCCGCGCGCCGGTTGCGCGCCATCGCCAGGGCCCGCCCAGCGCACTGACGGCAACGGCCGGGGCCGCCACCCCCCACAGGAGAGGCCCCGGCCGTCGCGCGGTACGGGCCGCGCGGCGGCCCGTACTCCCTACAGCGCCGAGGATGCGTTTTCTGTCACACCCCGCCGTGTCACGGGTTGGTCGCGCCGGGTGGGGACGTGGACGCGGAGCGGTTCCAAGTCGTAACGTGCCTTGCGCGCCGACCGCGGATGATCAGCACATCGGGTGAGAGGATCCGCCGCGTCACGAGGGGCCGCAGACCGCAACGAACGATCAGGAACCACGACAGCGAGAACCCGGTCCGCGGGAACGTGCGGGCTGAGGCGTACAGAGGGGCAGTTCGGGTGCTGGGGGACGACGCGGAGCTGACGGCCGCGGTGCTTGCGGCACAGGGCGGGGACGAGACCGCGTTCCGTACCGTGTACCGCGCCGTGCACCCACGGCTGCTCGGATATGTGCGGACGCTGGTCGGCGAGCCGGACGCGGAGGACGTCACCTCCGAGGCATGGCTGCAGATCGCCCGTGACCTGGAGCGGTTCAGCGGCGACGCCGACCGGTTCCGCGGCTGGGCGGCCCGGATCGCCCGCAATCGCGCGCTCGACCACATCCGCATGCGCGGGCGCCGCCCCGCGATCGGCGGCGACGAGACGGAACTGACCGGCAAGGCGGCCGAGTCGGACACGGCGGGCGAGGCCATGGAGGCCCTGGCCACCGGCCGCACCCTCTCCCTCATCGCCCAGCTCCCGCAGGACCAGGCGGAGGCCGTGGTGCTGCGCGTGGTCATGGGCCTCGACGCCAAGTCCGCGGCCGAGACACTCGGCAAGCGCCCCGGAGCCGTCCGCACGGCGGCCCACCGCGGCCTCAAACGGCTGGCGGAACTGATCGATGCCGCCGGTGCGGAGGCGGATCCGGAATCGGCCGGCGGGCTCGGCGCCATGCCTCCCCAGCGCGGGCTGCGCGGGCGCGCGGTGACGTCCGCCGGTGTGACGCAGATGCGCTCGCGGATGCAGAGGGACATGTGATGGCCGACAAGCGGTACAGATGGCTGGACAGTGACGCGGCCGAGCGGCTGCTGCGCGCAGAGCCGCTGGACGCCGTCGACGACGACGCCCGGGAACACGCCGCACGGCTCGCCGGAACCCTTGCCGCACTTGCCGTCACACCCCCGCCGGCCGGCGCGGAACTGCCGGGCGAGGCCGCGGCGCTGGCCGCGTTCCGGGCCGCGCGCACCGCTGCGGAGCGGACGGAGGAGACGCTCGGCCGGCCCGGTCCCGCGTATGCCGACCACCGGGCGGCCGACGCCGGACTGGTACGCCTCGGGCGTTCCGCCGCAAACGGGCGAAGGGCCCGCTGGGGGCGCCCTCTGCGGTTCGGCCTGGCTGCCGCGGTGGCCGCCGGGATGATCGGCGGAGTCGCGGTCGCGGCCGGAACCGGAGTCCTGCCGACGCCCTTCCACGAGGACCCGGGACCCGGGGTGTCCGTGTCGGCGGCCGCGTCGCCGCCGCAGCCGCTGCTCACGGGGACCGGCGGACCGGTGTCCCCTGCGCAGGACGCCGGCGCCGGGTCCGTGCCGGGCGGCTCCCCGAGCGGCGAGGCGGGAGCCGGCCCCACCGCGACCGGCTCCCAGGGCCCCGACGACAACCGCCCCGCCGGACGCTCCCGGGGCGGGTGGACCGCCCTGCGCTCGTCCTGCCGTGACGTGACGGTCGGCAGGGAACTCCGCGCGGACCGGCTGCGCGACCTCCAGGACGCGGCCGGCGGCAGCGGCCGGGTGAAGACTTTCTGCGAGGGCGTGCTCGGCGGCGAGGGCGGTAAGGGCGCCGACGACGGCCGGAAGTCCGGCCAGGACGGAAACGGCCGGAGCGGCGTCGGCGGCGGCGAGGACGGCCACGGCGACGACCGCGGCGGTGGCGGTGACGACCACGGCGGTGGCGGGGGCGACGACCGCGGCGGTGGCGGTGACGACCACGGCGGTGAGGGAAAAGGTCACACACGCCCCGACGGCAGCCGGCTGTCCGGCGAGGAGCCGTCGGGCGCTGCGTCTGCCCCGATCTCGGCCCCGTCGTCACCTAACCCAGGCTGACCTGCGGTTTCGTGTTTGATTGAATTTCCTTCGAGGCGGGTGTGACACTTTCGGCCCCCGCTGCGCAGTACTGAGTGAGCCGACTGGTCATCGGCCGTCGCACAGAGCCGGGGTTCCCCCCGTACCTACGGCTCGTGCCCCGGCGCGGGCGGGACACGTTCCCCCGGTCCCGCCCGCGCCCCCACACGCTTCCACCGGGCCCCTCTCCCCAGCCGACGACGACCTTGTCGCCCGTCCTCACCTGGGAGAACAGCGCCGCGATCGCGCTCTCGTCCCGCCCGCTCCCCGTGTCCATGCTCACGCCGGTCGGCCCACCGCTCCCCGGTGTCACGTCGTGTTCCGTCGTGCCCCGGGAGGCTCCCCCTGCGTGACCGCCGCCGAACCGAGGAGCATGGTTGTGAGCAAGGTCCCAGCCGACGGATCTCCACGGGGCGCACGGCCGCCGCTACAGTCCGTCGCGAGAGAAATCTACTGGCAAGTAACCAAAGCCGGGTAACCCAGCCGGGTCACCGAGCCGGGTCACGGAGCAACGCGGAGGCACACACCATGGCGCGCGAGTCGGAGTCGGGGCTGCCCATCGAGCCGGTGTACGGGCCGGAGGCCCTGGAGGGCTGGGACGCGGCACGGAAACTGGGTGAGCCGGGCGCCTACCCGTTCACGCGGGGCGTGTATCCGAGCATGTACACGGGCCGCCCGTGGACGATGCGGCAGTACGCGGGGTTCGGTACGGCGACAGAGTCCAACGCGCGGTACAAGCAGCTGATCGCGAACGGGACGATGGGGCTGTCGGTGGCGTTCGATCTGCCGACGCAGATGGGGCATGACTCCGACGCGCCGATCGCGCACGGCGAGGTCGGCAAGGTGGGGGTGGCGATCGACTCGGTCGACGACATGCGGGTGCTGTTCGGCGGGATCCCGCTGGACAAGGTGTCGACGTCGATGACGATCAACGCTCCGGCGGCGCTGCTGCTTCTGCTGTACCAGCTCGTGGCCGAGGAGCAGGGGGTGCCGGCCGGGAAGCTGACGGGCACGATCCAGAACGATGTGCTCAAGGAGTACATCGCGCGCGGGACGTACATCTTCCCGCCGAAGCCGTCGTTGCGGCTGATCGCGGACATCTTCAGGTACTGCCGGGCCGAGATCCCGAAGTGGAACACGATTTCGATCTCGGGCTATCACATGGCCGAGGCGGGGGCCTCGCCCGCGCAGGAGATCGCGTTCACCCTGGCGGACGGTATCGAGTACGTGCGCACCGCGCTCGCGGCCGGGATGGACGTGGACGACTTCGCGCCGCGTCTGTCGTTCTTCTTCGTGGCGCGGACGACGATCCTGGAGGAGGTCGCCAAGTTCCGGGCGGCGCGGCGGATCTGGGCGCGCGTGATGCGGGAGGAGTTCGGGGCGCGGGATCCGAAGTCGATGATGCTGCGGTTCCACACGCAGACGGCGGGGGTGCAGCTGACGGCGCAGCAGCCGGAGGTGAATCTGGTGCGGGTGGCGGTGCAGGGTCTGGCGGCGGCGCTGGGCGGGACGCAGTCGCTGCACACGAACTCCTTCGACGAGGCGATCGCGTTGCCGACGGACAAGTCGGCGCGGCTGGCGCTGCGGACGCAGCAGGTGCTGGCGTACGAGACGGATGTGACGGCGACGGTCGACCCGTTCGCGGGCAGTTACGTGATCGAGACGATGACGGACGACGTGGAGGCGGCGGCGCTGGAACTGATGCGGAAGGTCGAGGACCTCGGCGGTGCGGTCGCGGCGATCGAGCACGGTTTCCAGAAGCGGGAGATCGAGCGCAACGCGTATCGCATCGCGCAGGAGACCGATTCCGGTGAGCGGGTCGTCGTGGGCGTCAATCGGTTCCAGCTCGACGAGGAGGAGCCGTACGAGCCGCTGCGGGTGGATCCCGCGATCGAGGCCCGGCAGGCCGAACGCCTCGCCGGGCTCCGCGCGGAACGTGACCAGGGGGCCGTGGACACCGCCCTGGCCGCGCTGCGGAAGGCCGCCGCGGGCGAGGACAACGTCCTGTACCCGATGAAGGGCGCCCTCAAGGCCCGTGCGACGGTGGGCGAGGTGTGCAACGCGTTGCGGGAGGTGTGGGGCGCCTACGTTCCCTCGGATGCCTTCTGAGCTGGTCATTTCGTCCGTATGGGGGAACGTGGGCGGAATCTGCGCACTTCCGGTTACTCTCGTGAAGAGTGGGCCCCGAAATGGAGGATGCCGTGGCTGTACTGCAACACGAGCTGACGTTGGGCGAGGCCGCCGACCTGCTCTCCCGTGCACTGCCTGGGCACCGCGTGGAGATTCTCCAGGGGAGGCTCACTGTGACACCGCCGCCGGACGGCTCGCACGCGCTGTCGTTGACGAAACTCGGCAGGGCGTTCGACCGGGCAGGGATCGTCGAGGCAGGCCGGGAGTACGTCCAGGGCGTCGGCCTCTGGTTGCCCACGCTGCCTGAGGACTTCGCGATTCCCGACTTCTCCGTCGTCGACGAGGACTTCCGCGACGCCCACGTCACCAAGAACTATTACGCACCGGACGTCTTCCGGCTGGTCGTCGAGGTGACGTCGTCGAACTGGGCGGACGACCTGGGCCCCAAGGCCGAGTGCTACGCGGAGGCCGGTGTCCCGGTCTATGTCGTAGCCGATCGCAAACACGACGAGGTTCTCGTCTACCAGGACCCGGTCGACGGTAGGTACCCAGCCCCCGTGCGTTACAAGCGTGGTATGACCGTCCCCGTCCCCGAGTCCGTCGGCGTCGCTCTCGACCTCTCCGTCGACACCCTCCTCGACGGCGACGACTGACCGCCCCGTCTTATCCGTCGAAACCCGCGACCGGAATGTCGTATGCCCGTGCGACACTCCTGTCCATGTTCGGCGTGATCGATCTCCCCACGTATCTGGCAGGACTCGTCCTGATCGTGCTCCTGCCCGGCCCCAACTCCCTGTACGTCCTCTCCGTCGCGGCCCGGCGCGGTGTGCGCGCCGGGTACACCGCGGCGGCCGGGGTGTGGTGCGGGGACACCGTGCTGATGACGCTGTCCGCGGCCGGAGTCGCCTCGCTGCTCAAGGCGAACGCCGTGCTGTTCGGGATCGTGAAGTACGCCGGGGCCGGTTATCTGACGTGGCTCGCGATCGGGATGCTGCGTGCCGCGTGGGGGATGTGGCGGACCCGGCGGGAGAAGAGCGCGGAGGAGGCCCCGGCCGCCGCCACCGCCGCCGGGGAGCGGCCCTTCCGCCGCGCGCTGGTGGTCAGCCTGTTCAACCCCAAGGCGATCCTGTTTTTCGTCGCCTTCTTCGTGCAGTTCGTCGACCGGGCGTACGCCTATCCGGCGCTCTCCTTCGTCGTCCTCGGCGCCTTCGCCCAGCTCGCCAGCTTCCTCTACCTGACCGCGCTGATATTCAGCGGTACGCGCCTGGCGGCGGCCTTCCGCCGACGCAAGCGTCTGTCGGCGGGAGCCACCTCGGCCGCGGGCGCCCTCTTCCTCGGCTTCGCGGTGAAGCTGACGCTGGCGACGAGCGCGTAGCGACGGATCCGGTACGCGATCGGACGGGCCGCGGCCGTGTCAGGGCCCTGCTGAGCCGCGGCCGCCCGTACCGCGCCGGCCGCCGCCCGGCAGCACGACGCCCCCGCCCCTGGCGAACCGGGACGAGGGGGCGTTGCTGGGGGACGGCCGTGGCGGCGGGCGTCAGCGCTTGGCGCCGCGGCGCAGCTCGCGGGCCCGGCGGGCGACCTTGCGGACGGTCGCGTTGCGCGGGATGAACGCGAGCTGGACGGGGATTCCGCCGGGCAGCGCCAGCGAGGTGAGCCGGCGCCGCTTGAAGTACCGCCAGGTGTGGGGGCCGAGGTGCTTGGACAGGTACGCCTCGGCCTCGCCGCGCAGACCCGGGTAGATCTTCGACTGCATCGCGAAGCCCACGGCACGCACGAGCGCGTCGAGGGACGCGACGTCCATGCCCTGGTCCTGGCTGGTGACCGCGGTGCGGTCGGTCAGCTCGGGCAGCAGCGCGTCGACGATCGTGACGGGGATGCGGTTGCTGTTCTCGTACGGCGTCAGACGCTCCAGGAGGGTCTCGGTGCCGATGCGGGCGACCGGGAGGCCGTAGAGCGCGGAGGCGGTGAGCAGAGCGGTGGAGAAGCAGCCCACCACCAGCGCCGGACGCATGCGCTGGTAGAGGACCTCGGCGAGGACGGGGGTGTCGAGCACCGTCAGGTCGGCGCCGAGCTTCTCCGCCTCCTTCTCCAGGATGCGCGACCAGCGCGCCGGGGCCGTCGGATGCGGTTTGAACACCACCCGGGTGTGGCCGAGCGCGACCGCGCCCTTCAGCATCCGTACGTGGAGGTCCTCTTCCTCCTCGGCGGTGAGGATGCCGAGCGCGGAGAGGTACTGGCCGAGCAGCAGCGCCGGTGCGTCGGGGGACGGCAGCGCGTCGCCGGTGTTCTCCAGTTCGGTGAGGACCTTGGCGAACGCGTCCGTCGGCACGATCTCCGGCTCGACCCCGAACTCGGTGAGCAGCAGCGGCTTCAGCCCCGGCACCAGGTCCAGGTGGAGGAGGCGGTCGATGCGGGTGCCGACCAGCGGGTCGATCTTGTTGCGGGTGGGGCCGTAGCTCATCAGGCCGTCCGCGTACACCGTGACCGGCGCCCCGGTGAAGATCTGGCAGAACCCGAGCGCCGGGTTGACCTGGATCGACTCGACGGCCAGCTCGATGTCGTCGTCGCCGAGGTTCCAGGCGAGCCGGAGGTGCCGCTCCCACAGCGGGACGTCGTCCAGCCGCGGGGCCCAGCCGCCCGGGTGGAACGGGGAGATGGTCTCGTTCCAGGAGACGACGTCGTCGAAGCGGCCGCGCAGTTGCTCGAAGCCGGGCATCTCGTCCAGGCCGGGCGTCGTCTCGGGCGTCGCCGCGTTGTTGCAGACGAGGAGTATGCGCCGGTCGGCGGGCGTGAAGCAGTCGCTGTCCAGCGCCGCGGCCAGGGTCGCCGTGCCGTAGAGCGTCGACGCCAGGAAGATCTGCGTCGTCACGCGGCCACCCCCGAGGAGGCGGGACGGCGGCGCAGCCGGCGCAGGCGCGAGGCCCGCTGGATGTCCATGGAGTCGAGGGCCTCGTCGAGTACGTCCTGCGGCATGCGCCGTAGCGCCGCAGCACTCATCGACTTCAGTTTCCGTGCCACCGCAGGCTCGAACCTTTCGATGGATCCCAGATGATGGGAAATGATTGCGCAATATGTGCGAACAGCTTTGGGGAGGAGTTTATCCGCGTCGCGGTCCTCGGCCGTTTCGGCCACCACCTGGTCGAACGCACGGATGAAGTCCAGCTGGCGCACATCGCCGATCTGGGTGAGCGAGGAGGCGACACCGCGCCGGTAGAAGACACCGAGCAGCCCCACCGCGGCGAAGGACTCCGCCTCCCGGTGCAGCTTCCAGATCCACGGCCGGTCCTCGGCCGTGCGCAGCCCGTCGGTGAAGTGCAGCAGGCCGCGGTCGAGGAGCCGGCGGTGGTAGACGCCCGCCCACGCGTACGCGTAGTCGACGGAGGTGGAGCGGTCGGCGGGCAGGATCGCGTCGCGCGGGTTCATCACCACCCCGCGCCGGCCCAGCGGCACCCGGTGGATGGTGCGCGCCCGGGCGGTGGTCTGGACATGGTCGGTGCGGATGAAGTCGCAGCCCAACGTCTCGATGGCGGAGACGAGTTGGGCGTAGTAGCCGGGGGCGAGCCAGTCGTCCCCGTCGAGGAACGTGAGGTACTCGCCGCGCGCCTTGTCGATTCCGGTGTTGCGCGCGGTGGCCAGCCCTCCGTTCTTCTCGTGGCGGACATGCACCGCGCCCGGCAGCTCGCGCTCGGCGCGCGCGAGGATGTCCGGGGTCTCGTCGCGAGAGCAGTCGTCGACGAGAATGAATTCGAAGTCCTCACGCGCGTTCGCACGCAGGCTCTTCAGGGTGTCTGGCGCGTATTGCTGCACGTTGTAGAACGGCACGATGACGGAGAGCTTGACCACCCCTGTGACGTTAGGCGGCGGCCCGGCATTCGTCTTGACCGGCGGCTTGATGCCAGGTGAACGACGCGTGGCGGAACAGTGAATCAAGCTGTTTCATCGGCGTTTCGCGCTCTGATTCGCCGTTCGGAGGTGTGCTGTTAACCTTTTGTTGTATTCCGGTTGGGCTGGGCATCGGAATTGCTTCCTAGCGTCTTCGACGTGCCAGCAAGTACCGCGAAGTCCCTTCGGGTCGCCGTCCTAGCCGATTCCGACACCCGGTGGAAGTGGGGTGCGCTCACCGCGAACCGCATCGCGCCGGCGGAATTCACCGAACCCGTCGGATCCGTCGAACCCACCGAATCCGGCGAATCGCCTGAAACGGTTGATTCAGGCATACGGCTTGACGGCTTCCTCCTGAGGGGCCGTGCCACCCCCACCGCCCGCCAGCTCGCAGAGGTCGGCGTCCACGCGGACTCCCTCCGCGAGGTGACCGCCGTCGAGTTCCTGCGCGAGATGGCGGAGGAGACCTACGACGTCGTCGTGCTCGCCCTCGTCGGCGGCGCCGTCCAGGCGATGCTGCACGGGCTCGCACACGCCTGGCAGGGACACGCACGACGACCCGTGGTCGTCACCGGCTACGTCGGCGTCGTCTACGAGAAGCTCGCCGACGGCCTGCTGCTGCGGCACGGCGCGGACCTCGTACTCGCCAACTCCCGCCAGGACGCCGAGCGTTTCCGCGCGGTGTACGAGGGAGTGGGCGCCGACGCCTCGTCGGTGACCGAGGTGGCGCTGCCCTTCCTCGGAGGCGCCGCCTACGAGAAGAAGGACCCCTACAGGGTCGTCTTCGCGGCGCAGCCCTCCGTGCCCGAGAGCCGCAAGGACCGCACCTACCTGCTGGAGAGGCTGGTCCGGCACGCGCGCGAGCACCCCGAACGCGAGGTGCTGCTCAAGCTCCGCTCCAAGCCGGGCGAGCACACCACGCACATCGAGGAGCTGCCGTACCAGAAGCTGGCCCAGAAGGAAGAGCCGCCGGCCAACTTCCGCCTGGTGTACGGGAACATGGGCGAGGTCCTCGACCACACCGACCTGCTGGTCACCGTCAGCTCGACGGCCGCCCTGGAGTCGCTGCACCGCCGTATCCCCACCGTCGTGCTCACCGACCTCGGGGTGCGGGAGGCGCTCGGCAACCACCACTTCGTGGGCTCCGGCTGCCTCGCCTCCTGGGACCAGCTCGACGCCGGGTACGAGCCGGTGCCGAACGCGGAGTGGGTGGCCCGGCAGGGCGTCGCCGCCGACGGCTCGTACGCGAGCGCCTTCGCCGAGGCGCGCGGGCGCATCGCCGGGCTGCTCGCCGCCGGCGACCTCCCGCCCCTCGCGCCCTACTACACCCCCGTCACCGCGCCCGGCTATCTGCCCGGCGTCCTCGCCCGCCACCACCTCGCGCCGGACGGCAGCCCACTGCCCGGCGCGCCCGCCGCCGACAAGGCGCCGAGCCCCGTACGCCAGATCGTCCGCCGCGCCGCGCGTGGCGCCTACCGCCACGGAGTGCAGCGCGTGGCACCCGTGATCCGACGGATGGGGGAGCTGTGAACGAGCGGTTCCCACGCCAAGGACCCCAAGGAGCTGAACCCATGTCCAACCCGGAAGCGGGACAGGCGGCGCCGGTGCGCTGTGTGCTCGCGGTGATCCCCGCGCGCGGCGGCTCCAAGGGTGTGCCCGCGAAGAACCTCGCCCCGGTCGGCGGGATCCCGCTGGTCGCCCGCGCCGTGCGCGAGTGCCTGGCCGCCCGGCTCGTCACCGACGTCGTGGTCTCCACCGACGACCAGGCGATCGCCGCCACCGCCCGCGGGGCCGGCGCCGAGGTCGTGCTGCGCCCCGCCGCCATCGCCGGCGACACGGCCACCTCCGAGGACGCCGTCCTGCACGCCCTGGACGCTCACGAGGCGCTGCACGGCTCGCCCGTGGACGTGGTGCTGCTGGTCCAGTGCACCAGCCCCTTCCTGGTCCGCGAGGACATCGACGGGGTGGCCGCCGCGGTCGTCCGCAACGGCGCGGACACGGCGCTGACGGTGGCGCCCTTCCACGGCTTCGTCTGGCGCGACGCGGCCGACGAGCCCGCCCCCGTCATCGGCTCCCAGCGCACCGGGGAGGTCGCAGGGGCCGCCCGGGTCGCCAGCCCCACGGCCACCGACGGCGGATACGGCGTCAACCACGACAAGTCCTTCCGGCCGCGCCGCCAGGACCGCCCCCAGGACCTGCTGGAGACCGGCGCCGCGTACGCGATGGACGCGGCCGGGCTGCGCGAGCACCGGCACCGCTTCTTCGGCCGCACCGAACTCGTGCGCACCGACCCGGCCCGCGTGCTGGAGATCGACGATCCGCACGACCTGGCCCGCGCCCGCGCCCTCGCGCCGCACTTCGACGCCGCGCGGCCCGGCGCCCTCCCGACCCGCGCCGACATCGACGCGGTCGTACTCGACTTCGACGGCACCCAGACCGATGACAGGGTGCTGATCGACTCCGAAGGACACGAGTTCGTCTCCGTGCACCGCGGGGACGGCCTCGGCATCGCCGCGCTGCGCAAGAGCGGCCTCGCGATGCTCACCCTGTCCACGGAGCAGAACCCGGTCGTCGCCGCCCGGGCCCGGAAGCTCAAGATCCCGGTCCTGCACGGCATCGACCGCAAGGACCTCGCACTGAAGCAGTGGTGCGAGGAGCAGGGCATCGCGCCTGAGCGCGTGCTCTACGTCGGCAACGACGTCAACGACCTCCCGTGCTTCGCCCTCGTCGGCTGGCCCGTGGCGGTCGCGAGCGCCCACGACGTCGTGCGCGGCGCCGCACGCGCGGTCACCACCGTACCCGGCGGCGACGGCGCGATCCGAGAGATCGCCAGCTGGATCCTCGGCCCCTCTCTCGACTCCCTCGACAAGTAAGGAATGTCCCTTTCATGAACACCAACTCCCGTCTGCGCACGTTCGGTTCGCGTACCGCCGGTCCGGGTCAGCCCGTCTACATCTGCGGTGAGATCGGCATCAACCACAACGGTGAGCTGGAGAACGCGTTCAAGCTGATCGACGTGGCCGCCGAGGCCGGCTGCGACGCGGTCAAGTTCCAGAAGCGCACCCCGGAGATCTGCACCCCCCGCGACCAGTGGGACATCGAGCGCGACACCCCCTGGGGCCGGATGACCTACATCGACTACCGCCACCGCGTGGAGTTCGGTGAGGACGAGTACCGCCAGATCGACGCGCACTGCAAGGAGAAGGGCATCGACTGGTTCGCCTCCCCGTGGGACACCGAGGCCGTCGCCTTCCTGGAGAAGTTCGACGTCCCCGCCCACAAGGTGGCCTCCGCCTCCCTGACCGACGACGAGCTGCTGCGCGCTCTGCGCGCCACCGGCCGTACGGTCATCCTGTCCACCGGCATGTCGACCCCGAAGCAGATCCGCCACGCGGTCGAGGTCCTCGGCTCGGACAACATCCTCCTGTGCCACGCCACGTCGACGTACCCGGCGAAGGCCGAGGAGCTGAACCTGCGCGTGATCAACACCCTGCAGCAGGAGTACCCGAACGTCCCGATCGGCTACTCCGGCCACGAGACCGGCCTGCAGACCACCCTCGCGGCGGTCGCCCTCGGCGCCACCTTCGTCGAGCGCCACATCACCCTCGACCGCGCGATGTGGGGCTCCGACCAGGCCGCCTCCGTGGAGCCGCAGGGCCTCACGCGCCTGGTCCGCGACATCCGCATCATCGAGTCGTCGCTCGGCGACGGCGTGAAGAAGGTCTACGACTCCGAGCTGGGCCCGATGAAGAAGCTGCGCCGCGTCGCCGGCGTGGTGGCCGAGGCGGAGATCGCCGCGGCCGCCGGCGAGCCGGTGTCGGTCTGAGCGCCTTACGGGACGGTCGTACGCCGATGAGCCCCCGCGCCGGATCCGCCGGCCAGCCCACGCTCGCCTTCGTGGAGAGCCCGGTCCAGCTCCTGAACGTCCTGGAGTGGGCATACGGGCACGCGCTCCGCACGCAGGGGAGCGGTGCGCCCGAGCGCGGGGCGGCGATCCCCGCGCAGGGCGGACCCCGGTCCGGCGCGGGGCGCACGGCGGAGAGAGGCCCGGGGGCCGGCGGCGCGGGGCGTACGGGGGCGTCGGCCGCGGCGGGTCCGGCGCGTGAGGGGCTCACCCTCGTGGTGCTGTCGCCCACCGACCCGATGACCCGCGGCCAGCTCCGCCGCATGGCGGAACTGGCCCGCGAGGAGGGCCACGAGGTCCGCTGGGAGGAGGCCCGGGGCGGCGCGATGGCGCCCTTCCGGACGGTCGGCGGCCTCGCCCCCCTGCTGCGCCAGGCACGCCGGGTGGTGATAGGGGACCCTTTCTCCCGCTATGTCCAACTACTGCTGACCATCACCCGGGCCCGCGAGCTGGTGGTGGTGGACGACGGCACGGCGACGATGGAGTTCGTCGCCCAGCTCGCCCGCGGCGAACGCCTGGTGCGCTGGCACCGCAAGGGCGGCCGTCCGGGCCCCCGTGACCTGCTCTTCGCGCCGGTGTCGGCGTCGGCGCGGCGCCGGCTGAGGCCGGGCGCGCGGCGCACCGTGGAGGTCTTCTCGTCGATGCCGATCGACGAGGTACCGGCCGGGATCACGGTCACCGCGAACGACTTCGCCTGGACCCGGGCCCGCTTCGGACCGCCGCGTCTCACCAAGGGTGCGGACCTGGTGGGCACCTCCCTCGTGGAGACGGGCGTGGTGGACGGCGAGCGCTATCTGGAGGCGGTCCGCGGCCTCGTCGCGGCGTACGGCGCACGGCGCTACTTCGCCCACCGCCGCGAAAGCCCCGAGAAGCTGCACAGGCTGGCGGTCGAGGCGGGCCTGGAGGTGGTCCGCCCGGATCTGCCGCTGGAACTGATCGCCCGGCGCGGCCCCATCGGCCGTACGATCCTCAGCTTCCCGTCCACGGTCGTCCACACCCTCCCCCTGGCCCTGGCCGGCACGGAGGTGCGGGTCGCGGTGTGCGACATCGACCCGGCCTGGCTGACGGACCGGGCCTCACCCCGGGCCCAGGGCTTCCTGTCGGGAGTGACCGGAACGGCCCGGGACGTGGACCGGCTCTCGACGAGGGGCCCGACGGGTTCCCCGAGTTCCGCGAGTTCGGCGTAGCCGGTCCGGCGCGCCCGGCGCAGGACCGCGGGGCGGGGCCGCGTCCGTCGTCCTACGGCGCGGGGCCCGTCCCCTTCCCGTAGGAGGGGAGGAAAGGGACAGGCCCCGAGTACGGGTGAAGACAGCCGTGGCACGGCGGATTCCGGGCTCCGGGCCGGGCCGGGACGTCACTTCCGTTCCATGAGAACGTCGGCGCGGGCGTAGTAGTCGGCCACCGGGAGGCGGCTGCGGGTGATCCTGACAAACCCGGCTTCCTCGTAGAGGTGGATGGCGGGAGCCAGCTTGCTGTTCGTGCCGAGGAACAGCCGGGCACCGCCGAGCGCCTGGGCACGATCGATCGCTGCGGCTATGAGCCGGCGGCCGATGCCGCGTCCCTGCGCGGCGGGGGCCACAGCCATCTTCGCCAGCTCGAACACGGCGTCCGGGTAGGCAAGAAGCGCGACGCACCCGACGACGGTGCCGCTTTCCGGCTCGCGCGCCAGGAGCACGTCGCCGCCCGGGCCCACGATGCGGCCGAACGGATCTCCGAGTACCGCCCGGTCCTCTTCCTGCAGGGTGAACAGGCGCGAGATCCACTCCTCGTTCAACGCGCGGAACGCGTCGGCATCATCCGGTGAGGCGATCGAGGAGACCACGATCGGGGCAGCGGTGTACGGCATGAGGCGGGTTTCCTTCCCGGGGCAGCTTCCCGTCAGTAGCCTCCGGCCCCACTCACTCATATGTCCAATACAAGCGGTGGCCTCGATCGATAAGTTTGAACTATGGATCAGCGCATCGAGCTCCGTCATCTGCGGTACTTTCTGGCCGTGGCCGAGGAACTCCACTTCGGCCGTGCCGCCCAGCGGCTGAACATCGCCCAGCCGGCCCTGTCCCAGCAGATCAGGCAGCTCGAGAAGACCGTCGGCGTCGAGCTGTTCCGGCGGACCTCCCGAAGCGTCCGCCTCACCGACGCGGGAGCGGCGTTCCAGCCACGGGCGAGGGACCTGCTGGGCCGTCTGGCGGCCGACCTCGACGAGGCCGGCCGTGTCGGGCGCGGCGAGGCCGGCCGCCTGGACGTCGCCTTCATCACCTCCGCCACCGCGATCGTCAGCGAACGGCTCCGTGCGTTCTCCCGCCGCCGCCCGGACGTCCAGATCAAGCTGCACGACGGCTTCACCGTCGACGTCCTGGCGGCCCTGGAGCGGGGCACGGCCGACATCGGGATCGTGCGGGACGCCGAGGAGCGAGACGACATCGACCTCTCCCCGCTGACGACGGAACGGTTCGTCGCCGTCGTCCCCACAGAGCACCCCGCCGCAAGGGGTGACCACGTGGCGGCGGCGGCGCTGGCCGCTGACCCGCTGATCCTGTTCCCCCGGACAGCGGGAGCTCACGCGTTCGACGTGAACACACAGCCGTTGCGGGACGCCGGCATCGACGTCCAGGTCGCGCAGGAGTGCTCGAACTGGCACACCATCATCATGTTCGTCGCCGCCGGCCTCGGCGTCACCATCGCCCCCTACAGCGTCACGACGCTGCTCCCCGCGGGCGCCCGACGTCTCGAACTCGACGGGCCTCCCACAACGAGCCGGATCTTCATGGCCGCCCGCCGAGGAGACAACCGCCCCCTCGTGCAAGCCTTCGTCACCGCGTCCGAGTCGGTGACGGGTCGTGGCCACGACCGGACGACGAGAGCACGTTGACCTGCCGAGCGAGCACCTCCGAGCAGCCCGTCCGGCCGGTTCTCGCCGCTCGCCTCAGCGCCAGGAACTACTGTCGCGAGCATGGTCGAACACGATGCCCTCAGCACCACCCGCGAGGCCTACGACGCTGCTTCCTCCACGTATGCGGAGCTGTTCCGGGACGCGCTGCGTGACAGGCCCCTGGACCGAGCGATCCTGAGCGCCTTCGCCGAGGTCGTCCGTGCGAGCGGGGACGGTCAGGTCGCGGACCTGGGGTGCGGACCTGGCCATGTCACCGCGTATCTGGCCGGGCTGGGGCTGGCGGCGTTCGGCGTCGATGCCTCTCCTGCAATGATCAAGTTGGCTCGGCAGACCTATCCGGACCTGCGGTTCGACGTGGGCTCGATGGCCGCGCTGACCATCGCTGACGGCGTGCTGGGCGGCGTGCTCTCACGTTGGTCCGTCATCCATACTCCGCCGCAGGAACTCCCCGTCATCCTGGCGGAGTTCCACCGTGTGCTGGCACCCGGCGGCCACCTTCTGATCGGCTTCTCGGCAAGCGAAGGTCCGTCTCACCCGACACAGGTCTTCGATCACGCGGTCGCGCCGGCCTATCGGTGGTCGCCCGACCACCTCGCGGCGCTGCTGCGCAAGGCCGGGTTGGCCGAGGTGGCCCGGATGGTTCGCGAACCTCAGCCCACCGACCGACGGCAGTTCCAGGAGGTCCAGCTGCTCGCCCGCAAAGCTGAGAGGACGGCGGGCCGCTTCGGCTGACGGGCCGGCGGTGTGCCGTAGGGCGCGGACGGCGGCGTGGTACCCCCGGCCGAGGGGAATTGACCGGTCTTCCCGAGCGTTGCGCGGACGGGACGCTCGGACGCGAGAGCGGTCCCGGTCAGGGATCACCGGACGCCGTCGGCGGCGCCGGGACGGCCCGCGGTCACCCCGGCGGACCCGTTCACGGCCTTCTCAAGGATCCCCTCGTCCGGAAAAGACGGGCGAGTTTACCCCTCGTCACTGCCGGCTATGCGGCGTGCGGCCAGTTTTTCTTCCCCTGACGGGCTAAAGATTTGTTGATCGCAGGGAGAACGGCCGCCCGATCGCCCTACCCTTCAAAGGGTGAACCAATTGATGTCCCGAGAGCCCGAGGCCGATCACCCCGGGGACGCACTCCCCGGTTCCCTGCCCGAGTCGCTGCGTGCCGAACTCGTGGCCTTCCGCCGCGACCTGCACATGCACCCGGAACTCGGCAACCAGGAGTTCCGCACGACCGCCGCGATCAAGTCCCGCCTGGAGCAGGCGGGACTCGTGCCGCGCGTGCTTCCCGCCGGCACCGGGCTCATCTGCGACATCGGCGAACCGGACGGCGTACACCCGATCCTCGCGCTGCGCGGCGACATCGACGCGCTCCCGATCCCCGACACCAAGACCGACTGTGCCTACCGGTCCACCGTGCCCGACCGCGCCCACGCGTGCGGACACGACGTCCACACCACGGTCGTGCTGGGGGCCGGACTCGTCCTCGCCGAACTGCACCGCGAGGGCAGGCTGCCGCGGCCGGTCCGGCTGATCTTCCAGCCCGCGGAGGAGATCCTCCCGGGCGGTGCCACCGATGTGATCGAGGCCGGTGTGCTCGACGGGGTCGGACGGATCATCGCCGTGCACTGCGACCCGAAGGTCGACGTGGGGCGCATCGGGCTGCGGCACGGCCCCATCACCTCCGCCTGCGACCGGCTGGAAGTCACGCTCGCCGGTGCGGGCGGCCACACCGCGCGCCCGCACCTCACGACCGACCTCGTCACGGCGGTCGCGCGCGTCGCGGCGGATGTGCCGGGCCTGGTCGCGCGCCGCGTCGACGCCCGCAGCGGGCTCTCGGTCACCTGGGGGCGCATCGAGTCGGGGCACGCCTGCAACGTCATCCCGCAACACGCCGAGCTGGCCGGGACCGTACGCTGCCTGGACCTCGACACCTGGCGGCACGCGCCCGACGTCGTCCATGCGGCGATCGACGAGATCGCGAACTTCCACAAGGCGAAGTCCGCGATCAACTACGTACGCGGAGTGCCGCCCGTCGTCAACGACCTGGCCGTCACCGAACTCCTGCACGACGCCATGGCCGCACGCCGCGGTGTCCACGCCGTCGAGGACACCCAGCAGAGCCTCGGCGGTGAGGACTTCTCCTGGTTCCTGGAGCGGGTGCCCGGCGCCATGGCCCGCCTCGGTGTCCGCCGGCCGGGCGAGCGGACCGTCCGCGACCTGCACCAGGGCGACTTCGACGTGGACGAGGACGCGATCACGGTCGGGGTGGAGCTGTTCACGGCTGCCGCGCTGCTGGACGCGGAGCGTTAGACGGACGGGGAGGCCGGGGAGCGTGGGCGGTGCGTGCCCGCGCTCTCACCGGGGCACCCGGCTCGCCCGCCCCGCCCCGCCTCTCCCGATGGCCGGAAGAAGCCGCCGTTCGCCCCTCTTTGTCCGCTTGCGTGATCCGGCCGTAACGGGCGGCGCGGAATCGTGACCCGATGTCGGCACAAAACGATAACGGCCAGGAGATACCCCGTTCCCCTCCCCTTCTACGCGCGTTACTGTGCGCCGGAATCGCTGCGGTGGCGGCGCGTTCGGGAAACGGACCGGTGACGGTGCCGTGGGGATGAAGGGGTGCTAGCTGTGCGTCTGATCTCTCGGAGGACGAGGTTCTCCCAAGCTGCGGTGGCCGTCGCGGTCGTCGCCCTCGCGGCCGCCGGGTGCGGCAAGTCCAGCACCGATTCCACCGGCAGCTCGGGTGGTAAGAACGCGTCCGGCTACGCGGGCAAGGGCATTGGTCTCGCCTACGACATCGGCGGCAAGGGCGACCAGTCCTTCAACGACGCAGCCTTCGCCGGTTTCGAGAAGGCCGAGAAGGAGTTCAAGATCGGCGGCCGGGACATCGAGCCGCAGGACGGCGAGTCCAGCGCGGACAAGGTGCAGCGCCTGGAGCAGCTCGCGAAGGCCGGTTACAACCCGATCGTCGGGGTCGGCTTCGTCTACGCGCCCGCCGTCAAGGAGGTCGCGGCCAAGTACCCGAAGATCACCTTCGGCATCATCGACGACGACACGGTCAAGGCGAGCAACGTCGCCGACCTGGTCTTCCACGAGGAGCAGTCCTCGTACCTGGCCGGTGTCGCCGCGGCGAAGGCGACCAAGAAGAACCACATCGGGTTCATCGGCGGCGTGGACATCCCGCTCATCCACAAGTTCGGGGCGGGCTTCGTCCAGGGCGCCAAGTCCGTCAACCCGAAGATCAAGATCGAGTCGCAGTATCTGACCCAGACGCCTCAGGAGGGCGGCTTCTCCAGCCCCGACAAGGGCAAGGACGCGGCGAACGGCCAGATCGAGGCGGGCGCCGACGTGATCTACCAGGCGGCGGGTCTGTCGGGCCAGGGCGTGATCCAGGCCGCCGCCGAGCACAAGGTGTGGGCGATCGGCGTCGACTCCGACCAGTACCAGCAGTCCGCCCTGGCCAAGTACAAGGACTACATCCTCGGCTCGGCCCTGAAGAACGTCGGCGGCGCGGTCTACGACCTCACCAAGTCGGTCGTCGACGGCAAGCCGCTGACCGGCGAAGTCCGCGGCGACCTCAAGTCGGGCGGCGTCGGCTTCGCCGACTCCAACCCGAAGTACCAGGCCATGAAGGACGTCGTCGCGGCGGTCGACAAGGCCAAGCAGGACATCATCGACGGCAAGGTCACCGTCAACACGCAGTGACGCCACCGGCCCGGCCGGCTGCCGGCCGCCCGGGCCGGAAGCGCCGGACACCGTCTGCCCATCCGCCCCGTTGGACCCGCTCCGACGGGGCGGAGTGCTGCGACGGGCTCCCCCCCGTCCCACCCCCGCACCACAAGCCCCACCCCTCCCTGTGACGCCCCGCACCCTTGCCATTCGCAAGCGCCGCACCGCGCTCCGTGACGTGCCCTGTGTCAGTGGCCACATCTCGATAACGGACCGGACAGAAGGGGTTTTCCGTCCGGTCTACGCGCGTTACGCTGCCGCGGAACCAGCGCCTGGTATGGGCGCTTGCACAAAGGAGTCACGTTCCATGCGCCGGGTGTCCCGCATCGCCGTCGCGGGGGTTGCAACCGCAGCTCTCGCCGTCACCGTATCCGCCTGTGGCAGCTCGTCCACGTCGTCCGCCGGTGGCAGCGGCAAGTCCAAGGGCATAGGCCTCGCGTACGACATCGGCGGCAAGGGTGACCAGTCCTTCAACGACGCCGCGTACGCCGGTTTCCAGAAGGCCGAGAAGGACTTCGGCGTCAGCGGCCGGGACGTCGAGCCGCAGGACGGCGAGACGGACGCCGACAAGGCGCAGCGCCTGGAGACGCTCGCCAAGGCGGGTTACAACCCCGTCATCGGCGTCGGCTTCGTGTACGCGCCGGCCGTCAAGGAGGTCGCGGCCAAGTTCCCGAAGGTGACCTTCGGCATCGTCGACGACAACACCATCCAGGCGAAGAACGTCGCCGACCTGGTCTTCCACGAGGAGGAGTCCTCCTACCTCGCCGGTGTCGCCGCCGCCAAGACCACCAAGAAGAACCACATCGGGTTCATCGGCGGTGTGGACGTCCCGCTCATCCACAAGTTCGGGGCGGGCTTCGTCCAGGGTGCCCAGTCCGTCAACCCGAAGATCAAGATCGAGACGCAGTACCTGACGCAGACCGCCCAGGAAGGCGGCTTCGCCAGCCCCGACAAGGGCGAGAACGCCGCGAACGGCCAGATCGACGCCGGTGCGGACGTGATCTACGCCGCCGCCGGCCTCTCCGGTCAGGGCGTCATCAAGGCCGCCGCCACGCACAAGGTGTGGGCGATCGGCGTCGACTCCGACCAGTACAACCAGAGCGCTCTGGCGGCGTACAAGGACTACATCCTCACCTCGGCGCTCAAGAACGTCTCCGGTTCGGTGTACGACCTCGCCAAGTCCGTCATCAAGGACGGCAAGCCGCTGAGCGGTGAGATCCGCGGCAGCCTCGCCAACAACGGCGTCGGTCTCGCCGACTCCAACCCGGTGTTCAAGAACAACGCCGACCTCCAGGCCGCCCTGAAGAAGGCCGAGCAGGGCATCAAGGACGGCTCGATCAAGGTCAAGTCCTCCTGACCGGGCGATCGCGGCCGGCCGGGGGCATGGCCAAAAAGGCGCTGTAATGGCAGCGTTACGGTCACGGAACGGGGCGCGGGGAGGATGACCCACTCGCGCCCCGTTCGCGCGGCAGAATGCTCGGAACGGATCGAAAGTGACCGGGTCCGGGCACTATTTAAAGCAGGGGCGCTACGCGCGTAGAGCGGCCCCTTTCCCAAGGAGAGTGCGCCATCGACGCGTCCAGCAGCCCTCCGCTCACCGCACCGTCCACGACCGCGGTCGAGCTGGCGGGTATCACCAAGCGATTCCCCGGTGTCGTCGCCAACCACGACATCCATCTGACCGTCCGCAAAGGCACCGTGCACGCCCTCGTCGGCGAGAACGGCGCCGGCAAGTCGACGCTGATGAAGATCCTCTACGGCATGCAGAAGCCGGACGAGGGCACGATCACCGTCGACGGCGAGCAGGTGACCTTCAACAGCCCCGCGGACGCCATCGCGCGCGGCATCGGCATGGTCCACCAGCACTTCATGCTCGCCGACAACCTCACGGTGCTGGAGAACGTGGTCCTCGGCAGCGAGAAGCTGTACGGCATCGGCGGCGGCGCCCGTAAGAAGATCAAGGAGATCTCCGAGCGCTACGGCCTCGGCGTACGCCCCGACGTCCTGGTCGAGGACCTCGGCGTCGCCGACCGCCAGCGCGTCGAGATCCTCAAGGTCCTCTACCGCGGCGCCAAGACCCTCATCCTCGACGAGCCGACCGCCGTACTCGTCCCGCAGGAGGTCGACGCGCTCTTCGCCAACCTGCGCGAGCTGAAGTCCGAGGGCCTCTCCGTCATCTTCATCTCCCACAAGCTGGGCGAGGTCCTGTCGGTCGCCGACGACATCACCGTCATACGGCGCGGCACGACGGTCGGTACCGCCGTGCCCTCGAAGACCACCCCCCGCCAGCTCGCCGAGCTGATGGTCGGCAGCGAACTGCCCACCCCACAGACCGCCGAGTCGACCGTGACGGACCGGCCGGTGATCGAGGTCAAGGGCCTCACCGTCCTCGCGAGCGGCGGCCCCTCGCTCGGCGAACTCGCCGAACCCGCCTCCACCGGCCTGCTCACCGAGACGACCGCCGAGAGCGCGGCGGGTGTGCGCCGCGTCCTCGACGACGTCACCTTCACCATCCACGCCGGCGAGGTCATGGGCATCGCCGGTGTCGAGGGCAACGGCCAGACCGAACTGATCGACGCGCTGATCGGCCTGAAGAGCGCCGACTCCGGTTCCCTCTCCTTCCTCGGCGAGGACATCACCGCCTGGCCCACCCGCAAGCGCCGCGAGCAGGGCGTCGGCTACATCCCCGAGGACCGCCACCGCCACGGCCTCCTCCTCGAGGCCCCGCTGTGGGAGAACCGCATCCTCGGCCATGTCACCGAGCGCCCCAACGCCAAGGGCTTCTGGCTCGACCCCAAGGGCGCCCAGAAGGACACCCGGCGGATCGTCAGGGAGTACGACGTCCGCACGCCCGGCATCGACGTCACCGCCGCCTCCCTCTCCGGCGGCAACCAGCAGAAGCTGATCGTCGGCCGCGAGATGAGCCACCACCCGAAGTTCCTGATCGCCGCCCACCCCACCCGCGGCGTGGACGTCGGCGCGCAGGCGCAGATCTGGGACCAGATCCGCGCGGCCCGCCGCGAGGGCCTGGCCGTGCTGCTGATCTCCGCCGACCTGGACGAGCTGATCGGCCTCTCCGACACCCTGCGGGTGATCTACAACGGCCGGCTGGTCGCCGACGCCGACCCCGCCACCATCACGCCCGAGCAACTGGGCTCGGCCATGACGGGTGCCGCGTCCGGTCACCTGGAACACGTAGAGAACGCCACAGAAGGCGACGCAGACGCCGGCCCGGAGGACGACGCCCGATGAAGAAGTTCGACAAGGAGCGGGTGCTCCTCGCGGTGGCCGGTCCGGTCATCGCGCTCGTCGCCGCGATCCTGCTCACCTCGATCGTGCTGGTCGCCTCCGGCAAGAACCCGTTCGAGCCGTACCGGCTGATGATCGAGCAGGCGACGTTCTCCGACGTCCAGGTGCTGATCATCAACCAGGCGTCGATGTACTACCTGGCGGCGCTCGCGGTGGCCGTCGGCTTCCGCATGAACCTGTTCAACATCGGCGTCGACGGCCAGTACCGCCTCGCCGCGATGATGACCGCCGTCGTCGGCGCGCACCTCGCGCTGCCGTCCTTCCTGCAGATCCCGGTGCTCCTGCTGGTCGCCATGTGCACCGGCGCCTTCTGGGCCGGTATCGCGGGCGTCCTGAAGACCACCCGGGGCGTGAGCGAGGTCGTCGCGACGATCATGCTCAACGCCATCGCCACCAGCGTCATCGGCTATCTCACCCTCTCCGACGTGTGGGGCGTGCAGGTCGGCAACAACATGACCACCGGCACCATGAAGAAGTCCGGCTGGTTCCCGGGCATCAACCTGGGCTCCGACGTCGGCGAGATCTACGGCCTGGTCTTCCTCGCCGTCGTCGCGGGCGTCCTGTACTGGCTCGTCCTCAACCGCACCCGCTTCGGCTTCGACCTGCGCGCCACCGGCGCCTCCGAGACCGCCGCCGCGGCCTCCGGCGTCGACGCCAAGAAGATGGTCCTCACCGCGATGCTGATCTCCGGCGCGGTCGCGGGCCTGTCCGGCCTGCCGCTGCTGCTCGGCGACGCCCACACCTACAGCCTGAGCTTCCCGACAGGCCTCGGCTTCACCGGCATCACCATCGCTCTGCTCGGCCGCAACAACCCGGTCGGCATCGCCTTCGCCGCGCTGCTGATCGCCTTCCTGGACAAGGCGTCTCCCGCCCTCGACTACGCGACCCCGGTGGCGTACGAGAAGGAGATCGCCACGATCATGCAGGGCCTGATCGTCTTCGCGGTCGTCATCTCGTACGAGGCCGTACGCCAGTGGGGCCTGCGCCGCCAGCAGAAGCGGGTGGGCGCCGAGCTGGCCGCCCAGGCCGTCAACAACTCGCACAAGAAGGAGGTGGCTGCCTGATGTCCACCGCGACCGTCGCCAAGCCGAAGGCGCAGCAGCCCGGCAAGGGCAGCCGCCGTATGTCGCTCCCGGTACTCCTGCTGATCGTCGCCGGTGTACTGGTCCTGACCTCGATCGTCCGGCTGATCACCGGCGCGGACGGCATCACCTCGACCGGCCAGATGTCCACGGCGCTGCGCCTGGCCGTCCCGATCGGCCTCGCGGGCCTCGGCGGTCTGTGGGCCGAGCGTGCCGGCGTCGTCAACATCGGCCTCGAGGGCATGATGATCCTCGGCACCTGGTTCGGTGCCTGGGCCGGCTACCAGTGGGGCCCGTGGACCGGTGTCGTCTTCGGCATCATCGGCGGTGCGCTCGGCGCTCTGCTGCACGCCATCGCCACCGTCACCTTCAACGTGAACCACATCGTCTCCGGTGTGGCGATCAACATCCTGGCCCTCGGCACCACCCGCTACCTGTCGAAGTTCACCTTCGAGAACGCGCCCCAGGGCTCCTCCAAGCAGTCCCCGCCGATCGACTCGCTCGGCACCTTCGACATCCCGGGCCTGTCCAGCGCCCTGGACACGCTCAACCAGAAACACTGGTTCCTGGTCTCCGACATCGCGGGCCTCATCGGCGGTCTGGTCACGGACCTGTCCCCGCTCACCGTGATCGCGGTGGCCCTCGTCCCGCTCAGCTGGTGGGTGCTGTGGCGCACGGCCTTCGGTCTGCGGCTGCGCTCCTGCGGCGAGAACCCGGTGGCGGCCGAGTCGCTCGGCGTCAACGTCTACAAGTACAAGTACATCGCCGTGATCATCTCCGGTGGTTTCGCGGGCCTCGGCGGCGCGTTCCTGTCGATCGTGGCGTCCAACGTGTACCTCGACGGCCAGACCGCCGGCCGCGGCTACATCGGTCTCGCCGCGATGATCTTCGGCAACTGGATGCCGGGCGGACTCGCCCTGGGCGCGGGCCTGTTCGGCTACACCGACAGCCTGAACCTGCGCGGCGGCACCACCAACGTGCACGCCCTGATCCTGCTGCTCGGCATCCTGGTGGTGTGCGGCGTGGCCTACCTCGCCTGGAAGAAGCGGTACGTCCCGGCGGTGATCACCGCCGTGGTCGCGGCGCTGCTCTTCGTCTGGTACTCCACCACGAGCGACGTGCCCGCGCAGCTCGTGACCGCGACCCCGTACCTCGTCACGCTGCTGGTGCTCTCGCTGTCCGCGCAGAGCCTGCGGATGCCGAAGGCGGACGGCATGCCGTACCGGAAGGGACAAGGCAAGTGACCCCACCCACCCCGCCCACCACAATCGACTGGGAAGCCCTGCGGGAGCAGGCGCGCGCGGCGATGGCCCGCGGGTACGCCCCCTACTCGGGCTACCCGGTCGGTGTCGCGGCACTCGTCGACGACGGACGCGTCGTCACCGGATGCAATGTGGAGAACGCCTCCTACGGCCTCAGCCTGTGTGCCGAGTGCGGACTCGTCTCCGCGCTGCAGAACAGCGGGGGCGGCCGGCTGACGCACTTCACCTGCGTCGACGGCGACGGCAGCATCCTCGTGCCGTGCGGCCGCTGCCGCCAGCTGCTGTACGAGTTCGGCGGCCCGGATCTGCTGCTGGAGACCCCGGCGGGCATCCTGCCGCTGTCGCAGATGCTGCCCCAGCCGTTCGGCCCGGACCATCTCGCCAAGTGACTCCCGTGCGGCCCCCCGAGTCGACTGGCTCAGGGGGCCGCACACCTTCGGACCTTCGGAAGGAAACCATGGCCATGGACGCCATCTCCGTCATCCGCACCAAGCGGGACCGCGGTGAGCTGAGCGACGAGCAGATCGACTGGGTCATCGACGCGTACACGCGGGGCGAGGTCGCCGACGAGCAGATGTCCGCACTCGCGATGGCCATCCTGCTCAACGGCATGAACCGCCGCGAGATCGCCCGCTGGACCGCCGCGATGATCTCCTCCGGCGAGCGGATGGACTTCTCCTCGCTGTCCCGCCCGACGGCCGACAAGCACTCGACCGGCGGCGTCGGCGACAAGATCACCCTCCCGCTGGCACCGCTGGTCGCCGCCTGCGGCGCGGCCGTCCCGCAACTGTCCGGCCGCGGCCTCGGCCACACCGGCGGCACCTTGGACAAGCTGGAGTCGATCCCCGGCTGGCGCGCCCTGCTGTCGAACGAGGAGATGCTGCACGTCCTCGACACGACCGGCGCGGTGATCTGCGCGGCGGGCGACGGCCTGGCGCCCGCCGACAAGAAGCTCTACGCGCTGCGCGACGTCACCGGCACGGTCGAGGCGATCCCCCTGATCGCCTCCTCGATCATGTCGAAGAAGATCGCGGAGGGCACGGGCTCGCTGGTCCTGGACGTGAAGGCCGGCTCGGGCGCCTTCATGAAGACGATCGAGGACGCGCGGGAACTGGCGTCCACGATGGTGGGCCTCGGAACGGACCACGGTGTGAAGACGGTGGCGCTGCTCACCGACATGTCCACACCCCTGGGCCTGACGGCGGGCAACGCGCTGGAGGTCCGCGAGTCGGTCGAGGTCCTGGCGGGCGGCGGTCCGGCGGACGTGGTGGAGCTGACGATCGCCCTGGCGCGCGAGATGCTGGACGCGGCCGGCGTGAAGGACGCGGACCCGGCGAAGGCGCTGGCCGACGGCTCGGCGATGGACGTCTGGCGCCGGATGATCGCGGCCCAGGGCGGCGATCCGGACGCGTCGCTGCCGGCCTCGAAGGAACAGCATGTGGTGAAGGCCCCGTCGGCGGGCGTGCTGACCCGGCTCGACGCCTACGCCGTCGGTGTCGCCGCCTGGCGCCTCGGTGCGGGCCGCGCCCGCAAGGAGGACCCGGTGCAGGCCGCGGCCGGCATCGAGATGCACGCCAAGCCGGGCGACACGGTGACGGCGGGCCAGCCGCTGCTGACCCTGCACACGGACACCCCCGAGCGCTTCGCGTACGCGCTGCAGGCGATCGAGGGCGCCTACGACCTCGCGGCCCCGGGCGCGGACTTCGCCGCCTCGCCGGTGGTGCTGGAACGCATCGCCTGACCTGGGCTTTCCCCTTTCGGGTGAACGGGACCGGTGGACCGCCGCCGGTCCCGTTCGGCATGCTGGGATCGGTGACGCACCGATAGGAGACACCGCCAGTGCGACACGAAGTCGCTCCACCCAAGTGGATGGCCTGTACGAGGAAAGAAGGTCATGAGCAGGTCATCCCGGACCAGTGTCCAAGGTCCGTCCCCACTTCCGCATGCGTCGCTGGCAACGGCGGGGTGTGAAGCCGGAAGCGCAAGCCCAAGAGCGGCACGGCCATCGGACCGCAACAGGCGAGGGGAAGACCGGACGGGCTAATGCGAATGAACCCTTGACGAAGTCTCGTAACTCCTCTGCCGCGTCGATGGTGAGCTGTCGGCGGCGAATAGGCCCTGGCGTGGAAGAGCGCATGACGACCCCTGAAGATTGGCGTCGAAGGGGGAGGACACCGTCGGGCCCGGGATTAAGAGGGAGCCCACCCCGGTCGCATCTTGTGGGAGTGGAACGTGGAAACCCCGTTGGAGTCCGGGAGCGATCCCGGTAAGCCGGAGGTAACGAAGGCCCAAGCCTCCAGCGGGACAGGATGATCCGAGAAGCGAACGCCGACAGGGTGAAAGCCCAGAGGAAAGGGACGCGGAGTCCTCTACCGCGTCACATAACTCGTCGGATACGGGAGCAATACCCCGGCCCGAAAGGGAGCCCACGCGGATCAGGTGGGCCCGTGAAGAAGAACTGCAAAGGACCTCGAACCGAAGGGCAAGTTGGATGCCGAAGGCAGGTGAAGCAGCGACGCCTGTGGCGACGATGCCTCCTACGACGGCGAACGGACCGGAGGACTACGCCCAAGCCTGGCACGACATTGATTGGGCCAAGGCGGAAGCGGTGGTACGGCGACTGAGGCAGCGCATCTTCACAGCCACGCAGGAAGGGGACCTGAAGAAGGTCCGGAACTTGCAGAAGCTGATGCTGCGGTCTCACGCGAACACGCTCGTGAGCGTGAAGCGGGTGACGCAGCAGAGCACAGGCCGTCGGACAGCAGGGATTGACCGAGAACGTGCGCTCACTCCGAGCGCGCGAGGGCGACTGGCCGCTGAAATCGCAGCGGAGCGTTGTCCTGGAAATCCCCTGCCCGTCCGGCGTGTGTACATTCCCAAAGCCAACGGAAAGCAGCGCCCCTTGGGTATTCCAGTGATCCGTGACCGGGTCCGCCAGGCTCGCGTCAAGAACGCACTGGAACCCGAGTGGGAAGCCCGGTTCGAGCAGCGAAGCTACGGTTTCCGCCCTGGCCGGGGCTGTCATGACGCGATCGGTGCCATCTTCAATATCGCAGGCCAGAGACGGGCCAGGCGGTTATGGGTGCTCGACGCTGATCTGACAGCGGCTTTCGACCGCATTTCGCACGACCACCTGATGGGCCTCATCGGTACCTTCCCGGCGCGGGAAGCGATCCGGGGGTGGCTCAAGGCGGGGGTGATGGATTGCGGACGATTCTCGCCCACCGATGAGGGGACTCCTCAGGGTGGTGTGATCAGCCCGCTGCTGCTCAACGTGGCCTTGCACGGCATGGAGACAGCGGCCGGACATATCACGGAGGGACGCTCCAACAAGTCCCGAAGGGATGCTCCGGTCCTGGTTCGGTACGCGGATGACTGTGCGCCACGAACACAACAGGAGGTTCCGATGTAGACGGAAGCTCTTGACGTGATGCTGCACTGGTGATGGAGGTGGGCCCTCCGGGATCGCCCA